>NZ_JBOGDB010000149.1:0-66051 GCF_050701515.1 Mycobacterium sp. | reverse complement strand
CGGCAGCGGTGCGGGGGCGGCGAGCGCCTCGACGGGTGCGGGTGGCGGCGGCGCGGGGAGCGGAGGAGGAGGCGGCGGCAGCGGTGCGGGGGCGGCGAGCGCCTCGACGGGTGCGGGTGGCAATTGGCCGTTCAGTTCGGGGGCGTCAAGGGCCTCGGGCTCGTTGACGACGTTGCGAGGGGTGGCACCGGAGAGCACGCCGCCACAGCTCGGCCACGCGCCGTTGCCCTGGCTGCCCAGCACTCGCTCGGCGACCGCGATCTGCTCTTCCTTGGTGGCGAGGTGTGCCGACGGCGCGTACTCGCCACCGCCGTGGCCGCTCCAGGTGCTCGGCGAGAACTGCAACCCGCCCTGGTATCCATTGCCGGTGTTGATTGCCCAGTTGCCGCCGGATTCGCAGCTGGCGACCTGGTCCCATTCGCCGTCGGTGGCGGCGCCGGCTTGCCCGGCGAGGGTAAGGCTTCCGCTACCGATGACTGCGCCGGTGAAGGCGACCTTTGCGACGTTGACAGACGATGATGTGGGCTTGCGGTGCCGTCCACGCATGGGTGCGATTGGTCCTCTCTTATGCGCCCACGAGGTCAGCTGTCGGGTTCGGGCTGGAGAGGTTGCCCGGCCGACGACGGTGAAAACGGCGTCGGCTTCACCCCAAGGAGCCACAAGCGGCCCCTGGTCCTAACTGTTCGGTGGACCGGTGGGTCCCCCGCCCCCATCCCAGTTTTCGTCGTTTTCCCTACCCAACGGATGGAGCTCGGCGCTATCGGGCAGGGCGGGCCACCGATTGAGGTCGATGGCTTGCGGAAGAACCTAACGGCTCTTTTCGATCGCGTCATCTTTTGCCGAGAACGGCGTTTCGCGTGGCGGCAAATCCTAATAACGTTCTAAAACCCCAGGAGTTTTGCGCGTTTCCGCTGGTGCGGCGGCTGCTCCATCAGACCGTAGCCAGCTTGTGACCATTTCGTTATGTGACGGAAATCACGGTTAGCCACCGGCGAAGGGCGGCAGCACATCGATCGTCTGGCCGTCAGACAGTTCACTCGCCATGTCACGGACGGCCATGCCGTCACAGAGAAACGAGCATCGGCTCAACACCTTGGCAAGCTCGGGTCCGCGGGCGGCAAGCCGCTCGACCAGCCCCGCAACCGTCGTCCCGGATTCGACGCGCAGCGTTTCGGTCTCCGCACTTGCGGCGGCCCGGGCGGCGGCGAAATAGCGGACGGTCAGCTGGACCGTCACCTGTGACGTGGTTTCCACCGCTACCCGCCGATCGCGCTCATCGGCCGGTCCGGTTGCACGAAGTCCGGGTCGTCGATGCCGTGCCCTGCCGGCTTGGCCCACATCGCGGCGCGCCACGCGGCCGCAACGGCGTCGTCGTCCGCGCCGGCGCGCATCAACCCGCGCAGGTCGGTCTCTTCCCGGGAGAACAGGCAACTACGGACCTGGCCGTCGGCGGTCAGCCGGGTGCGGTCGCAGGCCGAGCAGAACGCATGGGATACCGACGCGATGATGCCGACCGTCGCGGGCCCCCCGTCGACCTGCCACAGCTGCGCCGGCGCGGAGCCGCGGGGCGCCGGATCCGTCGTCAGAGTGAAGTGCCGTTGCAGTGCGGCCAACACGTCGTCGGCGTCGAGCGCCTCGCCGCGACGCCACTCGTGACCGGCGTCCAGCGGCATCTGCTCGATGATGCGCAGTTGATAGCCGTGCGCCAGGCAGAACCGCAGCAGCGCCACCGCGTCGTCCAGACCGGTCGTCGGGTCCAGCACGGCGTTAACCTTCACCGGTGTCAGACCGGCCCGCTGCGCTGCGGCAAGACCGGCCAGCACGTCGGAGAGCCGGTCGCGGCGGGTGATGCGAGTAAAACGTTCGGCATCCACGGTGTCGAGCGAGACATTGATGCGATCCAGCCCGGCCCGCTTCAGCTTCGCGGCTCGCCGGTCCAGCCCAATCCCGTTGGTAGTCAATGCAATCTCGGGGCGGGGACGCAGCGCGGCAGTGGCGGCAATGACATCCTCGAGATGCTTGGCCACCAACGGCTCGCCGCCGGTGAACCGGACCCGGGTGATGCCCAGCTGATCGACCGCGACGCGCAGCAGCCGGGTGAGCTCGTCTAGCCGCAACAGCTGCTCGCCGGGCATCCAGTCCAGCCCCTCGGCAGGCATGCAGTAGGTGCAGCGCAGGTTGCAGCGATCGGTCAGCGATACCCGCAGATCGGTGGCGACGCGGCCGTAGGTATCGCGCAGCGGGCCGTCCTTCGCCCCCTCTGGCAATTCAAGGGGGCGGAACACCGACGGAACACCCAGCGACGTCACGGTCATCCGGGCGCCTTGAGTGAGTCGACGGGCACGATCTCCTTGCCGAGCGGCACCAGGGATACCGGGATGAGTTTGAGATTGGCCAGCGCCAGCGGAATGCCGATGATCGTGATGGCCATCGCCACCGCAGTGACCACATGCCCGATCGCCAGCCAGATGCCGAACAGGATCACCCAGATGACGTTGCCGATCAGGGCACCGGGGCGTGGGCCCGGTTTCTCGATGATGGTGCGACCGAAAGGCCACAGCGCGTAGGACGCGATACGCAGCGCGGCGAACCCGAACGGGATCGTGATGATCAGGATGAAGCAGATGATCGCGGCCAGCAGATACCCCAGCGCCAGCCATAGGCCGCCGAAGATCAACCAGATGATATTCAGGATCAGGCGCATCTCTCCTCCAGCGGTCGTTCAAGACTACCGATCTGGTGTGTGATCGCACCGCCCACACCCCCTTCGGCCGGCGTAGGCTAAGCGCCGGCTGTTACCCGATCGTGCGCGGGCAATCAATGGAACCGAGTTCGATCCGTTCCATGGTCGCGTGGTCCCCGGGGGTACGGCTTACCCGGCTGGAGGTTGAAGTCACCGCCGACGTTGACGTGCGCGGGGCGTTGATGGTTGATGGGGACGCTCCCGTGGGATCTCGCCACCGCCGACGGCACACCCCCGGCGCTGACCAAGGGACTGGTGGCATCGGCCGAGCACTGCTGCATCGTGATGAACACTTTGCGCGGTGGCGTGCCGGTGACGACCGCTATGAAGCGCGCCGACTAAGCCGACTAAAGAGGGTGATGGGGGGGTAGGCGGCCGAGTAGGATCAGCACATCGCGTCCCGGCGCAGGCGGGACGCTTTCCTTATGTGAGTGGAGCGGGTGAGACCAGTGCCGACCGGCAGGGTGAAGTGGTACGACGCCGACAAGGGCTTCGGCTTTCTGTCCCAGGAGGACGGTGAGGACGTCTACGTCCGGTCCTCGGCGTTGCCTGACGGTGTCGAGGGTCTGAAGTCCGGTCAGCGAGTGGAGTTCGGCGTCGCCGCCGGTCGCCGCGGGCCGCAGGCGTTGAGCTTGAAGATCATTGACCCGCCGCCGAGCCTGAGCAGGACGCGTCGCGAAGCCGCGGCCGCCGAGCACAAGCACACACCTGACGAGTTGCACGGCATGGTCGAGGACATGATCACGTTGCTGGAGACGTCGGTGCAGCCCGAGCTGCGCAAAGGCCGCTATCCCGACCGCAAGGTCTCCCGCCGGGTGTCCGAGGTGGTCCGGGCCGTGGCCCGCGAGCTGGACTCCTAAGCGCTTCGGCGAAACTGAGCTTGTGCTCGAAGATCCGCCTTAATTTCGCGCACAAGCTCAGACTCGCGGACAGCCGTTGGCTCGCAATGCCGCCCGTATTCGTTCGACAACCGTGCGTGGCCGGTTTCGCAGCATCTCGCCACTGACCCGGACAATCGTCCAGCCAAGTGCCGCCAGCTCGGCCAAGCGGTCGATGTCGCGGCTGCGTTGTCTGGGATCTGTCCAGTGCTGGGCACCGTCGAACTCCACGCCGACGCGCCACTCTTCCCACCCCATATCGAGGCGGGCGACCAGATAGCGACCGTCGAAAACGGCTACCTGGGTACTTGGCTGCGGGAACCCGGATGACACCAACAACAGACGTGTCCGGGACTCCTGTGGGGACTCGGCGCCGGGATCGGCAACCGCCAGGACTCTGCGAAGAAGAACCGCACCGCGCGCGCCACGATGCACCTCGAGCAGGGGATAGACATCGGCAGGTGTCAATTGGGTGGCTCGCATCAGCGCATCCACCCGAATGACCGCTGTCATCAGGTCCACTCGCCGGCCCAGATCGAACGCGGTGCGCGCCGGGGTCGTCAGTGTTACACCGTCGATAGTGCACTTCTCCTCGTCGGCGATACGGCCGCTCTGCAGCAGGATGCCCTCGGTCTTGTGCTGACTGCGTTGGTTCAGCTCAGCCGGCAGGCGCGCGTCAATCCATAACGAGCCGTGCAGGGCGGCCGCTGACAGCCCAGCGACAGTCGCTTGGCGTCCGGACCACAGCCAGGCGGCCAGCGCCTTGTCGACCGCAGTTAGTTCGTGGCCCCGTGGCATGTACACATCGCGAAAGACCGGGTCATAACGGGTGGCCAATTGATAGCGATTCACCACGCCCGCGCGCCGCGCCTCGGTGCCGAGAAACGGAACCATGGCGGTACGACGACAAACGTGGTGAAGCGGGTTCCGAGGGGTATCACTGGAGGCATGGCTGCGTATGTCGCCGGCGGAGGCGAGTTCAACCGGGATACCGACTACATCACCACCCGCATTACGGCAGACGGCCGCGACGGCTATCCGGTCGAACCCGGTCGCTACCGGCTGATCGTCGCCCGGGCTTGCCCGTGGGCCAATCGCACAATCATCGTGCGACGGCTACTCGGTCTGGAAGACGTTCTGTCCATTGGGTTTTGCGGACCCACGCACGACGAGGACAGCTGGACCTTCGACCTCGACCCCGGCGGTGTCGATCCGGTGTTGAAGATTCCCCGGCTCAAAGACGCTTATCTGGCCCGGTTCCCCGATTACCCGAAGGGCATCACCGTCCCGGCCATCGTCGACGTGCCCACCGGCGAAGTCGTCACCAACGACTTCGCGCAGATGACGCTGGACCTCTCGACGGAGTGGGAGAAATACCACCGAGTGGGCGCGCCGCAGCTCTACCCGGAGCCACGGCGGGGGGAGATCGACGAGGTCTCCCAGCGCATATACACCGAGGTCAACAACGGCGTCTACCGGTGTGGTTTCGCCGGTTCACAAGAGGCGTACGACAAGGCCTACGAGCGGTTGTTCACCGCCCTGGACTGGCTCAGCGATCGACTGGAGAACCAGCGCTATCTGGTTGGCGACACCATCACCGAGGCCGACGTCAGGTTGTTCACCACGCTGGCCCGGTTCGACGCCGTCTACCACGGCCACTTCAAGTGCAACCGGTCCAAACTCGCCGAGATGCCAGTGCTGTGGGCCTATGCGCGTGACCTGTTCCAGACCCCCGGGTTCGGCGACACCGTCGACTTCGTGCAGATCAAGCAGCACTACTACATCGTGCACACCGACATAAACCCGACCGGCATCGTCCCGCAGGGGCCAGACGTGTCCAACTGGCTCACTCCGCACGGTCGAGAGACGTTGGGCGGCAAACCGTTTGGTTAAGACCAGACGGTGCGCACCGACCATTCGGCATGCGGCCAGGGGAACTCGTTGCCCGCCTCGTCGCGGACCAGTGTCGGCAGCTGCACTGCGATGCCGGTGAGTCGGCCCCGGTGCGGGTCGACGGTGGGAATGGTCACCGCGAGTTTGCCTGGCGGGAACGCTTCGACGAGCTCGTCGGAATCCTCGTAGGCCCGAAGCAGCACCCATGGTGCCCTGGAGATCGACGGTGGCACCGACAACTGCACCGGATTGCGCGACGTGACGACGAGTTCGCCGAAGGTTCCCGGGACGTCGCACTTGGTGATCTGCAAGACGTCGCAGTACCGGTACGGGCCGACTCGCGCCAATTGACCGTGCGTGTACGCACTGATTTCAGGGTGCTCGGGTGCGGGATGGCGGGTCAACCGCCAGATCAGTACGGCCGTGGCCGCCGATGCCACCACCGCGACGGTGACCAGCACCGCAACGAGCTTCTTCACTCCGGCGTTGCCATCGGCGAATCGTGACGGCCGCCCTCTTTCGCGGCGAACACGGGACGGTTTCCGCCGAAGCCGGGGATCAGCGAGTCGCCGCGGTAACTCACCAGGGTCTGCGCCAGCCCGAGGATCAGCACGGCGGATATCACCGTGAAGCCCACATGCAGATCGGTGTACACCAGCACACCCGTCGCGCCGCCCGCCACCCACGCCAGTTGCAGCAGCGATTCCGAGCCGCCGAACGCCGAAGCCCGCGACTCCTCGGGCAGATCGTGCTGCAGCGACGCGTCCAGCGACGCCTTGGCGATCGCACTCGCCGCGGCCGTGACGAACGCGGCTATCGCGGCCACCAAGAGCTTTCCGGTCAGCGCGGTGGCCAGCGCGACCACGGTGACCGCGATGGTGCTGCGCACCACCAGCTGCGCCGGATGCCCGAGCTGCAGCCGCGCGCTGGTGTAGTTGCCGGAGAAGTTGCCGATCGCCGCTGCGGCGCCGATCAGCCCGAGTATCAACAGCTGCTCCCAGCCGCTGGCATCCTGCGACTTGGCCACGAACGCGGGATAGAGGAACAGGAAACCAACCATCACCTTGATTGTGCAGTTGCCCCACAACGCGGTAATGATGTTGCGGCCCAACGGTTGACGCGCGGACCCGGTTTCCGCGACGCGCTCCGGGTGGCGACGTAGGTCGCCGTTTCCCCCGTGGTAGGTCAGCGTGGCCGGCACCTCGCCTTCGGTGACCTCCACCCATTTCGGTATCCGCATGGACAACACCGCACCGGCCACTGTGAGCGCGACGATGACGTACAACGCGCCCGGCAGGTGGAACATGTTGAACAGGTACTCCGCGCCGGCCGCGACCGCCCCGCCGACGATCGTCCCGCCGAGCAGGCCGAACACGGTCAGCCGCGAATTGACCCGCACCAGATCGATGGTGGGCGGCAGCACGCGTGGCGTCACCGCGCCGCGCAACACGCTGAATGACTTGGACAGCACCAACATTCCCAACGCGCACGGATAGAGCACCCAGGACGGGAAGCCGCCGGTCGCTCCGTCGTAATTGGCGATGAGCACCACGACCAGCGCCGTGCGAAGCACGAACGAGGTGGCCAGCGCGACCCGGCGGCCGTGCTGCAACCGGTCCAGCGCCGGGCCGATCAACGGCGCGATCACCGCGAACGGCGCGATGGTGATCAGAAGATAGAGGGCGACCTTGCTCTTGCTTTCCCCGGAGGCCGCGGCGAAGAACAGGGTGTTGGCCAGGGCGACCGCCATAGCGGAGTCGACGGCGAAGTTGGCCATCACCGGGTAGGTGAGCGCGGTCAGTCCGGATTTGTCGGCCCCGTCGGCGGTGGCGGCCCGGTGGAACAGGCCGTACATCTTGGAGCCCACTTCGCGGCCGCGCTGTGCGGCCGTTCGAGGGCCGGCGACGTCCTGGCCCGCTCCGGCGCCGACGCCCGGCGGCGGGGTTGATCGAGCCGACCGCGCCTCCAGTTCCGGCAAATACCGGTTGGCGCTCGGTACGGATGCGCGGCGCGGTCGACGGTAATCGGCGCCGTCGCTGGGATAATTCGCCATCCCGGGATGTTCGTCGCCCTGCTCGGCGGGCGGCCGGGGCGGGTAATAGCGGGGATCACGCCGGCCCGCCGGGCCCCGGTGGTCACGCCGCGATCCGCTCACAGACACGATTCTCCCCCATCGCGACGACCGCTGCGTGCAGGCAACCGGTGTGGCTAGGCGCACGGCGGTCAGGCAGTATTGAGTGCGATGAACAGCATGACGGAATCCGCCGAGGACGGCCCGGCCACGCCGGCGACCGAGCGCCCGGCGGACCTGGAGGCGGTGCTGTTGGGCGCCGTCGATCAGGCGCGCGCGGCGATCGTCGAACACAGCGGCGACACCGTCGGGGATTACCTGGGGGCGGCCTTCGAGGACATCACCTCCGCCACCCACCGCTTCCTGGCCAACTTGCCTGGCTACCAAGGCTGGCAGTGGGCCGTCGTCGTCGCCGCCCATCCGGGCGCCGACCACGCGACGATCAGTGAGGTGGTGCTGGTGCCCGGCCCCACGGCACTGCTGGCACCGAACTGGGTGCCTTGGCAGGACCGGCTGCGGACCGGCGACCTCACCCCCGGCGACCTGCTCGCCCCGCCGTCGGACGACCCGCGGCTGGTGCCCGGCTACGCCGCCACCGGCGATCCAGACATCGACGAGACCGCTGCCGAGATCGGGCTGGGTCGACGCCGGCTGCTCAGCGCATGGGGCCGTGCGGACGCCGCGCAGCGTTGGCATGACGGCGACTACGGGCCGGGCACGGCGATGGCGCGGTCCACCCGTCGGATGTGCCGGGACTGCGGGTTCTATCTGCCGCTGGCCGGTTCGCTCGGATCGATGTACGGCGTGTGTGCCAACGAGTTGTCTGCCGACGGGCATGTGGTGAATGCCGAATACGGTTGTGGCGCCCATTCCGACACCCCGGCGCCGGCCGGAACCGGCTCGCCGCTCTACGACCCGTACGACGACGGCGTGCTCGACGTCACCGAGCAGCCCGCGCCGAGCGACGAGGAGCAGCAGGCGCCGAGCGACTAACCGCCTTCGGCCGCCGCCTTGATCCGGGCTAGGGAGGTGTTCATGCCCTCCACGAGTTCGCGCTCGAAGCTGGGCACGCCGCCGAACAAGGCATTCACGGTCATGTTGGACACCGCCTTGACGCCGTTTTCGGCATGGCGGCTTTCCACCACCCGGGTGCCCTGATCCGTCGCCTGCAGCTCATAGCTCCAAATGGTGCCGTTGGCGTTCACCCGGAACGCCAGCTTTTTCTCCGGAATGACTTCGGTGACCGTGCTCGTGGTCGGCCAGAACAGGAAATTGCGACGGTTGATATTGAGGGTTCGGGTGCCCTGGCGCAGCGGGCCGAGCGCCTTCATCATTCGGCATTGCGGGCTCCATTGCGGCATTCGGTTGAAATCGGAGATCAACTCCCACACCTTCGGCACCGGGGCGTTGATATCGATCTGCGCTTGCAATAGCGGCTCTGCCATTGCCTCCTCCTTTGCGATAAATCTTGGTCGAATTCAGCTCAATCCGCTCTGCGCACCCCGGGACCCGCGGCGCACGGCGCGACGTTGCCACACAAAGATCGACGTGCCTAGCGCGCCGACTCCCAAACCGGCCACGGTTATCGGCCGCCACTCGTGCAGTCCGGTGATCGTGAACGCGAGTACCGCGGCAATCAGCCAGGCCAGGGCCAGCACGACGATGACAGGCCAGGGATCGAGCAGAATCGCGGGCAGGGCAGGCGGTTCCGGCTCAGCGGCGTCGGGTGATTCGGAGCTCATCGGTGACCAACCTAGCCCGGTGGCGGTGAATGCCGGTAGCCGGTCGTGTTTTTCAACATTATTGACGTCCCCTCTGGGTATTCTTTTGCGTTGTGAAGGATGTCGACTCTCGGCTGGCGAGCGACTTGTCGCTAGCGGTTATGCGGCTGGCTCGCCAATTGCGGTTTCGACGCTCGGAATCCTCGGTTTCGCTATCGCAGTTGTCGGCGCTGTCGACGCTGGCAAAAGAGGGCGCAATGACACCGGGCGCGTTGGCCATCCGGGAACGGGTCCGACCGCCGTCGATGACGCGAGTAATCGCCTCACTGGCCGACCTCGGTTTCGTGGCCCGAAGCGCACACCCCGTCGACGGTCGCCAGGTCTTGGTGTCGGTCTCGGCCAGCGGGGCGCAGCTGGTCGAGGCCGAACGGCGGGCCAGCCAGGAGTGGCTACAACAGCGGCTCGCGAAGCTCGACCCCGATCAGCGCAGGACGCTGCTCGACGCCGCCGAGCTGATGTCAGCCATCGTCGACGAAAGCGCGTGAGCGCGGTCATCGTCGACGTCGAGGACCCCGCCGATCCGCGGCTGGACGATTTCCGTGATCTCAACAGCGTCGACCGCCGGCCCGATCTGCCGACCGGCAAGGGATTGGTCATCGCCGAGGGCGTGTTGGTGGTGCAGCGGATGCTGGCGTCTCGGTTCACACCCCGGGCGATGCTGGGCACCGATCGCCGGCTGCGCGAGCTGGCCTCGGATCTGAGCGGAACCGACGCCCCTTACTACCGGGTAACCGCCGAGGTGATGGCCGAGGTGGTCGGCTTTCACCTCAACCGCGGAGTGCTTGCCGCCGCGCCGCGCCCGGGCGAGTTGACCGTTGACCAGGTGCTCGTCGGCGCCCGTACGGTCGCGGTGCTCGAGAGCGTGAACGACCACGAGAACCTCGGTTCGATCTTTCGCAGCGCGGCCGGTCTCGGCGTCGATGCGGTGGTGTTCGGCACCGGATGCGCCGACCCGCTGTACCGGCGCGCCGTGCGGGTGTCGATGGGGCACGCGCTGCTGGTGCCGTATGCATGGGCGACCGGCTGGCCGACGGACCTGGCGGTATTGGCGGACAACGGCTTTCGACTGCTGGCCATGACGCCCGAGGAGACCGCGTCAGCGCTCCCGGAGGCGATGTCGACGGTCAGCGACGACCGGGTGGCCATCCTGGTGGGCGCCGAAGGGCCCGGCCTCACCGAGGCGGCGATGCGGGCCAGCGATATCCGGGTGCGGATTCCGATGGCACGGGGGACCGACTCGCTCAATGTCGCGACGGCCGCCGCGCTGGCGTTCTACGAGAGAGCTAGATTGGCGTCCGGCGGGCTGGGCCCACGCCCGAAGGGCAGGGGAGAGCGAAGCGACCCGGGGAGATGATGAGGTGACCGACGAAGCCACCCCGTGGGGAACCGGGTTGACGGTGTCCGCGTTCGTCGCCGCGGTGACCGCGGCCGCGGTGGTGGTGTTGAGTCTGGGGTTGATCCGCGTTCATCCGCTGCTGGCGATCGGACTCAATCTCGTCGCAGTGGGTGGACTGGCCCCCACGGTGTGGGGCTGGCGCAGCGTGCCGGTATTGCGCTGGATCACGGTGGGCCTCGGCGTCGGTGTGGCGGGCGCCTGGCTGGGCCTGCTGGCATTAAGCCTCGGCTAGCGCTGACCGCCGGAGCGCACGCCCAGCAGCACGTCTTCCCACGCCGGCACCGGCGGTTTGCCCTTGCGGGCGCGCCTCGGCTTGGCGGGCTCGGGCTTTTCGGGTTCCACCGGCGGCTCCGGCTCCTCGAAGTCGAGCTGTGCGACGGGCGCCACCGGCCGCAGCGGCCGGGCGAAGTCTGGGTCGATCAGCTCGCAGGCCGCGTCGTCGAACGCGGTGACGGTGCCGCCGTGTGCGCCGGGAGTGAACCGGAAATGGGCCGTATTGTCCGACATGCCCGCTTTCCATGACAGCTGCACCGTCCAGCGCCCGTCCTCGTTGCGCCACGCGTCCCAGATGGTGGCGTCGGGGTTCAGACCGCGGGCGACCAACGCCGTCGTCACCGTCTCCAGCAGTGTCAGCACTGCGGGCCCGTCGGCGAGGACGGGATGCGCGGCGGTTGCCAGCTCGGCCGCACGGGAGCGTTCCAGCAGCACTGGGTGAGCAAACCTCTCGACCCGGGACACGTCGACCCCGGCGGCCTCGGCAATCTGCTCGACGGACGCGCCCGCACGAATCCTTGATTGAATCTCCTTGGGACGCAGCACGCTTGGAACCTCGGCATCAATTTGGGATTGGCTGAAGCCGGACTTGTCGCCGCCCACGGCGGCGCGCAACCGGTCGTCGGTGCGCAAGATGAACTTCTCGCTGGAGTCGTCGCTTTCGCAGATGATGCGTTTGCCATCGACGTCGAGTCCGACGACCTTGAGTTCTCGCATGGCGACCTCCTCCGGGCCCCGGCGCCGAGCCCGATTAGCAGGTCACCCTACTGCGTTATCGGCCCGTTATAACGGCGACACGCCTGGCGATGAGCCGCTTGCGCGAAGAGCATGTGCACTTCAGAGGCGTTCTACCACCCAGTCGACACATCGGGTGAGCGCGGTGACGTCGTCGGGGTCGACGGCGGTGAACATCGCCACCCGCAATTGGTTGCGGCCGAGTTTGCGGTACGGCTCGGTGTCGACGATGCCGTTGGCCCGTAGCACCATGGCGACCGCGGCGGCATCGACGTCGTCGGAGAAGTCGATCGTGCCGACGACCTGCGAGCGCAGTTCCGCGTCGGCGACGAACGGCGTGGCGAACTTCGACGCCTCCGCCCAGGAGTACAGCCGCTGCGAAGAGTCGGCGGTGCGTTTGACGGCCCAGTCCAGCCCACCGTTGCCCAGCAGCCAGTCCAGCTGCTCGGCGAGCAGGATCAGCGTCCCGATCGCGGGGGTGTTGTAGGTCTGGTTCTTCAGGCTGTTCTCGACGGCGATCGGCAGCGACAGGAAGTCGGGCATCCAGCGCCCGGATGCGGCGATCGACTCGATGCGGGACAGCGCGGCGGGGGACAGGATCGCCAACCACAGCCCACCATCTCCCGCGAAATTCTTCTGCGGCGCAAAGTAATACGCATCGGCGTCGGTGATGTCCACAGGCAGGCCGCCGGCGGCCGAGGTGGCGTCGATGATGACGAGCGCGTCGCCCGAGCCCTCGGGTCGCTGCACGGGCACGGCGACACCGGTCGAGGTCTCGTTGTGCGCCCAGGCGATAACGTCGACCGACGGATCCGACTGCGGCTTGGGGGCGCTGCCCGGATCGGCCTTGATGACGAGCGGGTCCCCGACGAACGGGTTCTTGGTCACCGCGGAGGCGAACTTCGAGCTGAACTCCCCGTAGGTCAGGTGTAGAGAGCGCTTGTCGATGAGCCCGAAGGCCGCCGCGTCCCAGAACGCGGTCGAGCCGCCGTTGCCGAGGATGACCTGGTAGCCGTCGGGCACCGAGAACAGCTGCCGCACTCCGTCGCGCACCCGGCCGACCAGGTTCTTGACCGGCGCCTGCCGGTGCGACGTGCCGAACAGATCACCCGCGGCGGCCAGCGCCTTCAGCTGCTCGGGCCGCACCTTCGACGGGCCGGAGCCGAAGCGTCCATCGCTGGGCTTGATGTCGGCGGGAATCGTCATGTCGGCCATGCCGTCAAGGTTAATGACCAAGCCTGGCCATCAGAATGCGGGCACCGTCGCGGGTGACCGCGGCTCCGGATGTGACCTCCGTCACAGAATCCTTCGAACGACGGGCTTGCGCACATCGGGCCGAACGGTCTGTTCAATACGCGATACCTACGGTACCGTCGGTGGACACCAAGCCGCTGTATGTAAACCTAATGGGAGGCTGCTAATGGCTCGGACCCGCATGGTCAGGCGCTGGCGTCGCAACATGGAAGTGAATGACGACGTCGAGTACGTCGACATGCTCACCACACTGTCTGAGGGGTCGGTGCGGCGCAACTTCAATCCGTACACCGACATCGACTGGGACTCGCCGGAATTCGCGGTGATCGACAACGACGAGCGCTGGATCCTGCCGGCCACCGATCCGCTGGGCCGCCACCCGTGGTACCGGGCGCAGCCCGTCGAGCGCCAGATCGAGATCGGCATGTGGCGCCAGGCCAACGTCGCCAAGGTCGGCCTGCACTTCGAGTCGATCCTGATCCGTGGCTTGATGGAGTACTCCTTCTGGACGCCAAACGGCTCGCCGGAATACCGGTACTGCCTGCACGAGGCCGTCGAAGAGTGCAACCACACCATGATGTTTCAGGAGATGGTGAACCGCATCGGCGCCGACGTGCCGGGTATGCCGCGGCTGCTGAAGTGGGTCCAGCCGCTGATCCCGCTGGTCGCCGGTCCGCTGCCGATCCCGTTCTGGTTCGGCATCCTCGCCGGCGAGGAACCCATCGACCACACCCAGAAGAACGTTCTGCGCGAGGGCAAGTCGTTGCACCCGATCATGGAGCGGGTTATGGCCATCCACGTGGCCGAGGAGGCCCGGCACATCTCGTTTGCCCACGAGTATCTGCGCAAGCGGCTGCCGCACCTGCCGCGGCGTAAGCGGTTCTGGTTGTCGCTGTACGTCCCGCTGACGATGCGGATCCTGTGTTCGGCCATCATCGTTCCGCCGCGCGCGTTCTGGAAGGAATTCGACATCCCCCGCTCGGTGCGCAAGGAAGTGTTCTTCCGCTCGCCGGAGTCCCGGCAGATGCTGCGCGACATGTTCGGTGACGTCCGGATGCTGTGCCATGACACCGGACTGATGAACCCGATCGCCAAGATCATCTGGCGGATCTGCAGGATCGACGGACGCCCGAGCCGCTACCGCAGCGAACCGCAGCGCCAGCACGTGGTGGCGGCCGCGTAAGGAGCTTCATCCCTCATGCCGCACGTCATCACCCAGTCGTGCTGTAGCGACGGGTCCTGCGTCTACGCCTGCCCGGTGAACTGTATCCATCCGTCGCCGGACGAGCCCGGCTTTGCCACCGCGGAGATGCTCTACATCGACCCGGCGGCCTGTGTGGACTGCGGGGCTTGCGTCAGCGCCTGTCCGGTCGGCGCGATCGCACCCGATAACCGGCTGGAGCCCGAACAGCTGCCGTTCATCGCGCTCAATGCGGCGTTCTACCCGGAGCTGGCACCCGATGAGAAGTTGCCGCCCACCGCCAAACTGGCGCCCGTCATCGACGCTCCGATGGTCCACCCGCGCGGCGCGGGCCCGCTGACGGTGGCGATCGTCGGCTCCGGACCGGCCGCGATGTATGCCGCCGACGAACTGCTGACCCAGCGCGGCGTCCAGGTGAACGTGTTCGAACGGCTGCCGACGCCGTACGGGTTGGTGCGGGCGGGGGTGGCGCCCGACCACCAGAGCACCAAGCTGGTCACCCGGCTGTTCGACAAGATCGCCCGGCGGCGAAGCTTCCGGTTCTACCTGAACGTCGAGGTGGGATCGGACCTCAGTCACGCCGAACTGCTGGCCCATCATCACGCCGTGCTCTACGCGGTCGGTGCGCCGAACGATCGCAGATTGGACATCGACGGCATGGGCCTGCCCGGCACCGGCACCGCGACCGAGATAGTTGCCTGGATCAATGGGCACCCCGAATTCACCGATCTGCCAGTCGATCTGGGACATGAGCGGGTGGTGATCGTTGGCAACGGCAACGTGGCCCTCGACGTGGCCCGCATTCTGACCGCCGATCCCGACGCGCTGGCCCGCACCGACATCTCAAACCACGCGCTGTCCGCGCTGCGGGAGTCGCGGGTGTCCGAAGTCGTGATCGCTGCGCGCCGTGGGCCTGCTGCCTCCGCGTTCACCCTGCCCGAACTGATCGGCCTGACGTCGACGTGCGACGTGGTGCTGGACGCCGCCGACATGGAGTTGGTGCAGGCCGATCTGGCCGCCGCCGCCGACGCGCTCACCCGCAACAAGCTCGAGATCTTGAGCAAACTCGGTGACGCGTCGGTGCCCGCGACGCGTCCGCGCATTCGGCTCGCCTACCGGCTTACGCCGCATCGCATCCTCGGCGACCCCCGCGCCGCGGGTATCGAGTTCACCGTCACCGGGACGAACGAAGCCCGTCAGCTCGACACCGGCCTAGTGCTGACGTCAATCGGCTACCGCGGCAGGCCGATTCGCGATCTGCCGTTCGACGAGGCCGCCGCGGTGGTGCCCAACGACGGTGGCCGGGTCATCGATCCGGAATCCGGGCGGCCGGTTCGCGGTAGCTATGTCGCGGGCTGGGTCAAGCGAGGACCGACCGGCTTCATCGGCACGAACAAATCGTGCGCCGCGCAGACGGTGCAGAACCTTGTCGACGACTACAACGCCGGCCTGCTGGCCGACCCGATCGCCAACCGGGCCGCCCTGGACAAGCTGGTGCACGGCCGGCAGCCGCACCTGGTCGACGGGGCCGGATGGAACGCCATCGACCGCGCCGAGATCGCCAGAGGCGAGACCGATGACCGGCCGCGCGACAAGTTCACCACCGTCGCCGACATGCTTGCCGCGGCGGCAACCGCGCAGGCGCCGCCCATCGGACGGCGCCTGCTGGCGGGGCTGCGGCGCTGAGGGGGTGACCCTCGAACGCTTGGCTACTGGTGCTGCTTTACCGCTTCCTCGATTTCCTCCGCGCTGACCTCGCGCATCGGCTGGCCCATTGACCACAGGAAACCGAACGGGTCGCGCAGCACGCCGTAACGGTCGCCCCAGAAAGCGTCCTCGAGCGGATGGACCACCGTGGCGCCCGCGTCCAGCGCTTGCTGGAACTTCTTGTCGACGTCGGCGACCGTGAGGTGGATGGTCACCGGTGTGCCGCCAAGCGCCTTCGGGGTCATCGACTTGCCCTCGGTCATCTCCGGGAAGTCGTCGTTGAGCATCACCATGGAGCCGTTGATCTGTAGGGCGGCGTGGATCAGCTTGCCGTCCGGCCCGGGAATACGGCCGTACTCGACGGCATCGAACGCCTGTACATAGAAATCGATCGCCGCGGCAGCGTTGTCGACCGTCAGGTGTGGGGACACTGCGGGCTGTACTTCGATTGCCATGCTGATCTCCTCGGTTGTAGTTACGTCACCCGGCAGGGCGCTGCGATATAGACCGCCCACCGGATCCGAATTCATCGCCACGTCATCGCGACACCGCCATACAACACCCGGGCACCGACAACCTGACGAACTCGCGGCCGATCAGCGGCGACACCCTAACCCTTGGCGACCTCGTCCCAACCGTCGACGGACTCCGGGCTACGCGGCCCGGGGCCGACATAGATCGCCGACGGCCGGACCAGCTTGCCGAGCCGTTTCTGTTCCAGGACGTGCGCACACCACCCGGCGGTGCGCCCGCAGGTGAACATCGCCGGCATCATGTTGGCCGGTACCTCGGCGTAGTCCAGGATCACCGCGGCCCAGAACTCGACGTTGGTTTCGATCGCGCGGTCCGGACGGCGCTCGCGCAGCTCGGCCAGCGCGGCCTGCTCCAGCGCGGCGGCGACCTCGTAGCGCGGCGCCTCGAGGCGCTTGGCCGTCGCCCGCAGCACTCGCGCCCGCGGGTCCTCGGCCCGGTAGACGCGGTGGCCGAAGCCCATCAGTTTTTCCTTCTGGTCCAAGATGCGCCTGACCACCGCCCGCGCGTCACCGGTCTGCTCGGTCTCTTCGATCATCGGGATCACCCTCGCAGGCGCACCGCCGTGCAGCGGGCCGCTCATGGCCCCGATGGCGCCGGACAGCGCCGCCGCGACGTCGGCGCCGGTGGACGCGATCACCCGCGCGGTGAAGGTGGAGGCATTCATGCCGTGCTCGGCGGTCGACACCCAGTAGGCGTCGATGGCCTCGACGTGCTTCGGATCGGGCTCACCCTGCCAGCGAGTCATGAAACGCGCTGTCACAGTGGGACATTCGTCGATCATGCGCTGCGGAACGGCGGGCTGATAGATGCCGCGCGCCGACTGTGCCACGTAGGACAGCGCCATCACCGACGCACGGGCCAGCTGGTCGCGGGCGGTCGCGTCGTCGATATCCAGGATCGGGGGGTATCCCCAGATGGGGGCGAGCATGGCCAGGCCGGCCTGCACGTCGACCCGCACATCGCCGCTGTGAATCGGCAGCGGGAACGGCTCGGCCGGCGGCAACCCGTGACCGAATCTGCCGTCCACCAGCAGGGCCCACACGTCACCGAAGGTGACCTGCCGGTTGACTAGATCTTCGATGTCGACGCCGCGGTACCGCAGCGCGCCGCCGTCTTTGTCGGGCTCGGCGATTTCGGTGGTGAAGGCGACGACGCCTTCCAGGCCCGCTACGAAGTCTTCGGGTACCACAGTCATGCGCAAATTCTCGCACCCGCGGTGAGGCGTAGCGTTGGCGCGGTGGCTACCCCGGAGAACGAGCGCCTGGCCGCGATGCGGGTGGAGTACGGATCGGCCGAGAAGGACGGCAGCCCGGACCTGGACACCGACTGGCTTGCCGACGGCTGGGTTGCCCTGCTGCGCAAGTGGTTAACGGATGCCGAACGCGCGGGCGTGGCCGAGCCGAACGCGATGGTGGTCGGGACCGTCGATGCGAGCGGAAGGCCGGTGACCCGCGCGGTGCTGTGCAAGAGCATCGACGAGACCGGTATCAGTTTCTTCACGAACTACGACTCCGCCAAGGGCGAGGAACTCGCCGCGGCGCCCTACGCGTCGGCGACCTTTCCGTGGTTCCTGCTGGGGCGTCAGGTCCATGTGCGTGGCCCGGTGACCAAGGTGTCCGCCGAGGTGACCGCCGACTACTGGACGAAGCGGCCGCGCGGTTCACAGCTGGGCGCCTGGGCGTCGCACCAGTCGAGGCCGATCGCCTCGCGGGCGGCGCTGATCGAACAGCTGACCGACGTCACCGAACGGTTCGCGAACCTCGACGAGGTGCCGGTGCCACCGAACTGGGGCGGATACTTGATCGCGCCCGAGGTCGTCGAGTTCTGGCAGGGCCGGGAGAACCGGGTGCACAACAGGATCCGGGTACAGGGCAATCGTATTGAACGTCTGCAACCGTAGTGGGGCGGTTCTAGGTGTTTCATGAAGAGTCGCGTTAGCATCCTCGGGTGCCTGGTGTCACGGGGGAGGCAGGGTCCGGTCTGCGCGAACGGAAGAAGCAGCGCACGCGTGCCACACTGATCGACGCGGCCATCGAGTTGTACGAGCGACAAGGTTTCGAGCGCACGACCGTCGACCAGATCGCCGCGATCGCCGACGTCTCGCCCCGCACGTTCAGCCGGTACTTCGCGACCAAGGAAGCCGTGTGCCTGGCGTTGGTCGACGACGCGGTCGAACTGGCCGCCGTCGAGCTGTCCCGCCAGCCGGCCGGTTTGCACCACCTGGTAGCGCTGTGCCGGAGCTACGTGGCGATGTATCGCAACACCCAGACCGCCCGCTTCGGGGAACTGACGGCCCCACGGCTGATCTGCATCATCCGGATCATCATGTCCTCGCCGACGTTGCGACAGGCCGCCACCGAATTTCGCCCTCATGCGGTCAACGTCGAGTTGGCTAAGCGGATGGGCGTCGGTCTGGGCGATCGTGAGCTGCGGCTGGTGGCCACGGTGTGGGTGTCGATCGTCAAGGCCGCCCTCGCCGATCTGGGTCCGGCCACCGACTGGCAGAGCATCGGCATCGATGATCTCGTCTCCCGCCTGGAAGCGACGTTCGCCCAGTTCACTAACCTGATTGCGGACGTCGCTGCGCCTGTGTGATGGTGTGTGCTGCCCCGGGCGGGCACGGCCGCTCCGATGGGACTACCTTTTGAGGGGCAGAGGTCGGTTCTGGTGCAGCGACGAAGGGATTCCCGTGGCCGATAAAGACGAGCACGCCACCCTGAAATACCCCGGTGGCGAGCTTGACCTGGAGATCGCGGGCGCCACCGATGGGGCCGACGGGATCGCCTTGGGATCGCTGCTGGCCAAGACGGGCTACACCACCTTCGATCCGGGGTTCGTCAACACCGCATCCACGACGAGCGCCATCACCTACATCGACGGCGACGCGGGCATCTTGCGTTACCGCGGCTACCCCATCGAACAGCTCGCCGAGAAGTCCACGTTCATCGAGGTCAGCTATCTGCTGATCTACGGCGAACTGCCGACAAAGGATCAGCTGGACAAGTTCACCACCCAGATTCAGCGGCACACCCTTCTGCACGAGGACCTGAAGCGGTTCTTCGACGGGTTCCCGCGCAACGCGCACCCGATGCCGGTGCTGTCCAGCGCCGCGAACGCGTTGAGCGCCTACTACCAGGATTCCTTGGACCCATTCGACGACGCGCAGGTGGAACTGTCGACGATCCGGCTGCTGGCCAAGATGCCCACCATCGCGGCCTACGCCTACAAGAAGTCGGTCGGTCAGCCGTTCCTCTATCCCGACAACTCGCTGACCCTGGTGGAGAACTTCCTGCGGATGACGTTCGGATTCCCGGCCGAGCCCTACGAGGTCGACCCCGAGGTGGTGCGGGCGCTGGACATGCTGCTGATCCTGCACGCCGACCACGAGCAGAATTGCTCGACGTCGACGGTGCGGCTGGTCGGCTCGTCGCAGGCCAACCTCTTCACGTCGATCTCCGGCGGCATCAACGCGCTGTGGGGCCCGCTGCACGGCGGCGCCAACCAGGCGGTGCTGGAGATGTTGGAGAAGATCCGGCAGGAGGGCGGCGACGTACAGGCCTTCGTCAAGAAGGTCAAGGACCGCGAAGACGGCGTCAAGCTGATGGGCTTCGGACACCGGGTTTACAAGAACTACGACCCGCGGGCGCGGATCGTGAAGGAGCAGGCCGACAAGATCCTCGGCAAGCTGGGCGGCGACGACGACCTGCTGGACATCGCCAAGGCGCTGGAGGAGGTCGCTCTGACCGACGACTTCTTCATCGAACGCAAGCTCTATCCGAACGTCGACTTCTACACCGGCGTGATCTACCGGGCCATGGGATTCCCGACGCGCATGTTCACCGTGCTGTTCGCGCTCGGCCGGCTTCCCGGCTGGATCGCGCACTGGCGCGAGATGCACGACGAGGAGGGCGGCAAGATCGGCCGGCCACGACAGATCTACACCGGCCACACCGAACGGGACTACGCCGAAGTCGACAAGCGCTAAGGCCGGCCTTTCCGCGAGCGTGCGCGTCTTGCGGCCGACACGCCGCTGAATGTTGGCAGTTTGCGCACGCTCGCTGTGGGACCGCGGCGATGCCCTAGCTCTCCAACACCGCCATCGCGGCGTTGTGCCCACCGATGCCCGATACTGCGCCGCCGCGGCGAGAACCGGACCCGCACAACATGATCCGCTCGTGGGCGGTAGCGACACCCCACCGCTGGGCCGGCGTGTTCAGCGGGTCGTCGTTCTCGGCGAACGGCCAGCTCAGCGCGCCGTGGAAGATGTTGCCCGCCGTCATGCCCAGCGTTCGTTCCAAATCCGCGGTGGTCTTGGTTTCGATGCAGTACCGCCCGACGGCATCCTGCATCACAACATCCTGAACCGGTTCGGCCAGAACGGAGTTCAGAGAGTCCAGCACGGCGGCGGTGAGCTCGTCGCGCGTTGCGGGCAGCTGGTGCGGGGTGTGCAGGCCGAACACCGTCAGCGTCTGCGCGCCGGATTCCCGCAACTCATCGGACAGGATGCCGGGGTCGGTCAGCGAGTGGCAGTAGATCTCGCAGGGCAGTGGGTCGGGGATGGCGCCGTCGGCCGCTTGCAGGTACGCGGCGTCGAGCTGACTGAAGGTCTCGTTGATGTGGAAGGTCCCGCCGAACGCCTGCGCGGGGGTCACGGTCTCGTCGCGCAGCCGCGGCAATCGCCGCAGCAGCAGGTTGACCTTCACCTGCGCACCCGGTGCCAGCGACGGCTCCGGGTCGCCGACCAGCTTCGCCAGCACGGCGGGAGTCACTCCGGCGAGCACGTGGTCGGCCCGTACTCGGCGCTCCTCGCCGTCGTGGCGGTAGCCCACTTCACCATCCGGGTCGATCTCGTAAACCTCTGCGCCGGTGACGATCTCGACGCCGTGGCCGGCCGCCGCGGCGGCCAGCGCTCCACTCACCGCGCCCATGCCGCCGATCGGCACGTCCCAATCGCCGGTGCCGCCGCCCAGCAGGTGATACAGGAAGCAGACGTTCTGCGGCAGCGACGGGTCGTCGGTGCGGGCGAATGTGCCGATCAGTGCGTCGGTGGCCATCACACCCCGGACCAGGTCGCTGTCGACGGCCTGGGTGATGGCGTGCCCGATCGGCCGACAGATCATCGACTGCCATGCGGACTCGGCGCCGGGATCACCGCCGGCGAGCACGTGCTTGAGCGCGTCGTCGCGGCTGTGAAGCGGCTCGGTCAGCGTCGGCCACAGCCGGGAAGTGACGATCCGGCACCGGCGGTAGAACTCGGCGAACGGTTCGGCGTCGCCGGCGGCACCGATGGCGGCGAACGTCGATTCCGGCCCGACCAGCAGGCCGGTCCGGCCGCCGGTCGACGGGTCGGGCGTGTAGGACGAGTATCGCCTCCGCGCCAGCCGAACGCGCACGCCGAGGTCGTCGACGATGCGCCGGGGCAGCAGGCTGACCAGATACGAATATCGGGACAGCCGTGCCTCGATGCCGTCGAAGGCGAACGCGGATACCGCCGCGCCGCCAACGTGGTCGAGCCGCTCCAGCACCCGCACCCGGCGCCCGGCGCGGGCCAAATAGGCGGCGGCGACCAACCCGTTGTGCCCGCCGCCGACAACGACAACGTCGGCCCGCGGATCCGTTGTCAACCGAGGTAGCCTTCGACCTCTTCGGCCGGGCGCAGTTTTGCCTCGCGCGCGTCGCCGCCGGTCTCTCGCAGCGCGCGGCGTTGCCGCAGTAGATCCCAGCACTGGTCCAGCTCGACCTCGACGGCACGCAGGCGCGCATGCTCCTCGTCTTCGCTGATCTCGTGCCGCTGTAGGCGGTCCCGCAATTGCCGCTCCTCTTCGACGAGTTCGCGGATGCGGGCCACGGGGTTTTGGTCGTGTGCCACCAAACCAGTGTGCCCGCTGCGCGGCCCGAGATAACCCGGTCGGGCGTAACGTTGCCCGCCGTGGCGACTAAACCCGAGGTTGAATTCCCCGACGGCCCCGCACCGACCGAGCTGGTCATCGAGGACATGGTGGTCGGCGACGGCGCGGAGGCGGTGCCCGGCGGCACGGTGGAGGTGCACTATGTCGGCGTCGAGTACGACACCGGCGAGGAGTTCGACAGTTCCTGGAATCGCGGCGAATCCATCCAGTTCCCGTTGCGCGGGCTCATCCAGGGCTGGCAGGACGGCATTCCCGGCATGCGGGTGGGCGGACGGCGTCGGCTGGTCATCCCGCCCGCGCAGGCCTATGGCGCTGCCGGTTCGGGACACCGGCTTTCGGGCAAGACTTTGATCTTCGTCATCGATTTACTTGATGTCGGCTGAAACCTGTCCACAAGATCATCGGTCGATTTAGGCTCGAATCGCACAAGATCAAACGACGTTCTGCTCTGCCGACGCCAGGAGTGTCCAATGACGGATCCCGAAGAATCTCGTACGATCACCGGCTGGCGAACAGCCTCCAAGTTCTACCGACGAACACCAGGTCTCGGCTGGTTGGTGGCGCTGATCGCAGTGCCCCTGCTACTCGGGCTTATCGGTTGGAGCGGCCTCGACAGATCGACGAAGGACGTCGATTTGACGCTGCCGGATGTCAGTCCAACTGCCACGCTAACAGCGCCCACGGTGAACGCGCCGAACGTCAATCTCCCGGAGTTGTCGTTTGCGCCGTTGACGATTACTCGGTCTGGCGGCGACATTTCGCTTACCGGTGACCTGCCGGATGCCGCGGCGAAGGCCTCGCTGCTCGACACGGTGCGGGGCGCGTTCGGTGCCGATGTCAACCTGCTCGACAACCTGAATATCAAGGCGGGCGCCAACACGCCGGAGTTCTCCATGCTCGGTTCGGTGTTGAAGGAAGGCGTCGACATTCCGGACTTCAACTTCGACCTCAACGGTGACACACTCACGCTCACCGGCACCGCACCCTCCGAAGACGTGAAGGCCGACGTCGAAGCCGCGGCAAAGGCTGCGTGGCCGAACATGAAGATCACCAACGACATCAAGGTGTCGGGTGCACCCGCGCCGACGGCACCGCCCGCAGCGGCGCCGCCGCCCGCACCAGCGCCTGGTGGTGGCCCGTGCGCCACGCTGCAGGCCGACATCACCGCCCTGCTCAGGACGCCGATCAACTTCCAGACCGACGGGTTCAGCCTGACGCCGGTATCACAACAGCAACTGACCCAGGTCGCTGACAAGTTGAAGGCCTGCCCGGACCCCAGGGTGTCGGTGGTCGGTCATACCGACAACACTGGCAATGACGCGATCAACATCCCGCTCAGTGGCAACCGCGCAAAAGCCGTTGCGGACTACGTGATTTCGCAGGGTGTGGCCGCAAACCGGGTCACCTCGCGAGGCGCCGGTTCGGCGGAGCCCATCGCCAGCAACGACACACCCGCCGGCAAGGCGCAGAACCGCCGCGTCGACATCACAGTCAGCTAAGGAGCATTCGACATGGACTTCGTCATCCAATGGTTGTGGTACCTGCTCGCCTTTGTGGTGGGCTCGGTGGTCGCCTGGCTGATAGCGCTTGTCACCATCAGGCGCACCAGCGAGGAAGAGGCCCTCGCCGATCTTCCCGGCTCACGTGAGATAGGAGCTTGATGATGAGTGACGTCAACTGGTGGTTGATGGCCCTGGCATTTGTGCTCGGGCTGGTGCTGACACTGGCGTTCACGATCCGCAGGGTCAAGCGCGAGGTGCCGGAGTACGCCGGAGGCGGGGGCGGTGGAGCTACCCAGGCACGCTCACTGACCGGTGCGGCAGACGTGGATGCGCCGGCCACCGCGAAAACCCCGACCGCAGGTGCTGGTGCGCCTGGAGGGGCAAGTGCTGCCGCCGGTGCGGTGGCGGCAACTGCCGCGGGCGGTGCGGCGGCGGCGAAGTCCACCGGCGACAAGCCGTACGGCGAGGGTTCGGTCCGGGTCGCGGCCACCGCCACCGCACCGAGCGGCTACACCGTCAAGGGCAACGAGGATTCGATGCTGTACCACACGCCCGAAAGTCCGTCCTACAAGCAGACCATCGCGGAAATCTGGTTCCGCGACGTGGAGACCGCCGAGGGAGCGGGGTTTGCACGCTGGGACAGCGGCAAGTCGCAGCGCGGACAGAGGTAGGCGCTAGCGCGGGCCGGGCAGCCGCAGCAGCAGCCGCGCGCCACCCAACGGGCTGGCATCCAATGACGCCGTGCCGCCGTGCAATTCGGCCTGCTGGGCCACCAGCGCCAGGCCAAGGCCCGAGCCGGAGTGCGAGGCGGTCGACCCGCGGGAGAAGCGGTCGAACACCACGCTGCGCTCCTCCTCCGGGATGCCGATGCCGTCGTCGTCGATGGCGATCTCCACGCCCGCGCGGGAACTGACCGCTGACAGCTGCACACGCGTAGCGCCGCCGTGCTTGACCGCATTGGCGATCGCGTTGTCGACCGCCAGCCGCAGCCCGGCCGGCAACCCGACGATGATCACGGTCGGCGCAGGCACCAGCGACACGTCCAGCTCGGGGTAGACGCGCATCGCGTCGTGCGCGGCACGGTCGAGCAGTTCGGTGATGTCGACCGGCACGTGATCATCGGAGGTGGACAGCTCGCCCTGAGCCAGCCGCTCCAGCGCGCCCAACGTGGCCTCGATGCGGGCCTGGGTTCGGATGACGTCGTTGATGACCTCTTTGCGCTGCTCGTCGGGCAGGTCCAGGGTGGCCAGCACCTCCAGATTGGTGCGCATCGCGGTCAGCGGCGTGCGCAGCTCGTGGGCGGACACCGCGGAGAAATCACGCGCCGACGCCAGCGCCGCCTTGGTGCGGTCCTGTTCCTTCCAGATGCGTTGCAGCATGCCCTTGACGGCGTCGGCGACCTCGACCGCTTCGGTGGCACCGCGCACTTCGACATCGGGGTGTTCGTCGCCGGCGTCGATCTGCCGGGTCTGCTGGGCCAACCGTTTGAGCGGCCGGACGGCGAACGCGGCCAGCAGCCAGCCCAGCACGGCCGCCGCGCCGATCGCGAAGCCGATGATGACCAGCACCCGGCGGTGCAGGTTGTTGGTGTCGGCGATGGTGGCGTCGTAGGTGGCGCCGACCGCCACCGACATCGGCTCGGGCACCGGAATGTCGACGGTGCGGACCCGATAGCGCACCCCGTTGACGTAGGTGTCCTCGTAACCGGCGGGCAGCTGGGGCAGCACGACGTCGGAGTTCGACGTCACCTGGTTGTTCTTGCGGACGGTGATGACCGCGTCCTGATCGTTGGGCGACTTCGGGATCTCGCCGGGGCCGCGAGGCAGGAACGGGATCGCGAAGCCGGCCGCCTCGTCGAGCCTGCGGTCCAAGCGCTCCTTGCGGTCGTTGGTGATGCCGATCCACACGATCGTGCCGACGATGACCAGCATGATGCCGGCGGCGACCGCGCTGGCGAACGCCACCCGAGTGCGCAATGACGGGGTGCGGCGGAAGATCCGCGAGAGCAGGCTCATCATTGAGTCCGTAACACGAACCCCACGCCGCGCACCGTGTGCAGCAGCCGCGGGGCACCGCCGGCCTCCAGCTTGCGGCGCAGGTATCCGATGAAGACGTCGACGACGTTGGTGTCGGCGGCGAAGTCATAGCCCCACACCAGCTCCAGCAGTTGGGCCCGCGACAACACCGCGGTCTTGTGTTCGGCCAGCACCGCCAGCAGATCGAACTCCCGCTTCGTCAGATCGACGTCGACACCGTTGACGCGGGCGCGCCGGCCCGGGATGTCGACCTCCAGCGGGCCGACCTGGATGGTCTCCGACGAGAACGTCGCCGTCGAGCCCCGGCGGCGCAGCAGCGCCTTCACCCTCGCCACCAGCTCGGCCAGCACGAACGGCTTGACCAGGTAGTCGTCGGCGCCGGCTTCCAGGCCGGCGACCCGGTCGTCGACCGAGCTGCGCGCCGACAGCACGCAGACCGGGACGTCGTTGTCCATCGCGCGCAGCGCGGTGACCACGCTGACGCCGTCGAGCACCGGCATGTTGATGTCCAGCACGATCGCGTCTGGCCGTGTCTCGGTGGCGCTGCGCAGCGCCTCGGCGCCGTCCTTGGCCGTCGATACGTCGAATCCGGACAGTCGCAGGCCGCGCTCGAGGGAGGCGAGCACGTCGTCGTCATCGTCGACGACGAGCACCCGGGGTGAGACCGCACCGCTGTCCATGCCTGCAATCTTGCCTGATCCGGCGCCGAGGGTGTGATAGGCGGCCCGGGAAGTCGTTGACCTCATCCTTTGTTGAGGTCTTACGGTGATTTCATGAGTATCGAAACGGTGGCGCGGCAATCTCTGTACCGGCAGGCGCACGCCCGCGGCGGCGACCTGCGGTCGTTGGCCGATCGCAGGCTGCTGGGCCGGATCTGGCGCTTCGCCGGACGACATCACCGCAGGTTGGGCGTGTTCGTCGCGGTCAGCGTGGTCAGTGCGCTGCTCGGGGTTGTCACCCCGCTGCTGGCGGGCAGGGTGGTGGACGAGATCGGGAACGGCGCGGCCGCCGTGGTCATTGGGCTGGCCGCCGTGATCGCTGCGGTCGCCATCGCCGAGGCCGGCGTATCGCTGATGACGCGGCGGCTGTCGTCGATCATCGGCGAGGGCTTGATCCTCGACCTGCGCACCGCCGTCTTCGACCACGTGCAGCGGATGCCGGTCGCGTTCTTCACCCGCACCCGCACCGGCGCACTGGTCAGCAGGCTCGGCAACGACGTGATGGGCGCGCAGCGCGCCTTCTCCGACACCTTCTCCGGCGTCATCACCAACATCGTCACCCTGACGCTGACGCTCGTCGTGATGCTCGGGATCTCCTGGCAGGTCACGTTGCTGTCGCTGGTGCTGATGCCGCTGTTCCTGCTGCCCGCCCGCTGGATCGGGCGAACCATGGCGCGGCTGTCGCGCGAGGCCGCCATTCACAACGCCACGATGAACACGCAGATGACCGAACGCTTTTCGGCGCCCGGTGCGACGTTGGTCAAGCTGTTCGGCAACCCGGCCACCGAATCGCGCGAGTTCGAGGTCCGGGCCGGTCGGGTGCGCGACATCGGGGTCCGCACCGCGATGTTGCAGTCGGTCTTCATGAATTCGCTGACGCTGATGTCGGCGCTGGCGCTGGCCCTGGTGTACGGGCTCGGCGGCGTGCTGGCGATCGGTGGGCACCTGCAGACGGGCGCAATCGTGTCACTGGCACTGCTGCTGACACGGCTGTACAGCCCGCTGACGGCACTGGCCAACGCGCACGTCGAGATCGCCAGCGCGCTGGTCAGCTTCGAGCGCGTCTTCGAGGTGCTCGACCTCGTCCCGCTGATCCGGGAACGGCCGGACGCGGCCCCGGTGCCGGACGGCCCGGTGGCTGTGCAGTTCGACGACGTGCGGTTCTCCTACCCCTCGGCCGACAAGGTATCGCTGGCCTCCCTCGAGGAGGTCGCGGTCCTCAGCGAGACTGATGTTCGCGGGGGAGACGAAGTGCTGCACGGCATTTCGTTCACAGCGCGGCCCGGCGAGATGGTGGCACTGGTTGGCTCCTCGGGCGCTGGAAAGTCGACGATCGCGTCGCTGGTGGCCCGGCTGTATGACGTCGACTCTGGCTCCGTGCGCCTCAGCGGCGTCGACGTGCGCGACCTCACGTTCGCGGCGCTGAAGGACACCGTTGGGATGGTCACCCAGGACGGGCACCTGTTCCACGAATCGATCAGGTCCAACCTGCAGCTCGCCGCGCCGAACGCGACCGACGACGAGCTATGGGAGGCGCTGCGGCGCGCCCGGCTCGCCGACGCGGTCGCCGAGATGCCCGACGGGCTGGACACCGTTGTCGGTGAGCGCGGTTACCGTCTGTCCGGCGGGCAGCGGCAGCGGCTGACGATCGCCCGCCTATTGCTGGGACAGTCGCGGGTGGTGGTGCTCGATGAGGCGACGGCGTCGCTGGACTCGTCGTCAGAGGCCGCCGTGCAGCAGGCGCTGGCCGAGGCGCTGGCGGAACGGACCGCACTGGTGATCGCCCACCGGCTTTCCACGGTGCGCGCCGCCGACCTGATCCTCGTCGTCGAGGACGGCCGCATCGTGGAGCGGGGCAGCCATGGGCAACTGCTCGCCCGCGGGGGGCGGTACGCCGAGCTGTACGAGACGCAGTTTGGAAACGAGCCCGGTGTGGCGGCATGACAGATGGGACCATGGAATCCGTCGTGAGTGAACCGAATTCGATTGGGTTGCGCCCGGCGCCGGCGATTGCGCCGCCGCGGGTGCGTCCCCATCGCGGCTCCGACCTGTTCCGGCTGCTGCCCTACCTGATGCCGTACCGGGTCCGCTGGGTTGCGATGGTCTTGGTCGCGATCACCAGCCTGGCCGCCACGGTCGCGATTCCGCTGATGACAAAGGCGGTGATCGACGGGCCGGTGCGCCATCAGGACCAACACGGACTGTGGTTGCTCGGGACCGCGGCGATGGGTGTCGGCGTCTCGGAGGCGGTGCTCTGGTTCATCCGGCGCTGGCTGGTCGCCCGCGCCACGATGGGCGTCGAGGCCGACATCCGCAAGGACGTCTACGCGCAGCTGCAGATCCTGCCGATGAGTTTTCACGGACGCTGGCAGTCCGGCCAGCTGCTGTCGCGAATCATGAACGACCTGAGCACAATTCGCCGCTTCATGTCGTTTGGCCTGGTGTTCCTGATTCTCAACGGACTGCAGATCGCCGTGGTCACCGCGATCCTGCTGGCGATGTACTGGCCGCTGGGCGTGGTCGTGCTGGTGTCGATCGTGCCGATCACCGCAACCGTGCTGCACTTCCAGCATCAGTACACCCGGCTGTCGCGGCTGGCCCAGGACCAGTCCGGCGACGTCGCCACGCATGTCGAGGAGGCCGCTCTGGGCGTGCGGGTGGTGAAGTCCTTCGGCCGCGAGGACTACTCCTACGACCGGTTCGACCAACAGCTCACCAACCTCTACGACACACAGGTGAGCAGGGTGTCGGTGTCGGCGAAGTTCTGGACCGTGCTGGAGGTCATTCCCAACCTGACGCTGATCGTCGTGCTGGGCTTCGGCGCCTACGCGGCCGGCCACGGTTACGTGACCATGGGCACGCTGGTCGCGTTCATCACGATGATGCTGTCGCTGGTCTGGCCGATCGCGTCGCTGGGCTTTCTGCTGTCGATGACGCAGGAGTCGTTCACCGCCGCCAATCGGATCGCCGAGATCTTCGACGCGCCACGCGAAATCACCGACGGACCGTTTGACGAACTACCACGCGGCGGGCGGCTGGAACTCGACGATGTCGGCTTCCGCTTCCCCGATGCCGCGCCCGACGATTGGGCACTGCGTCACGTCACGGTCGCCGTCGAGCCGGGGGAGACACTGGCGCTCGTCGGGTCGACCGGGTCGGGCAAGTCGGTGTTGGCCGCGCTGCTGTCCCGGCTGTACGACGTCACCGAGGGTGAAATTCGCATCGACGGCCAAGACATCCGGGAGCTGTCACTGCCCGCACTGCGGCAGGCGGTGGCCACCGCATTCGAGGACCCGACGCTGTTTTCGATGTCGGTGGCGGAGAACCTGCGGCTGGGCCGGCCGGACGCAACCGACGAGCAGCTGGCGCAGGCCATCGAGATCGCGGCGGCGCAGTTCGTCTACGACCTGCCGTTCGGGCTCGACACCCGAATCGGTGAACAAGGCATGAGCCTGTCCGGCGGACAGCGGCAGCGGCTGTCGCTGGCGCGAGCCATCCTCGCCAACCCCAAGATCCTGGTGCTGGACGACACCCTGTCCGCGCTCGACGTGCACACCGAGGCGGTGGTGGAGGAGGCGCTGCGCCGGGTGCTGCACTCGGTCACCGGCATCGTGGTGGCGCACCGCGCCTCCACCGTGGTGTTGGCCGACAAGGTGGCGCTACTGGAGAACGGCACGATCACCCACGTCGGCACGCACGCCGAGTTGCTGGCCGGGGTGCCGCAGTACCGTTATCTGCTGGCCGCCGACGACGAGCTGGACGACCGTGCCGAACGCAGCTGCGCCTGGCAAGTCGACGAGGATTGGGAGCGGTTGGACACCGCGCGCGAGGAGCAGGAAGCCACCGACGCGGCCTGCGGCACGGAGATCCGGCCGCGCCGGTTCGCGGCATCCGAGGGAGAGCGCCGATGACCGCGACCGACACCCCGGCCGACATCCGCGAAGACGACGACGACCGCGGCTGGCGCGGGCGGGTCAAGGACAGTCAGGACGACGACCTTCCCATCGACGAGACCCTGCCCCGCCGCCGGGAGGCGCGCGCGCTGCTCGGCTCGCTGCTGTTTCCCTACCGCACCACGGTCGCGCTGCTGGCGCTGGTCGTGGTGGTGGAAAACGCTGCGCGCCTTTCGGTTCCGCTGCTGATCCAGCGGGGCATCGACCACGGCATCCCACCGATCGTCGACGGTGGCCCGGCGCGTGAGCTCATGATCATCGTCGGCGCGCTGTGCGCGGTGGTGCTGATCCAGGCGACCAGCCGGATGTTCTTCCTGCGGCGGTCCGGCCGGATCGGCCAGAAGGTGCTGCTGGAGTTGCGGCGCCGGGTGTTCCGGCATTTCCAGCGGCTCGACATCGCGTTCCACGATCGCTACACCTCGGGCCGGGTGGTGAGCCGGTCCACCAATGACGTCGAAGCCATCCAGGACATGCTGGAGACCGGTTTCGACAGCCTCGTCACCGCTGTGCTCACCCTGTTCGGCACGGCGATCCTGCTTGTCGCGCTGGACGTCCGGCTGGGACTGATGTGTCTGGCCGCATTCCCGATTCTGGTGATGCTCGTCGGTTGGTTCCGCACCGAGTCGTCGAAGACCTACCGGAAGGTCCGGGAAAGCGCCGCACTGGTCATCGTGCAGTTCGTGGAGACGATGACCGGCATCAAGGCCGTGCAGGCGTATCGGCGCGAGCCGCGCAACCAGGAGATCTTCGAAGACGTCGCCGACCGGTACCGCGAGATCAACGAACGGACCTTCAAGCTGCTCGCCATCTTCATGCCCGGGGTGAAGCTGGTCGGCAACCTGACCACCGGCGTGGTGCTGCTCTACGGCGGGTGGCGAGTTCTGCAGGGAGACATGACGATCGGCACGCTGACGGCGTTCCTGCTCTACCTGCGGATGTTCTTCGAGCCGATGCAGGAGATCTCGCAGTTCTTCAACACTTTCCAGAGCGCATCGTCGGCATTGGAGAAGTTGGCCGGTGTGCTCGCCGAGCGGCCGGGCATCAAGGACCCGGCGCACCCGGTGCGGTTGACGTCCGTGCGGGGAGACCTCGGATTCCACGACGTGACGTTCTCCTACGTGCCGGACCGGCCGGTGCTGCCCGGGCTGACGTTGTCGGTGCCGGCCGGCCAGACCATCGCACTGGTCGGCACCACCGGGGCCGGCAAGACCACAATCGCCAAACTCATTGCGCGGTTCTACGACCCGACGTCCGGGTCGGTGACTCTGGATGGCATCGACCTGCGCGACCTGTCTCAAAGCGAACTGCGCCGGCACGTCGTGATGGTCACTCAGGAGAACTTCATGTTCGACGGCACGGTCGCCGACAACATCAGGTTCGGCCGACCCGACGCCACCGACGCGCAGGTGCGCGAGGCGGCGGCCGCCGTCGGCGCGGACCGGTTCATCGCCGAACTTCCGGACGGCTACGACACCGACGTCGCCAAGCGTGGTGGCCGGCTGTCGGCCGGCCAGCGGCAGCTGGTCGCGTTCGCGCGAGCCTTTCTGGCCGATCCGGCGGTGCTGATTCTCGACGAAGCGACGTCGTCGCTGGACATTCCCAGCGAACGGATGGTGCAGCGGGCGCTGGAAACGGTGCTGGCCGACCGGACCGCGCTGGTCATCGCGCACCGGCTGTCGACGGTCCAGGTCGCCGACCGGGTGCTGGTGCTGGAGGCCGGGCGCATCGTCGAAGACGGGCCACCCGCGGAACTCATCCGCGGTGACGGACGGTATGCGGCATTGCACCGCGCATGGGTCGAATCGCTGGCCTAGACGTATTGACCAGGTACTGCGCGACAGTATGACGTCACGGTGAGCCCCAGGGGAACACAGACATGTGAGGTCAAGGGCAGTTAGGAAGAGCGTCGGCGCTTGTATCGATTCTCTGCGTACTCGTCCACCCATTGCCGACTAGAGCGCCACTGCCCGTCAGGGCCCTTAGTGGCCTGGAGCGCACCGCGATTGGCCGCCACGCGCAGTGTCGTACTGCTGAACTTTCTGGTCGCGAGGGCGGCTAGGGGGACTAACCGAGCCGGTCCGGCGACCGCTGGCACGATGAATTTGTACAGGTTGTCAAGGATGGCTCGAGCAATGAACTCGCCCAGCGTGCCGCATTCTCCATTGTCAGCACGCTGCAGCGCCCGCAGGTACTTATCGCGGTCGTGCTTGTAGATGATCGCCGGCGGATACCCCATGCGCACAAGGATGAGATTCAGTACCAAGCGCCCGGTGCGTCCATTGCCGTCGAGGAACGGGTGGATCGCTTCGAAGTCGCAGTGAACCTTGGCGATCTGCTCAGGGAAGGTCGGCGATCGAGGAACGATGCTGTTTGCTTGGTCAAGCCAGGTCGCCATCTCCGCGTCGATTAGCGGCCAGCTCACAGGTTGAATTCCACCCGAGAATGCCTCAATCTCGTGTTGGCGGAATGACCCTGGTCCTTCCTGTGGCGATGCATCGGGGTGCGGATCGACGTCCCACACCAGGGCCATCACTTGCTGGTGGACATGGCGAACGTCCTGCATAGTGATGTGCCGCTCGGGGTCGTAGCTGGTGGGCTGAATGCCTTCGCGGTAGACCCAGTCAGCGGCGTTGGCGTAGCCCTTCACCTCCATGTACTCGCCGAGGCGTTTCGCGCCCACGGCACGGCCTTCGCTGAGTAGCTTCTCGACCTCCCGGATGACCAAGGTGTTGCCTTCGATGGCTGTCGAGTGATGTGCTTCGGCCGTCCAGATGTCTTTCCAGATCCCTTCGGCTTCCAACGGGCTTGGCAAGCCGCCGAGCCGGTTCCATAGCTCGGCGATCTGCGTGTCGAGTCGGTTATAGACCTCGGATCGTGGTGGCCGGCCTTTCCCAGCCAACTGGTTACCACCTTTCATGGATTGCAGTACCTTCGTACGCTGGAGCAAAATTAAGCGTACCGTACTAAAACTATTCTGCGAGCTGGGATAATACTCTTAATTCGTACTGTACACTTATTTTAGTATATGCGTACACATTTGCTATGGGTCGGCCATGACGACGACGCGCACCGCCGAACGGACTGCTCGGGTGGTGAGAATCGACGAAGATAGCGAGCTTGATCGACGGTCTTCGTGCTGGACGACGAACACCTCCCCATGACATTAATTCCGACGGCCGACTCGCTGCTGTGTACATACGGGCTTGCACGTCGTCCGATTCCTGCAACCCGCCGAACTCATCCGCGGTGACGGACGGTATGCGGCATTGCACCGCGCATGGGTGGAGTCGCTGGCCTAGACGGTCGTCAGAAGCTGCTCGAGTTTCTCGTTGGTGGCTTGCAGCCGGGACCGCAGCAGGCTGATGATCTTCTCCCTCGCGCGCTCGCTGACCGCGGCCGTCGCATGGCTGAGAATGTTGAGCCGGGCGGCGTCAAGCCAGGCCATCATCTCGGGGTCGGCGAACCATCGGAGTTGATTGCGGTTGTACGTCAGCATCATTCGCAGCCAGTCGGTCGGGACCTCGGGGATGGGCACCGGCAGACAAAACGCGTTCTTGATGTCGTCGTCGTCGTACGCCGCCTCCACGTGTGCGATGACGGCCGCACTGAACACCGGCTGGCAGGTACGGACGGTCTGCAGGGTGATGCGGCCGGGTTCGAACACGGTCGCCACACCCAGGCGGCCCAACCCCATCGCGGTGCAATCGATGAAGAGCGCCGAGTCGTCGACCGCAAGCGAACCGTCGTCGAGCACGACACGGCCCGGTTCGACCTCCTTGACGTGGCCCATGCGCACCACACCCTCGATTCGCCTCAACTGCTCGAGCTCGGCCTGCGACACGATGGCACAGCGGTACATCGTCGGTTCGATCGACTCGTCGATGCGCAGCAGACACCCGGCATCCGCGAGCCGGACGAACAGATCCTCGACCGATTCGGCGAGGTGGACCGACGTCAGCTGCGCGGAGACATCGGCGAGGACGTTCTTCGCGAACTGTGTCCCGGGCTGCACTGCGGCGCGGTTCAGCAGCCACGAGTCGCGGGGCTTGATCCATGTCAGTCGCTCCGCCGCGATGCCGTGGCACAGCAGCCACAAGCAGGTGTCCATCGCTGTCTTGCCCGCGCCCACGATCACATAAGAGTCGCGGGCAGCTTTGATGCTCGGTAGTTCGTTGGGCGGTATGCAGTCGACCCCGGGCGCAACGGCGTACGGCGGCGGCCGCATCGACGGCACGGTGACACCCACATAGGTCGTGTCGACGACCCGTCGACGCGCGGTGACGTGAATGTGGTCACCGCCGAGCGTGCCGATCCGGCCGTCGCCGAGGTATTCGCTCATCGGAAAGTACGTGACCCGCCCCGTCGGCAACAGCTGATGCTGCATGACCGCGTCGAAGTAGGCGCGGACCTCATCGCCGCCGGCCAGTTCGTAGAACCCCGCATTGAGCCCGCCCCGGTCGATCGTGTCCCTGCCGAGGGGGCGTGAGTTCACCCCGTAATAGGCCGACGGCTGGTGTAGGCGCACGAACGGGTAGGCCGCGTTCCAGTGCCCGCCGGGTTGATGGTTGCGGTCGACGACGACCACGCTTGCCGTCGTTTCGCTCACCAGCGTGTCGACGAACGCCATTCCGGTGGCGCCCGCGCCGATCACCAGGTAGTCGGTCTCGATCGTGCGCATGACGCACGGTAGCGAAGGATCGAGTCGCTGGCCTAGCCGACCGGGCCGCCGTCGACGAGGCCGCGGCGCTTCGGGGCATCTTCATCGAGATCTGCACCAGGGTCGTGATTTTGGCCCGCAGCACAGCCCTCGTGCAGATTTCGACGCAATTTTCACAGGCCAATGCGGCGGTAGCGGGTCAACCGTGCGTCCAACCGCTGCTGGTCGGGGATCGACCGCAGCCGGTGCAACTCGCCGGCGATGGTGGCCGACAGCCGTGTGGTGAACTCGATCGGCTCGTCGGCGGCGTCGGGATGTTCGGGCACGACGACGTCGACGATGCCGTCGCGCAGCAAGTCGGCCGACCGAATGCCCTGGGCGGCAGCCAATTCCGCGGCATGATCGACGTCGCGGTAGACGATCGCGCTCGCCCCCTCGGGCGGCAGCGGAGCCAGCCAGCCGTGCATGGCGGCCAGCACCCGATCCGCGGGCACCATCGCCAGGGCCGGGCCGCCGCTGCCCTGGCCGAGCAGCACCGACACCGTCGGTGTGTCCAGAATGACGAGCTCGGCCAGACACCGTGCGATCTCGCCGGCCAGTCCGCCCTGCTCCGCCTCGGCCGAAAGCGCTGGCCCGGCGGTGTCGATCACCAGCACCAGCGGCAGCTTCAGCCCGGCGGCCAGGGCCATGCCCCGGCGGGCTTCCCGCAGTGCCGCGGGCCCGACCGTGCCGCCGACCACGCGTTGCTGGCCGAGCACGACGGCCGGCTGGCCGCCGAACCGGGCCAGCGCCAGCAGCGTGGTGGCGGCCTCGCCCAAACCCGTGCCCGACAGCAGCACCCGTTCGGTGCTGCCATACCGCAGCAGATGCCCGACGCCCGGCCGGTCCGGACGCCGCGATGCTTGCACCGATTCCCACGCGGGCACATCGGGCAACGGCTCGTGCGGGGGTTCCGCGGGCGGCGCCTCTGGTGGATCGGCGACCACCTTCAGCGCGCGGTCCAGCGTGGTGCGCAGGTGCTCGAGCGGAATGACGGCGTCGATGACGCCGTGTCGCTGCAGGTTCTCCGCGGTCTGAATGCCGGCAGGGAACGGCTCGCCGTAGAGATGCTCGTAGACCCGCGGGCCAAGAAAACCGACGAGCGCTCCCGGTTCGGCGACGGTGATGTGCCCGAGCGACCCCCACGACGCGAAAACGCCGCCGGTGGTCGGATGACGCAGGTAGACCAGGTAGGGCAGATGCGCCCGCTTGTGCAGCGTGACAGCCGCGGCGATCTTCACCATCTGCAGAAACGCGACGGTGCCCTCCTGCATGCGGGTGCCGCCCGAGCTCGGCGAGGCCAGCAGCGGCAGCCCTTCGGCGGTGGCCCGCTGCACGGCGGCGGTGATCCGCTCGGCGGCGGCGACCCCGATCGAGCCGGCCAGAAAGTCGAACTCGCAGGCCAGCACCGCGACCCGTCGCCCGAATACCTCGCCCTCGCCGGTCACCACCGCTTCGTCCAGCCCGGTGGCGGCGGCCGCGTCGGCCAGTTCGCGCCGGTATTCGTCGCTTTCGGCAACCGCCAGCGGCGGGGCGTCCCAGCTGCGGAACGACCCTTCGTCGAGTACCGCGTCGCGCAGCTGCAGGGCGCCGATCCGGCTCACAGGAAGAGGCTAATAGGGTGGTCGCATGATTGGTGTGACCCGCGACGGCCACGTGATGACCCTGGAGATGCAGCGTGCCGAGCGCCGCAATGCGCTGAACGGCGAGCTCGTCGACGGCCTGCGCGAGGCGGTTGAGAAGGCCGCTACCGAAGACGTCCGGGTGATCGTGCTGACCGGCCAGGGTGCGGTGTTCAGCTCGGGTGCGGACCTCTCCGACGCCGCAGGAGTGGCCGAGCAGCTGCCCGATAAGGCCAAGGCGCTGAACATCGCGATCGACAAGGCGCCGGTCCCGGTCATCGGCGCGATCAACGGGCCCGCGATCGGGGCCGGCGTCATCCTGTCGATGATCTGCGATCTGCGCGTCGTCGCACCCGAGGCGTACTTCCAGTTCCCCGTCGCGAAATACGGTCTGGCGCTGGATAACTGGAGCATCCGCCGGCTGACCTCACTGGTTGGTGCCGGCCGGGCCAGAGGTATGCTGTTCGCCGCGGAACGGCTCACCGCCGACGTCGCGCTTCAGACCGGGATGGCCAACCGGATCGGGACGTTGTCCGATGCGCAAGACTGGGCCGCAGAGATCGCGGGGTTCGCGCCGCTGGCCCTGCAGCACGCGAAGCGCGTGCTCAACGACGACGGTGCCTACGAGGACCCGTGGCCCGAGCACCAGCAGATGTTCGACAAGGCGTGGAGCAGCCAGGACGTGATCGAGGCGCAGATGGCGCGAATCGAGAAACGGCCGCCGAACTTTCGGGGAGCCTGACCGCCGATGCTGGGAACGGCGCTGCGATTCGCGGTCGGGACGGCCACCGTCGCGGCCAGCGGCTGGGTGCTTCGATCGCTGCACGGGTCGCCCGCCGCGGTCGGGGCCGGACCCGCCGAAATCTGGCCGGTGGCGAAGCGGTCCCCGAACTATCAGGACGGCGTGTTCGTCAACATCGACCCGACGTCGTCCATCAGCCTCGACCGCGAGCAGCAGCGGCTACTGATCCGCGAACTGGTCGGCTCCCGCGATGTCGGGCGCCCGCGCGGTCCCATTCCGGTGGCCGTCCCGCCGAAGGCGGACACCGCACCCGCCGACCTGGCCGTCAGCTGGTACGGCCATTCCACGGCGCTGATCGAGGTCGACGGCTACCGGGTGCTGACCGACCCGGTGTGGAGCCGACGGTGTTCGCCGTCGCGGACGGTCGGGCCGCAGCGGATGCACGAGGTGCCGGTGCCGTTGGAGGCGCTGCCCGCGCTGGACGCGGTGCTGATCAGCCACGACCACTACGACCACCTCGACATCGACACCATCGTCGGGCTGGCCCGTACTCAGCGGGCGCCGTTCGTCGTGCCGCTTGGCGTGGGCGCACACCTGCGCAAGTGGGGGATCCCGGATAACCGGGTCGTCGAGCTGGACTGGTACGAGAGCCGTCAGATAGACGAGTTGACGCTGGTGTGCACACCGGCCCGGCACTTCTCCGGGCGACTTTTCACCCGAAACACCACACTGTGGGCGTCCTGGGTGTTGGCCGGCCCGCGACACCGGGCGTTCTTCGGCGGCGACACCGGCTACACCAAGAGCTTCGCCGAGACCGGCATGGATCACGGGCCGTTCCACCTGACGCTGTTGCCGATCGGGGCGTATCACCCGGCCTGGCCGGACATCCACATGAATCCCGAAGACGCGGTCCGTGCCCACCTCGATCTGGCAGAGGCCGAATCGGGCTTGCTGGTCCCGATCCATTGGGCGACGTTCCGGCTTGCCCCGCATCCGTGGGCAGAGCCGCCCGAGCGACTGCTCGCCGCGGCCGGCCCGGCCGGTATCCAGGCCATCGTTCCCAGGCCGGGTCAGCGTGTCGATCGCGCCGAGTCGCCCCAGTCGGCATCGACGTTCGACCCGTGGTGGCAGCTGTAACCGGATAGCGTGCTGGCTGTGATCAGAGCACGCACAACCATGTTTGCCCCCTTGCTCGCGCTTGGCGTCGCGATGACGCTTGTGGCGGGCTGCGATTCAGGCCCGGCGCAGGAGTCGAAGCCGCTCTCCGACGTGCCGCCGCCGCTGGTGCCGGCGATGGACCTGCCGGAGAACGCCGTCGAGAACGCGGTCGGCAAGCTGGACGGCCTCGCCGACGAGCTGATGCGGGCGTCGGGTATCCCCGGGATGGCTGTGGCGGTGGTGCATGGTGGGAAGACCGTCTACGCCAAGGGTTTTGGCGTGAAAGATGTAAAGACCGGCGAGCAGGTCGACCCGGACACGGTGTTTCAGCTGGCGTCGCTGTCCAAGCCCGTTGGTGCCACCGCGGTCGCGCACCAGGTCGGTGAGGACGCGATCGGCTGGGACACGCCGATCGTATCCAAGCTGCCGTGGTTCGCACTGTCCGATCCCGTCGTCACCCAGATGGTCACGGTTGGCGACATGTACTCGCATCGTTCCGGGCTGCCCGACCACGCCGGCGACATGCTCGAGGACCTCGGGTACGACCGCCGCTACGTTCTCGAGCGGCTGCGGCAGTTGCCACTGGACCCGTTCCGAATTTCATACGCGTACACCAACTTCGGGTTGACCGCCGCGGCCGAGGCGGTAGCGGTCGGCGCGGGAAAGTCGTGGGAGGACCTCAGCGAGGACGTGTTGTTGCGGCCGCTCGGAATGGCGTCGACGAGTTACCGGTTCGCAGACTACGAAGCCAGGCCGAACCGCGCCATCGGGCACATCCACGTTGACGGCAAGTACGAGCCGCTCTACCAGCGCGACCCGGACCCCGAGGCGCCTGCGGGCGGCGCCAGCTCGTCGGTCAACGACATGACGCACTGGCTGGCGATGGTGCTCGCAAACGGCAGTTACAACGGGAAGCAGATCGTCGATCCAGAGGCGCTGCTGCCTGCGGTCACGCCCCAGATCGTGTCCAGCCCGGCCTCTGAGCCGGCCATGCGGACCGGCTTCTACGGCTTCGGCTTCAACGTTGGCACGACGTCGGCCGCCAGGACCGCACTCAGCCACTCCGGGGCGTTCGAGCTGGGCGCCGGGACGAACTTCGTCATCCTGCCGTCCGCCGATGTGGCGATCATCGCGCTGACCAACGGCACGCCCTCCGGCGTGCCGGAAGCTCTCACCGCACAGTTCGCCGACCTCGTGCAGTTCGGTGAGGTCCGGGAGGACTGGTTCAAGCTGTACCAGGACCTGCTGTCCCCGGGGGAGCAGCCGGTTGGATCGCTGGTCGGCCAGCAACCGCCGCCGAACCCCGCGCCCGCCGCGCCGTTGTCGTCCTATGTCGGCACCTACAACAACGACTATTGGGGTCCGGCGCGGATCACCGAGAAGGACGGCAAGCTGCAGCTCGCGCTGGGCCAGAAGCTCAATGTGCCGCTCAGCCATTGGGACGGCAACGTCTTCACCTTCTCGTTTGTCACCGAAAACGCGCCTCCCGGGACAATTTCGAAAGCCACCTTCGACGGCGACAAGCTGAACCTCGAGTATTACGACGAGCTTGGCAAGGGAACCTTCACGCGATGACCACCCTGGTGGCCAGCGGCCTTTCCGATGCCGAGGTCGCGCAACGGGTCGCCGAAGGCAAGACCAACGACGTCCCGACCCGAGCGGCGCGCAGCGTATCCGAAATCGTCCGGGCCAACGTCTTCACCCGGATCAACGCCATCCTCGGTGTGCTGCTGATCATCGTGCTATCGACCGGCTCGGTCATCAACGGAGCATTCGGACTACTGATAATCGCCAACAGCGCGATCGGCATCATCCAGGAGCTACGGGCGAAGCAGACCCTGGACAAGCTGGCCATCGTGGGGCAGGCGAAACCGTTGGTGCGCAGGCAATCCGGTGCTGCGTCTGTTTCGAGGCCCATGGCCCCCAGCGAGGTGGTGCTGGACGACATCATCGAGCTCGGGCCCGGCGATCAGATTGTGGTCGACGGCGACATCATCGAGGAAACCAATCTCGAAGTCGACGAATCGCTGCTGACCGGCGAGGCCGACCCGATCGCCAAGGACGCCGGCGACAAGGTTATGTCGGGCAGTTTCGTCGTCGCGGGCAGCGGGGCCTACCGGGCCACCAAGGTCGGCCGGGAGGCCTACGCCGCCAAACTGGCCGAAGAGGCCAGCAAGTTCACCTTGGTGAAATCCGAACTGCGCAGCGGGATCAACAAGATCCTGCAATTCATCACCTACCTGCTGATCCCGGCCGGCCTGCTGATCATCTACACCCAGCTGTTCACCACCGGCGCAGGCTGGCGGGAATCGGTGCTGCGGATGGTCGGCGCGCTGGTGCCGATGGTGCCCGAGGGCCTGGTGCTGATGACGTCGATCGCGTTCGCCGTCGGGGTCATCCGGCTCGGCCGGCGGCAGTGTTTGGTCAACGAGCTGCCCGCGATCGAGGGCCTGGCCCGCGTCGACGTGGTGTGCGCCGACAAAACCGGCACACTGACCGAAAACGGTATGCGGGTATCCGATCTCAAGCGGTTGGACGAAGGCGATGTCGGCGATGTGCTGGCCCAACTGGCCGCCGACGACACCCGGCCAAACGCCAGCATGCAGGCCATCGCCGAGGCCTACAAGATGCCGCCGGGTTGGATCGCGACGGCGAACGCGCCGTTCAAGTCGGCGACCAAGTGGAGTGGAACCTCCTACGGCGAGAACGGCAATTGGGTGATCGGCGCCCCGGACGTGCTGCTCGACCCGGCTTCTCCGGCCGCCGAGTTGGCCGAGCGAATCGGCGCGCAGGGCCTGCGCGTACTACTGCTCGGCGCCAGCGATCTGCCCGTCGACCATCCCGATGCACCCGGACACGTAACGCCGGTCGCGCTGGTAGTACTCGAGCAGCGAATCCGTCCAGATGCCCGCGATACGCTGGATTACTTTGCGTCCCAGAAGGTTTCGATTAAGGTCATTTCCGGCGACAACGCGGTATCGGTAGGTGCGGTGGCGGGCACGCTGGGCCTGCAGGGCGAGACGATGGACGCCCGCAAGTTGCCCGACAAGCCCGACCGGCTGGCCGACACCCTCGAGGAGTACACCACCTTCGGCCGGGTGCGGCCGGATCAGAAGCGGGCAATGGTGCACGCGCTGCAATCACGGGGGCACACCGTTGCGATGACCGGCGACGGTGTCAATGACGTGCTGGCGCTCAAGGACGCCGACATCGGGGTGGCGATGGGCGCGGGCAGCGCGGCGTCGCGGGCGGTCGCTCAGATTGTGCTGCTGGACAACAAGTTCGCGACGCTGCCGCACGTCGTCGGCGAGGGCCGCCGGGTGATCGGCAACATCGAGCGGGTTTCCAACCTGTTCCTGACCAAGACCGTGTACTCGGTGCTGCTGGCGATCCTGGTCGGGTTGGCGGGTCTCGCGTCGGCGGTGTTCGGCTCCGATCCGCTGCTCTTCCCGTTCCAACCGATCCACGTCACGATCGCGGCCTGGTTCACCATCGGCATCCCGGCGTTCATCCTGTCGTTGGCACCAAACAACGAGCGAGCGTATCCCGGCTTCGTGCGCCGGGTGATGACCTCGGCGCTGCCGTCGGGCGTGGTGGTGGGCATCGCCACCTTCACGTCGTATCTGGTGGCGTATCAGGGCCGCGAGGCCACCGCGGTGCAGCAGACCCAGGCGTCGACGGCGGCTTTGATCACGTTGCTGGTGACCGCGGTGTGGGTGCTTGCGGTGGTGGCGCGGCCGTACGAGTGGTGGCGGGTCTTGTTGGTCACCGTGGGCGGTCTGGCCTACGTCGTGATCTTTTCCATTCCGCTGGCGCAGAAGACGTTCATGCTCGATTCGTCGAACATCGCGGTGACCTCGATGGCACTGGTCATCGGCATTGTCGGAGCCGTCATTATCGAGGTGTCGTGGTGGGTGCAGGGTGCGCTTTTAGGTGAAAGACGCCGGCTGTGGAAATAGCGGTAGGGTGGGCTTCATGGCATTCCTAGACAAGGTGAAGAATCTGCTCTCGAAGAACGCCGACAAGGTGGACACCGCGATCGACAAGGCCGGCGATATCGTCGACCAGAAGACGCAGGGCAAGTACGCCGACAAGGTGGACAAGGCCCAGGACGCCGCCAAGAAGGCCGTCGACAAGAGCAATCCGCAAACACCCTGACGCATGGCCAAACTGTCCGTCTCCGTCGACGTTCCACTGCCGCCGGAGCAGGCATGGGCGTGCGCTTCGGACCTCTCCCGCTACAAGGAGTGGTTGACCATCCACCGGGTGTGGCGGTCTAAGCTGCCGGAAACCCTGGAGAAGGGCACCCAGATCGACTCGATCGTCGAGGTCAAGGGCATGCCCAATCGGATCAAGTGGACCATCGTCCGCTACCAGCCACCCGAGGCCATGACCCTCGACGGCGACGGCAAGGGCGGCGTGAAGGTCAAGCTGATCGGAAAGGTCGAGCCGTCGGGTGACGGCTCGACGGTCACATTCGAGGTCCATCTCGGCGGCCCCGCGCTGTTCGGCCCGATCGGCATGGTGGTGGCCGCAGCGCTGCGGGGCGATATACGGGACTCGCTGAACAAGTTCAAGACGGTGTTCGCCGCAGCGTGACGGGCGAAAAATACCAGTACGGAATCGATTTCGACGCAATCGATGCGATCGATATCCACACTCACGTCGAGGCCGATGACCACGGGCATCAGGCATATGACGACGAACTGATCGCTGCGACCAAGCAGTACTTCAAGCTCTGCACCGAGTTGACCACGGTCGACGGCGTTGCGGAGCACTACCGGCAGCGCAATACCGCGGCGGTGGTCTTCACCATCGACTCGCAGACGGTCTCCGGGCGTCCACCCAACTCCGTTGAGAATTTGGTCGAAGGTGCAGCGCGCAACAACGACGTGCTGATTCCGTTCGGCACTGTCGACCCGTTGACCGGCGAACATGCCGTGCGCGGGGTGCACCAGCAGGTCGGAGAGTTCGGCGTCAAGGGTTTCAAGTTCCACCCGAGCCTGCAGGGCTTCGAGCCCAACGACCGCTCGTGCTACCCGATCTACGCGGCCATTGCCGAAGCCGGCGTGCCCGCGCTGTTCCACACCGGCCAGACCGGGATCGGGTCGGGGCTGCCCGGCGGATACGGGGTCAAACTGCGGTATTCCGATCCGATGCTGCTCGATGACGTGGCCGCCGACTTCCCGGACCTGACGATCGTGATGGCGCATCCGGCGGTGCCCTGGGTGGACGCGCAGATCTCCATCGCCACCCATAAGTCGAACGTCTATATCGATCTGTCCGGATGGTCGCCGAAATACTTTCCGCCACAGCTGGTCCGGGCGGCCAACCGGCAGCTGCGCACCAAGGTGCTGTTCGGGACGGACTACCCGTACATTCAGCTCGACCGGTGGCGCCGCGACTTCGAGACGCTCGACATGGACCCCGAAGTACTGCCGCTGATCTTCAAGGACAACGCGCTGCGGGTACTCGGGGTCACCTCCTAAGCGCGAGTCACCTCCTAACGCGAGCAGACGCAAAATCACCCCTAGAACCCAAGGGCATGTCGCGTGCGTGTGCGCGTCTGCTCGCGAGGAGAGGTGACCGCCCCACGGGCCTGAGCCTGTCTTGCTGGACTGACAAGATGAAGGGATGCCCGGCCCGAAGACCTATCTCAAGGCATGCATCAATGGCGCTCGCACCCCGGAGGTGCACCCCAATCTGCCGGTAACCCCCGAACAGCTGGCTGCCGAGGCCGTCGCCGCACACCGGGCCGGTGCCAAGGCGGTGCATCTGCATCCCAAGAACGCCGACGGGGTGGACTCGCTGCGGCGGGACATCGTGGACGAGGCGGTCTCGGCGGTTCGGCACGCCGCACCCGGCCTGCCACTGGGGGTGACGACCGGGTTGTGGGCGCTGCCGGACCCGGACGAGCGGCTGCGTGCGGTGGAAGCCTGGACAGTGCTTCCCGACTTCGCGTCGGTGAACTGGCACGAGCCCGGGGCCGAGCAGCTTGCCCTGCTGTTGTTGAGCCGCGGGCTGGGCGTGGAGGTCGGCATCTTTCATTCCGAGGCGGCAGCGTCGTGGGCTCGGTCGGAGATCGGGGCGCACTGCATGCGGGTGATGGTCGAACTTGGGCCCGACGGGGACGTCGCCACCGCTGATGACCTGCTCGGCGAAGTGCTCGCGGCCGGTTCGCCGGCACCCGTCCTGCTGCACGGCATGGACGAAAGTTGTTGGCCGCTGCTCGAACACGCCGTTGCGCGTGGGGTACAGGCACGAATCGGCATGGAGGATACCCTGCAGCTGCCGGATGGCTCCACCACGCCCGGCAACGCCGCGCTGGTGTCGGCGGCGGTGCAGTTGCTCAGTCGGTAGGGGCAGCGGCCAGTGCGAAGTCCGCGTAATCGAAACCCGGTACCACCACACAGCTGACCAGGGTGGGCTCGTCGTCACGTGGGCGGGCGCGCTGCCAGTCGCCGGATGGCACGACGAGTTGCGGCTGCTCCCCGGCGATGATGTCGCCGCCGAGCAGATGCGTTGCGGCAGTTGCCTGTTCGGGACCGAACTGCAGCAACAGCGGGCTGCCGCGATGGTAGAGCCACAGTTCGGCACTGCGTACGGTGTGCCATGCCGACTGCTGACCAGGCATGAGTAGGAAGAGGATCGCGGTTCCGGCGCTGCGCGGGCCGGTGTAGTCCTGGGGCAGGGCGGACTGGGGGACCGTCAGTCCGCTGCGCCAGGTTTCTCGGAACCAGCCGCCCTCGGGATGTGGGGACAGATCGAGCCGCCGAGCCCAGTCGGGAAGTTCGCTCATTGCATTACCGCCCCTTGATCGGTGTCGCAACTCCACACTAGAAGCGATGAACCCGGCCAAGACGCCTATTGTGCTGATTCACGGCTTGTGGATGACACCGCACAGCTGGCGCGGCTGGATCGACCGCTACCTCGCCGCCGGCCATATCGTGCACGCACCGGCCTGGCCCGGAGTTTCCGCGCTCGACGAGGTCCTCGACCGCACCAAGGCACCCGCCGACATCGGTTTGCTCGATGTCGCCGACCATTACGACGCCTTTGTCCGGGCACTGCCCGAGGCGCCCGTCATCATCGGTCACTCGTTCGGGGGCCTGGTGCGGCAGATCCTGCTCGACCGCGGGCTCGGCGCCTACCGACTTCAAGCTGTTCGCCGATCGCCCACATCTCACCGCGGTGCTCGACGGTTGGGAGGACGTCGCCGATTATGCGTTGACCTGGACAGCCCGGCATACCGGATAAGGTCATCGCATGTTGCGTCCGCGCCCCGGTTGGCTGGTGGCGCTTTGCGCCGCGATCCTGGCGGTCAGCGCGTGGCTGCCATGGCTGACCACCAGGGAAGACGGCGGCGGACATGCCAACGCCATCGGCGGGACGGTAGGCAACTTGATCCTGCCGACACGGTTCGGTGCTGGGCAACTCATCGTGCTGCTGGCGTCGACATTGATCGTCGCGGGCGCGATGGCCGCGCGCGGCCTGTCGGCGCGGTTGGCATCGTCTGCCGCACTGGCCATTTCGTTGCTCTTGGTGGCGCTGACAATTTGGTACCACCGAGTCAACGTCCACCCACCGGTGTCGGCAGGTTATGGGTTCTATGTCGGGATCGCCGTCGCCGTCGCCGCGGTGGCGTTTTCGGTGTGGGCACTGGTGGCGTCCGTGTCGGGTGCTGGGCGGTCGCCGTGAGCGGCTTTGTCGAGCCGGTAAGGTTGACCGGGCGACGCTGGGCGTCGCTGGAACCCTTGACGCGCGAACATGTTTCGGAGATCGCCACCGCGGCTGCGGACGGCGAGGTGGGTAGCCTATGGTTCACCGCGGCGCCGTCGCCGCAGACCGCCGAAGATTGGGTGGACCTGCGATTGGCCGCGCAGCAACCCGGCCAAGGGCTGACGTTCGTGGTACGCCGGCTTGACGGCATCTTGGTCGGGTCGTCGAGCTACTTGAACGTGGACGCGCCGAACCGGCGACTCGAGATCGGCAACACCTGGTATTCAGCCTCGGCCCGACGCAGTGGCGTCAACAGCGAGACCAAGTTACTGATGCTAGGTCACGCATTCGACGAATTAGGCTGTGTGGCAGTGGAATTCCGCACCCATTTCTTCAACTTCACCAGCCGGGCCGCCATCGAGCAGCTGGGTGGCAAGCTCGATGGCGTGCTCCGCAGTCACCAACTGCTGCCCGATGGATCGCGCCGTGACACCGTGGTGTATTCGATACTGGACGTCGAATGGCCCGCGGTCCGTAACAATCTCAAGTTCCGGTTGGACCGCAACAACTAGCCGGTGTGGATAACATTTCGCCATGGCCAAAGTTGAGCTCTCCCGCGAGTTGTCGCTGAGTCCGGAAGACGCCTGGGAACACGCGTCAAATCTGAACGAGTTGGGCGATTGGCTGGTCATGCATGAAGCGTGGCGCTCCGAAGTCCCGGCTGAATTGTCGGAGGGCACAACGCTGGTCGGTGTCGCGGGCGCCAAGGGGATGCGCAATCGAGTTACCTGGACGGTAGAGAAGATGAACCCGCCCCAATTGATCGAAGTCACGGGTAAGGGTGTTGGTGGCACCAAGTACGGGCTCAAGATGACGGTGAAACCGACCGCGTCGGGCTGCGCATTCACCGTCACCCTAAACCTCGGGGGTGCGCCGCTATTCGGTCCGATCGGAGCTGCGGCGGCCCGGGCGGTTAAGGGCGATATGGAGCGTTCGATCCGGCAATTCGAGAAGTTGTACGCCTGACCCGGCTAGACCGCGGAGACCTGTGTCCCGCGCAGCGGCCGGGTGCATTGGTCGCAGGTCAGAACGGCGCCAAAGCGCCGTCCGCAGCCCGTGTGGGTGAGCATCACCGCGGGCCCCTCGGGCGCGTGGAACCACCGCTGGGCCCACTGCAGAGCAGCTATCAGGACGGGAAAAAATGCCCGGCCCTTCTCGGTGAGGCGATAGCGGTTGTCCGCGGCGAACAACACCCCGTTGCTGGTAAGGATCGACAGCCGGTCCGCGATCGAACCCGGCGGCGCGCCAAGCTGGGTCTGAAAGTCGGTGAACCGGCTCACCCCGACGAAGGACGCGACCAGCAGCGCGAACGCCCACCTGTTGCCCAGCACGCTCATCGTCTGCGGGAACAGGCCTGCCTGGCCGTGCTGCGGGTCCGTCGCGGATCGCCGCCGGGTCGCGACCCCAGGCACCGACCGTGGCCAGGAGCCGCTCGGGCCCCACTGCGCGACAACGCCTTTCTCGCTGACCGTCTCGCCGCACGATCGGCAGGTCAGCTGCGGAGCGAAGTCGCCGCCGCAAGCGTTATGGCGCATGCTGGGCAATGTCTCGGCATGGTCGGGTACCCAGTGCCGTTCCCACTCCCATATCGAGACCAGCACCGGCCACAGCGACCGACTGCGGGCGGTGATCAGATACTCGGCACGCGGCGGATTCGTCCGGTAGGTCCGTCTGGTGAGCAGTCCGTCTTGCGTCATCGACTGCAGGCGACGCGACAGCACCGAGTTGGATATCGGGAGGCGCGCCCGGAACTCGCCGTAGCGGGTAGCACCCAGCAGCGCCTGCTGAATCACCAGCAGCGTCCATTCGTCTCCGAGCAGCCCGAGCATTCGGCCGACGGCATTCGTGCCGCCGATCGCCAATTCGGTTGGCCGGTCGCCGGACTCCACCTAAAGCCCGATCGCGGCGGCCGATGTGTCGGCACTGTGCCAGCCTCGCAACCGCGAACCCGCAGCCCAGGTCGAATGGGTGCCGCTGGAAATCCGCTCCGGCAGAGCCAGTTTGCACACCGGGCCGTCGGCCACCCTGGCGGCATCGAAGACTAGGCAGTACGACGCGTCGGCGTTCATATCCGTGGTGAGCGTGACCAGGTAGCCGTCGTCCTCACCCGTGCCGCCGACGCGCGGCGCCATCGCTGTCTCGCTGCCGTAGACGCCGTCTTCGAATACGAAGCGCTCCGCGGACCCGCTGCGCAGATCGTGCTTGACCAGTCCGTCGAAAAGGAACCAGCCTGGCTTGCCGGTTGCGGCATACGTGTAGCGGTAGTCGCGGCCGGCATAGCCGGCGTTGATCATGCCGAATTCGGTGATGCTGTCGGTGAGCTGCTCCTCGGTGGTGGCGCCGGTAACCAGGTTGAACCGCCAACGGCGCAGCCGGGTCTGCAACCGGTCGAGGGCCAGAAACCGGAATGCCGTCTGCCTGGGGGCACTCCCCTCGCAGGCTGGGGGCCCACCCGCTTGCGGGGGATTGTTACCCGTCAGGCTGTCTACCGGGGCGGGATCGCCCTCATAGAATCCGTCGAGCACGATCTCGTCGCCGTCTTCGTAGGCGTTGGTGAAGTGCAGCACGAACGTCGGATCGGCCTCGAACCAGCGAATGTCATCCGGCCCGCCGCGGCGCGGGATGACCGCAAACCGCGACGGCATCTCGGGGTGGAATCCGGGCAGGTGGATGTCCGCTTCCAGCAGCTTGGGATCCCAGAACAACGGAAAGTCGTTGAGAATGGCGTAATTCGGTGTGAACGCCATGTCGTGCGGCAGCCGCGGACCAGGCAGCGGGATATCGGTGATGTGCACCAGATCGTTATTGGCGTCGACCACGCCATAGCGCATGTACGGGGCTTGCTTGCTGTAGGTGAAGAACAGCAACTCGCCGGTGGCGTCGTCGACCTTCGGATGCGCCGACACGCCCCAATCGAATGGGAAGTGTCCGTTGAAGTCCTCCTTGCCCAGTGTCTCGGCGGTCAGCGGGTTGACGCGGTACAGATCCCCGCACTGGTAGAAACTGGTCAGCGCGGTGCCGCGATGCACGATGACGTCGGTACTCGACGCGTCCTTCATCAATGTCCGCGCGCCCCAGCCGTGGTCGCGCTTGGCGATCTGCACCGGTTCGGCCAGCCCCGGCCACAGCGGGCCGCCGGCTTCGTCTTCCGCCAGTAAACCGTCCGTGCGGATGAATCGATTGCGGTAGAACACTTTTCCGTCGCGAAAGCCGACGATATGAATCATGCCGTCGCCGTCGAACGGGTGGTAGAACTTGAGTGCGGGATGCAGCGGGTTCTCGGTGTTGCGCAGATACACCCCGTCCAGGTCGTGCGGGACTTCGCCGTCGACGACGGTCAGGCCGTCGGCATCCCATTCGGTGGTCTGTGGCCGCCACGGACCGGTCCGGTAGGGGTGGTCGTCGTCCTCTGGCAGCGTGGACAGGAACTTTCCGACGATCTCGACATCCATCTCAGGCCTCCGGTGCCGCGCCGACGACGAAGCTGACCGTGGTGGCGGTGCTGCCGCCGAAGTTCACTGTGCCGAATGTCTTTGCGCCCTCGACTTGGTAGCTGCCAGCAGTGTTGCTGACCTGTTTGGCGGCATCGACGAGCATCCGCACCCCGGACGCTCCGACCGGGTGGCCGCCGCCGATCAGGCCGCCGCTGGGGTTGATCGGCAACCGCCCGCCGATTTCGATCTCGCCGTTCTCGATGGCCTTCCACGACTCACCCGCCCCGGTGAGCCCGATGTGGTCGATGACGAGGTACTCGCTGGGTGTGAAGCAGTCGTGCACCTCGAGCCCGTCGACGTCGTCGAGCGTCACACGGGCGCGGTGCAGGGCGTCCAGCGCGGCGGCGCGGACATGCGGCAACACGTACGGCTCGCCGGCGGCGCGGTCGAGCTTCTGTTGCAGGCTCAGGCCGACGGTGCGGTGTCCCCACCCGTCGATCCGGCCGATCGGCCGCACATCGGGGTGGTCGCGCAGGTAGTCGTCGGTGGCGAGCACCACACCGGCCCCGCCGTCGGTCATCTGGCTGCAGTCAAAGCGGCGCAGCCTGCCCTCGACGACGGGGTTGATCTCGTCATCCACGTCCGAGCCAGCGGCCCCGCCCAGCAGGTCGGGCACGGTCCAGCCGCGGGTCTGCGCGTTGGCGTTCGAGCGGGCATTCGCAAAATTGAGCTGGGCGATCGCGCGCAGGTGGGTTTGGTCGAGGCCGTAGCGGCGGTCGTACTCGTCGGCGATCCGGGCGAACATGTTCGGCCACATGAACTTGGCGTCGGCGCCTTCATGGCCGATCCAGGCGGCCGCGCCGAGGTGCTCGGCGGCGGTGTCGCCCGGCACCGTCTTCTCCAGTTCGACGCCGACCACCAACGCCGTCCGATAGGCGCCCGATCGCAGGTCAGCGATGGCGGCCAGCGTCGCGACGCTGCCCGACGCGCACGCGGCCTCGTGACGTGCCGACGGGGTATTCCACAGCCCCTCGTGCACGCTGGCGGGCATCGCGCCGAGGTGGCCCTGACCGGCGAACATCTCGCCGAATGCATTGCCGACATGGACCACATCGATCGCGGCCGCGTCCAACTTCGCCGCGGCAAGCGTGGAATCGACCACTTCGGAGGTCAGGTCGGCAAAATCCAGACCCTCCCGGGTCAGGTTGCGGCTGAAGTCGCTCTGGTAGCCGCCGAGGATCCAGACGTTGGTCGTGCGTCCCATGACCGAACGGTACTACAACTAAAAGAGTGACTCCAGAGGAAGCGAACCGACGTGAGGGCGGCCCCGCCGGCTCGGGTCTGAACCGACGAGACCTCGGCAAGCGCGGAGGTCGACCGCCGCGCCCGCCTGTCCGCAGCATTGCCCATGCCGTCGTATGACAAACGTGCCAATCCCGGACGCATGCTTCTAGGCGTCAACGCCTGGTTAGCACGGCCTCGAGACAAAGAGGGACCAGCACGTCGTCGGCGGAGGAGGCGGCGGAGCATCTGCCAAAATGCCCGGATGAACATTGCCCTGCCCCCACGGGACTATGTAGTAGGTGTGGCAGACATTCCAATCCCAATTCGGTGAGTAGTGGACTACTCGATTCGTCGTTTTGGACCGCACCATATTCGATGAATAAACGATGGATTGGTGCGGGCTCGGAGCGAACATAGGGCCCGAAGTGCTCCTTCGCGAAGCGCTTTCAAGCCAAAACACTCCGTTCACGAAACTAATTCGCTTAGCTAAGAATAACCTATCGTATGAATCGCAAGCTGAGCCCAGCCGAACGAGCCCGGCTCGCGGAGCAGTATCGCAGCGGCACGTCGGCTCTGGAACTTGCGCGCCCGTTCAAGATGCACCGTCAGACGGTCGCCAGGCAGCTAAAGCGGGAAGGTGTTGCTCTCCGGCCCCAACTGAAGCGGACACCACAGCTGACCGAACAAGCCACCAGACCTTACGCAGACGGCTACACACTCGCTGAAGTCGCCACGCAGCTAGACGTACACGCGAGCACGATCGGCAGGGCGCTCAAGTGTGCCGGTGTGAGACCACTTCATGACGCTGCCGAGCATTTCAGCCAGTGAGAGCGCGCGCGTGGACGTCGAAAGTGGTGGACGCGCAGTCTTGTCCGGCATACCCTACATATGATCTGGATCACTCGCCTGACACCCGAGGAGGCGGACGATGGTCGCGACCACGACGCACTTCATGAAGCAAAAGGCACCCTGCGGGCGAATGGCAGATGGCGATCGCCATATCGAAAATGACGACGACGGCTTCTCGTACGACGACTTCAAGTACGCGTGCGGCTGCCGCGTGATCCGGCACGTGTACCACGACGGAACCACTCGCTTCCGGACGATCCGGCATGACGGCAAAGTGTTGAAGGACGAGCACTGCGGCGAGCACGAAGCGTTTGAGGTCTGAGCCACGCCGATGACCGCGTCGCACAACATAGTGGTGATCGGCGGCGGCGGCGCTGGCCTGCGCGCCGCAATAGCGATAGCCGAGACAAATCCGCGCCTGAGCGTGGCGATCGTCTCCAAGGTGTACCCGATGCGCAGCCACACCGTCTCGGCAGAGGGCGGCGCCGCGGCCGTAGCGGGCGAGGATGACAGCCTCGACGAGCACGCATACGACACGGTTTCCGGCAGCGACTGGCTGTGCGACCAAGACGCGGTCGAGGCCTTCGTCGCCGAAGCGCCGCGGGAGTTGTTGCAGCTGGAGCATTGGGGCTGTCCGTGGAGTCGTAAACCGGACGGGCACATTGCCGTTCGTGCATTCGGCGGAATGAAGAAGCTACGCACGTGGTTTGCCGCGGACAAGACCGGATTCCACATGCTGCACACGCTGTTTCAGCGCGCCCTCGCGTATCCGGACATCGTCCGTTACGACGAGTGGTTCGCGACGACCCTGCTCGTCGACGACGGCAGGGTGCGCGGTGTTGTCGCCATCGAGCTGGCGACCGGGCGCATCGAGACAATCCTTGCCGACGCGGTGATCGTGTGCACCGGCGGATGTGGGCGCGTGTTTCCGTTCACCACCAACGCGAACATCAAGACCGGAGACGGAATGGCCCTCGCGTTCAGGGCGGGGGCGCCGCTGAAGGACATGGAGTTCGTCCAGTACCACCCCACCGGACTGCCGTTCACCGGAATCTTGATCACCGAGGCGGCGCGAGCCGAGGGTGGCTGGTTGCTGAACAAAGACGGCTACCGCTACCTGCAGGATTACGACCTCGGCAAACCCACGGCCGAGCCAACGCTGCGCAGCATGGAGCTCGGACCCCGGGACCGGGTGTCCCAGGCGTTCGTGCACGAGCAGGAAAAGGGACGGACCGTTGACACAGAGTACGGACCGGTCGTCTACCTCGACCTGCGACACCTTGGCGCCGAGTTGATCGACACAAGGTTGCCGTTCGTGCGCGAGCTGTGCCGGAATTACCAGCACATCGACCCGGTTACCGAGCTAGTCCCCGTGCGACCGGTGGTGCACTACATGATGGGTGGTGTTCACACAGATATCCATGGCGCCACAACGCTTTCCGGGCTATATGCGGCAGGCGAAACGGCATGCGTCAGCATCAATGGCGCCAACAGGTTGGGGTCGAACTCGCTGCCGGAGCTGCTGGTGTTCGGAGCCCGGGCGGGCCACGCCGCAGCGGAGCACGTGACAACGGTTCGCGGTGCCTCGGCTGCAGTGGAGGCGCAGGCACGCACCGAGACGCATAGGCTCGAACGCGAACTCGCTCGCCACGCCGAGGGGAGCGATCGAATCGCTGACATTCGGACGGACATGCAGGCCACGCTGGAAGCCGCCGCCGGGATCTATCGTGACGGACCCACCCTGACCAAGGCGGTCGACCAGATCCGGGTGCTGCAGGAGCGATTCGCGAAGGCCGGCATCGACGATCACAGCCACACGTTCAACACCGAGCTGACGGCACTGCTCGAGTTGTCGGGGATGCTCGACGTCGCACAGACGATCATCGAATCTGCTTTGCGCCGAGAAGAATCCCGGGGCGCGCACCAGCGAACCGACTTCCCCAAGCGCGACGACGAGCAATACTTGGCGCACACATTGGTGCATCGAGAATCCGACGGATCAGCGCGGGTCGACCACCTCCCGGTGACGATCACGCGCTGGCCGCCGGGCGAACGCGTGTATGGGAGATAAGGGCGAGCGCTGGGGGTACCTCCCACCCGAAGGGTAGGGGGACGACGGGAGAGGTGGAGCGATGGCGGACCGAATCGTTATGGAGGTCTCGAGGTATCGACCCGAGATTGAGTCAGAGCCGGTCTTGCAGGCCTACGAAGTTCCCGTTACCCGTGAAACGGCGATTCTGGACGGTCTGAACTACATCAAGGATCACCTCGACGGGACGCTGAGTTTCCGATGGTCGTGCCGGATGGGCATATGTGGCAGCTGCGGTTACACGATCAACGGCGACCCGAAATTGGGGTGCGCGACGTTCCTTGCCGATTACCTGCCTGGGCCGGTGCGAGTCGAGCCGATGCGAAACTTCCCGGTCATCCGCGATCTGGTCGTCGACATCAGCGACTTCATGGCCAAACTGCCGCGAGTCAAGCCCTGGATCATCCGTGACGACGAGCTGTCTGTCGATGATGGCGAATACTTGCAGACCCCAGCGGAATTGGACGAATACGCGAAGTTCAGCATGTGCATCAACTGCATGCTGTGCTACTCGGCATGCCCGGTGTATGCGCTGGACCCGGACTTCCTCGGTCCAGCGGCGATCGCTCTGGGTCAGCGTTACAACCTGGACTCGCGCGATGAAGGTGCGGCGGATCGGCGGGACGTACTCGCCGCCGCCGACGGCGCTTGGGCGTGCACCTTCGTGGGCGAATGCTCGACGGCTTGTCCGAAGGGAGTTGACCCGGCGGGCGCGATACAGCTCTACAAGCTGACCGCGGCAACCCATTCGGTGAAAGATTTGCTGTTCCCCAGGGGCGCGCGATGACAACGCCCGTCCGCGCTTATTCACCGCCGATCGACCGGTATTGGTGGGTGAAGCGGCGGTCGTACCTGCTTTTCATGCTTCGCGAAATCAGTTGCGTCTTCGTGGCGTGGTTCGTTGTGTATCTGTTGATACTGGCTCATGCGATTGGCGCAGGGCCGGATTCATACGTTCGGGTCCTGGATTGGAGTTCCAATCCTGTCGTGGTAGCGGTGAACGTCGTCGCACTGGTTTTCCTTCTGCTGCATGCTGTTACTTGGCTCGGTTTGGCGCCACGTGCAATGGTGATTCACGTTCGGGGACGCCGTATTCCTGCCGGTGCGGTCCTAGCTGGGCACTATGCGGCCTGGTTCGTCGTCTCGGCGGTCGTGGCATGGGTGGTGATGTCATGAGCACATCGACGCCGCCTCGGCGGTCGGCTGAGCCCTTCCTCTGGCTGCTGTTCAGCGTCGGCGGCATGGCGGCCGCGCTTGTTCTGCCCGTCCTCTCGTTACTGTTCGGACTGGCGTTTCCGCTCGGGTGGCTCGAGGCTCCGGACCATGCGCACCTGCTGGCAGTCGTAGGGAATCCGCTGACCAAACTTGTGCTATTCGGGGTCTGCGCGCTGGCCCTGTTCCATTCGGCGCACCGCTTCCGGTTCACGCTCGAGCATGGGCTGCAACTGGGCCGGTTTGACCGGGTGATCGCTGTCTGCTGTTACGGCACAGCAGGTTTGGGATCCGCGGTGGCGGGTTGGGTACTGCTCACCGTGTAACGGTGCAAAACCGGGCCTTGTTCTTCGGAAACAACCTCTGAGCTGCAAATATGCGAAGTGCCCCCGGCAGGATTCGAACCTGCGACACCGGCTTTAGGAGAGCCGTGCTCTATCCCCTGAGCTACGAGGGCGGGACGCTGGGAGCTTACCGTTAACGGAGTTCGGCGATCACTTTAGAGAACGGCTCGGCGTGCTTGTCCTGAACGATCAGGTAGCTCACGCCGTAGGTGTCCCGATACCCGCGAATGGTGTCGGCGATCTCGCGCGTTGACCCGGACAGCACTGCGGGCGTCCGCAACAACTCCTCGTCGGACATCGACGGGAGGGCTCGACGGGTGATCGACAGGTCGGGCCGCCCGGACTCGTCCCTGGGCAGCGCCGTGATTGCGATATTCAGCTCGAGGTCGTCGAAACGGTCGTCCGCCGCGCGCCGGACGAAGTCGATCCGCTCGGCGAGTGGATCGGCCCCGTCGCCGGCTGGCGCACTCCCGGTCAGCCCGATGATGTTCGCCTGTTGCGCTGCGACCGTCAGCAGCCGGTCGCCGTTGCCCGCGATCAGGACCGGCACGTCCGGCAGATGTTCGCGCATGTACTCGGTCACGTGCGCCAGGTACTCGATGCGCTGACGGGCGCTGGGATACGGCAGCTCGGCCTCCTCGAACTCCTCTCGCACATAGCCCGCGCCCAGCCCGAGTTCGAATCGGCCATTCGACAGGTCGCGCAGTGCCCGCACGTCGCGGGCCAACAATGCGGGCTTGTAAAAGCAGGCGTTGAGCACGAATGTCCCTAGCCGCAGCGTCTTGGTGGCCGCGGCCGCCGCCATCAATGTCGGGAAGGGTGCCGGCGCCCCGATGTGATCGGGAAGGTGCAACACGTCGAAGCCGAGGTCCTCGGCTCGGCGCGCCGCCTCCTGCACCGACGACATCGACGTGGCGACCCGCAGGCCGACACCGAACCGGAATTTCTTGGCCATCCCACGATGGTAGGCAGCGCAGGCCCGGAGCCGTCCGCCATGTTTGAAGCCGGCGCCGTTTGGGCAATCCACACCCGCGGACTTCGCGACAGCGGAGTTCAACAGCAAGGGAGCCGCCGCTCGATCCGGCCCGTCGTGAGGTCACTCCGACGGGCCGGATCACTGTTCAGGTCAAGGGCAGCTCGGCGAAAACCGCGCCGGTCGGCTGGTCGGAACCGCTGCCCGGCTCGACGGTGAACGCCAGGGCCCTGGAGGTTCCGAGATCCGGAAGCACCGCAGTTGTCGATGGTGCGACCGCCTTGGCGTCCATCGTCCCCGCCGACTTCGGGGATCCTTCGCCGAGTAGCCACATCTGGTACACGGTGCCTGGTTCCGGCGGTGCGACGTTGTTCATCACCAGGACGCCCGCGTCCTTCTCATGGGAGAACACCAGTGTGGCGGTGCCACCGGTGGGGATGGGTCCCGACACGGTCCGCACGTCCGCTGCGGCGAACACCTGTTCGGCGGTCGACGGCGCGGCTGGTGGCCGCACTGCGAGGCCGACGCCGAGCGCGCCGAGCCCGATCGCCAGCACCGCAGCAGCCGCCAAAATCGTTGTGCGCCAGCGCATCGTGCCCTTCGATGGCAACTGGCGCACCGGGTCGTCGCTGACAGTGGCCAGCAGTCGGTCACGCAGTGGGGCGGGTGGCTCGACCGCGGTCGCAGCCGACACCACCGCCATCGTCTCGTGCACGGCGCGCACCTCTGCGGCGAATGCCGCCGCCACTTCCGGCGGGGCAGCGGCGATCCGCCGCTCGACGTCGGCGCGTTCGGACTCGGTGAGGGCGTGCAGCGCGTAGGGCGTTGCGAGCGCGGTCACGTCGGGATCCAGTGGTTCAGTCATCCGAGCCCCAGACACTTGCGCAATCCGCGGATGGCATCGCGCATCCGCGACTTGATGGTGGCGAGGTTGGCCGACAGCCGCTCCGATACCTGGGCGTAGGTCAGCCCCTCGTAGTAGGCCAGCTGGATGCACTCCCGCTGCACGTCGGTCAGCGACCCCAGGCAGTCGGCGACCTGGCGGCGCTCGTCGCGCAGGATCACCGAATCGGCGACCTGATCGGCGGGCGGGTCGATGTTGGCGGCCCCGTAGCGGGACTCGCGCTGGCTGGCCGCCTGCTCGGAACGGACTCGGTCCACCGCGCGCCGGTGCGCCACCGTGAGCAGCCATGCCAGCGGCGAGCCCGACGCGGGGTCGTAATTGGCAGCGGAGCGCCACACCTGAAGGTAAACGTCCTGGGTGGTTTCCTCGCCGTAGCCGGGGTCGCGGAGCACGCGGGTGACCAGACCGAACACCCGGGCCCGGGTGAGGTCGTAGAAGGTGGCGAATGCGTCGACATCGCGCTGTGCCACCTGGCGCAACAATGCGTCAAGGTCGGTGGTCACGAGCGGTAGCCTATCCGCATTCGCGAGGATCACAGCCGCTCAACCCTCTCACTTGCGGTGACAATTGGCCGCGGCGTCAACGGCACCCGGCGCAGCCACAGTGTGATTCCTTGAACCCGGATGCTTAACCTCTCCATCAGCGGGGCCAGCGGTGCGATCAACTGCAGCAGGATGATCTCGCCGACGCTGGCGCGTCGTCTGCTGCCGCGCAACGTCGCAACGAACGCCGGTTCGTTCTCGCGGTGCAGCGAGATCGTCACGTCGAGTTCCGCGTCCGGCCGTGGCGCCCGCACCAGGTAATAGCCGTCGACGCCGTTGAACGGCGAGGCGTACAACTGCTTCATCACCATCGCGGGCTGGCCACCATCGGGTGGCAGCAGGTACGCGTGGCGACCGCCGTAGGTGTTGTGCACCTCAGCGAGTACGTGGCGCAGCACCCCATCCGAGTCGTGACACCAATACAGGCTCAGCGGATTGAAGACATAGCCGAGCACCCTGGCCTGTAGCAGCGCGGTGATGGTGCCGCCCCGTAGATCGATGCCGCGGTCGGCCAGCAGGGCGTCGATGCGTTGCCGCAAGGTGTCGCTCGCGTCGCCATCGAAGTGATCACCGGCGGCGAAGCGAGCGAAGGGCCGCAGCCAGCGAGGCAGCCGAGGTAGGTCGTCGACGTCGACGTACCAGCTGTAGCTGCGGTGTTCGAAGTAGTGGTGAACTGGCGCCCGGCGCAGGTGGGTGATCCGGGTCCGATACAGCGCCGGTGTGATGGCGCGCGCGCTTGGGTGCGTGTGTTCCACATCGGTTATTCGGAGCCACCGAGTGCAGGGATGGGACTAAGCCGCCGGTAGTACCCAGCTATGCGCGGCCGCCACCAGCCCCTGGATCAATGCGGACGTCGTTGGCGACAGCCCGTCGTCCTCGGGCGGCGCGCTACGCGGGCTGATCCCGCGCACCCGCGGCGACAGTTCGAGCTGGGTGCCCCCGCCGCGCACCCGGTTGACCGGATTGTCCGGATGCAGGCCGCGCAGCTCGCGGGGGATTGCGTCGAGGTCGGTGACGACGTGGTAGCCGGGCACCGCGACGTGATGAGCCACGTGCGCCGCCAGCGCGCGGTTGCGGCCGCCGGCCAACAGTTGGGTACTGCGGCCGAGCCGGCCGTACCCGTGCAGCGACACCGCGACGTCTACGTGGTCGAGGAATTCCGCGAGCCGTTCGGACTCCTCCGCTCGATAGAGCGCCGAGGGCAAATGGTGCGGGTAGTTCTCCGGATGGCGCAGCAGATACACCGATGCATCGGCCGCGTCGGCGGCACGTTCGGCGATGACGTCGGTCATCTGCTCGAGTCCGCCGCCGTGGATGGCCAGGAAGCCAAACCGCGAGCGCAGCGTGCTGGACTCGAGCACACCCGGATCGGCGAGCAACTGCGAAAGGGAATGCGGGGCACCAGATTTCGAGCTTCTCTTGGGTAATGGCCAGTGCGACGGATCCCAGCGGCGGAGAAACTCGATCCACCGATGGGGCAAATCGTGGTGCAGCGCGCCGTCGATGATGCGCTCCAGATAGCCGGGACGCGGCGGCCCGGGATCGACGCGGTGGTCGATGTACACCCAGGCGTCGGCGGGTCCGTCGTCGGTGTGCACGGTGAGCCGGTCGCGGCGATACCGCACCGGAACTCCTTCGGCGCTGTCCAGCGTGGCCAGGTCATGATCGGAGAGCCGCCACACCACGCCGTGCACCTGGGAGCCGTCGAACGGCTCAACCGTGGCAACGCCACGCTCGTTGATCAGCCAGTCATGGTCGGCGAGCATCGCCGCGCGGGGATCGGTGGCGCCGGGGCACCGTCGCGCCATCTGCCTCGCGCACAGATTGGACCCGTACGCGAAGTACCTATGACGGCGTGCCAGCATTCAGCCGGTGACGGTCAGATAGATCAGCACCACGTTGAGCAGCGTAATCAACGCGGCGACGATCCAACCCAACGCGGTGGTCACCCGGTGGTTCGTGTCGTCACCCATCAGTGCGCGATCGCTGGTCAGCCGCACCAGCGGGATCAGCGCAAACGGGATCCCGAACGACAACACCACCTGCGATATCACCAGCGCACGGCTGGGATCGATACCGAACGCGAGGATCGCCAGCGCCGGGATCAGGGTAACCAGCCGGCGCAGCAGCAGCGGGTAGGACCGCCGCAGCAGGCCCTGCATGATCATCGCCCCGGCGTAGGCGCCGACCGAGGTGGACGCAAGGCCCGAGGCCAGCAGGCCGATCGCGAAGAGCAGCGCGACCGTCGGCCCCAGTGTGTCGCGCACCGCCGCATGCGCACCCTCGATGGAGTCGGTGTTATCGCGGCCCTGCAGGTTGGTGGCGGCGACCAGCAGCATCGACAGGTTCACCGCGCCGGCGACCAACATCGCCAGCCCGACGTCGATCTTGGTTACCCGCAGCAGCCAGTCTCGCTGCGGACCCGCCTCGGGATGGCCGTGCCGATCGCGGGCCAGGCCGGAATGCAGATAGACGGCGTGCGGCATCACGGTTGCGCCAAGCATCGCGGCGGCCAGCAGCACGCTTTCCGCGCCCTCGAATCGGGGCAGTAGGCCGGCTGCCACATCGCCGGGCGCCGGGGGCTGCACGAACAGGCTGGTGAGGAAGCCGATCGCGATGATCAGCAGCAGACCGCTGATCACCCGCTCGAACATCCGTTGGCCGCGGCGGTTCTGCACGGCGAGCAGCAGCAGCGACACGGCACCGGTGATCACACCGCCCACCAGCATCGGCAGGTCGAACAGCAGGTACAGCGCGATGGCGCCACCCACGACCTCGGCGAGATCGGTTGCCATGGCGACCAATTCGGCCTGCAGCCAGTAGGCGATCCGCGTCGGGGTGCGGGTGTGATCGGCGACCGCCTCGGGCAGGGTGCGCCCGCTGACCAGGCCCAGCTTGGCCGACAGATACTGCACCAGCACGGCCATGGCGTTGGCCAGGACGATGACCCACACCAGCAGGAAGCCGAACTGCGCCCCGGCACTGACGTTGGCCGCGACATTGCCCGGATCGACATAGGCGATGGCGGCGACGAATGCTGGGCCGAGCAGATACCAGCTGGGACGGAACCGCAGCTGAGTGTCCTGGATCAACTAACCCCACCTTCTATCCGGGTATACGAATAGAAAAGTTAGGTTAGACGAAACCTCCGCAGTTGGCTAATGCGGGTGCGGTGCGTTCACCACCCAATGCCGATGCCGTCGAAGCCGATGATCGGAAAGCCCCAATACGGGTAGTAATTGGTGGCCGGCGGTGACGTGACGATCTGGGTGCTGCCGTTGCTCTCGCACTGCGTCGTCGTCGGTCCGGTGTTCGTGCACTCGGGTGCGGCCGCGGCGACCGGTGCCGCCAGGACTGAAAGACATACGACTGCTACCGCCAAAAGCGGCGTCAGATATCGAATCGCTTTCCGCATCGTTGGCCTCCTCAGCGGCCACGAAAGGGTTGTCAACGGCCCGCGTGCTGGCCGCCGTCATCAAAAATCAGGGGAAGAAAAAGCCGGGGCCGCCGTACATGTCTCCCCACGGACCGTCAAACTCGGGCTCCGCCGGGGTGGCATCGATCGAAACGTTGCCGGGCGACACGCACTCTGTCGTCGAGCCGCCGAGGGCTTCCGAGCCTCCCGTGTCGGTGCATTGCGGCAGGGTGGGGTCGTTGGGCTGGGCGCCGGCTGCGGGAGCGGCGGCGATCGCCGCTGCCACACCAGCTGCGGCGATTAGCGGAGTGAGATAACGCAATGTGGTCTGCATAGGCAAGTCCCTCGTTTCAGTTCTACCCCGGTCCTATAGAGCAGCGTACAACCCTTTTCCGGTGATCAAAGGCAAGTCCAGCGTCGTCCTGATCCCGGGCGGTGCGTCCACCACCGCGGGGATGGCATTGACGACGCGCGCGGCCGTGGCGACCAGGCCGGCATGGTTGTGATCGCCGTTGCGACTGCTCAGGCAGATGTCCAAGCCATACGACGGCTCACCGGTGATCTCCACCCGGTACGAGCCACCCGGCTGGGCCGGTTGCGGCCAGTCCGGACGCAGGTCGTCGCGCAGTCGGGTGACGTGTTCGAGCACGACGGCGGGCTTGCCGCCAAGCATTCCCCGCACCTCGAACCGCAGCGCCGCCGCGCTGCCCTTCGGTATGTGGCCGGATGCGATGTCGAAATCCTCGGGCGCCGGCTCGCGAACGTAGGTCTCGGTCACCTCGTCGAGCGAGATGCCGAGACCCGCCGCGAGCTGACGGACCACCGATCCCCACGCCAGACTCAGCACACCCGGCTGCAGCAGGATCGGTATGTCGTCCAGCGGCTTGCCGAAGCCCATCACGTCGAACATCACGGTGGCGCTGTCGTAGGTGTCGTAGTTGATGATCTCCATGCACCGGATCTGCTCGATGCTCTGGCACGTTCCCGCCAGCGCAAGGGGTAGAAGGTCGTTGGCGAAACCGGGATCGATGCCGTTGACGAACACGCTCGACTTGCCTGCCTTCGCGGCGTCCTCGATCGCTGAGACCACTTCTTCGGGCATGACCTGCCATGGGTACTGCAGGAAGACGGCGCTGCTGCCGACGACGTTGACGCCGGCCGCGAGGATGCGCCGATAGTCCTCCAGTGCCTCGGGCAGCCGGTTGTCGGCCATCGCGGTGTAGACCGCACATACCGGCTCGGCCGCCAGCACGGCGTCGAGATCGGTGGTGGCGGTGATGCCGGTCGAATCGTCAAGTCCGGCAAGCTCTGCGGCATCCTTGCCGGCCTTGGCATCCGATGACACCCACACGCCGGTGAGCTCGAATTGCGGGTTGGTGATGAGTTGAGTCAGTGCGTGTCGACCGACGTTGCCGGTGCCGATCTGCGCTACGCGGAAGGCCATGGACATCTCCTCACAGATCAGGGATGGGAAGGTCGAGATTGGGGAAGGTCAGCCCGCCGTCGACTTCGAGCGTCTTGCCGGTCAGGAAACTGCCGGCGGGTGATGCGAGATACACCGCCGCGGCGGCGATGTCGACGGGATCGCCAAGCCGTCGCATCGGGGTCATTTTCTCCATCGGTTCGCGCAACTCGTCGTTGGAGGCCACCACATCGAGTGCGGAGGTGAGGATCGATCCGGGTGCGATCGCGTTGACCCGGATTTTGGGGCACAGGTCGAGTGCGGCCAGCCGGGTGTAGTGGGCGAGGGCGGCTTTGGCGGTGCCGTAGGCGGCGAACCCGCGGCCGGCCAGCCGTCCCATGGTCGAGGTGATGTTGATGATGCTGCCGCCCCCCGAGTGCTCGAGCATCAGCGGCACGGCCGCGCTGGTCAGCGCGTGGGCGGTCCCGACGTTGAACGTGAGGGCGTCCTTGAGGTCCTTTGTCGAGGTGTTCATCAGCATGTTCGGCATGGTTCCGCCGACGTTGTTGACGACGATGTCTAGTCGTCCGAACTCACCGACGGCCGCCCCGGCCAGCTCGGCGGTGTTCTCCGGGTGGGCCAGATCGCCGACCACCACGTGGGCCCGTCGCCCGGTTGCCTTGATTTGCTCGGCGACGGCGTCGAGCTCGGACTGCGTCCGCGAGGCAATCAGCACGTCCGCACCCGCTTCGGCGAAGGCCAGCGCCATCGCGGCTCCCAGCCCGCGACCGGCTCCGGTCACTACCGCGACTTGGTCATCCAGCCGAAATCTGTCGAGTATCACGTCAGCCTCTCTTCCCTCGCCGGGCGACACCGTAACAAGGCCGCGTCTTCGGCATGCCACTCCGCGAGTTCTGCGTGAGGGCTGTGGAGCCGCGCGAAATCACAACCCTGGTGCAGAAGTCGGTGTCGAGCCGGTGAAGCAGACCCGATTATCGCTACTTGTTTGCCGCTGCCTTCTTGGCCGTCTTCTTCGCCGCTGCCTTCTTGGCGGCCTTTTTAGCCGGTGTCTTCTTGGCGGCCTTCTTCGCGGATTTCTTCGCCGGTGACTTCTTGGCTGCCTGGCCGTCACCGGACGCGCCGCCGCGCCTTGCCTTCACGCTGGCCTCGAGTTTGGCCAACAGATCCGAGACGTCCTCGGTCTCATCCAGCTCTTTGGGCTCCTGCTCCTCGGCCCTAAACGCCTCTCCACCTTCGAGTTTCGCTTCCACCAACTCCTTGAGCTCCGCCTGATAGGTGTCCTCGAAACGTTCGGGATGGAAGTCGTCGGTCATCGACTCGACGACCTGGCCGGCCATCTTCAGCTCGGCCGGTTTGATCTCGACTTCCTTGTCCAGCACTGGGAAGTCGGGATCACGGACCTCGTCGGGCCACAGCAGGGTGTGAATGACCATGACGTCGCGCTTGCTGAAGTCCTTGACCCGCAACGCAGCAAGGCGGGTCTTGTTGCGCAGGGAGAAATGCACGATCGCGACTCGGTCGGTCTCCGACAACGTCTTGGCCAGCAGCACGTAGGACTTCGACGATTTGCCGTCCGGCTCGAGGAAATAACTCCGGTCGTACATCAACGGGTCGAGGTCGCTGGCCGGCACGAACTCGACCACCTCGATCTCGCGGCTGCGCTCCTCCGGCAATGTGGCGATGTCTTCGTCGGTGATCACCACCATGTGCCCGTCGTCGGATTCGAAGGCCCGCGAGATGTCGCGGTAGTCCACGACTTCGCCACACACCTCACACACCCGCTTGTACCGGATGCGACCGTTGTCTTTCGCGTGGACCTGGTGAAACTTCACGTCGTGGTCTTCGATCGCGCTGTAGACCTTGACGGGGACGTTCACCAGGCCGAAGGAGATCGAACCCTTCCAGATGGACCGCATAGGGCCAGTATGGCGCACGCGGTTAATGGGAACGGTTATCGGCTTCGCCTGGTGACCGCGACGTTGTATGCGTCCAGCACCTCGCGGGGGATCCGGCCGTACACCGCAACGCCGTACCGTTGTTGCGGGCCCACACCCTGATGGCTGTCCGGCGTTCGGCGGCAGCGGCGGCTTGCCCAGCTGCTTCGCTCGAACGGCGCAGGCGTCGCCGACCCCCGGTCCGGCGCGCGGCGTTGATCCACGGCTGCAAATCGCCGCGCAGCCGCATCGCGTTCTGTTTCGACAGGTCGATCTCGTACCTGGCGCCGTCGATCTCGAACTCCACCGTCTCATCGGCGGTCGACGAATCGTCGAAATCGTCGGTGAACACTACGTTCAGAGCCAATGCTTGCCGTCCTTTACGGTTCCCGTCCGGTTCGAGGCAGACGTCACCGACGATTGGCCCCCTCCCATTGGGGCGGGGAGGGGGCCAATCTTTTCGTTACAACGTTCCGAGTCGGCGAGGGGCGACGACCCGGACGCTGTCAGCTACCCTCGGCTTCCCCCGTGCTGGCGCCAGCCGGGCTACCGCCTGCATCAGCGCCGTCGTCATCGCCGCGACCACTCAGACCCTTGAGCGTCTTGTCGATCCCGTCACGAACGTCGTTGAAGGCCTTGTCGATTCGATCGGCAGTGCCCTCGAAGGCGGCCTGGAGACGCTGGCCGGGCTTGCTGGCCGCTGCACCATTGGAACCCGGCGTGAACTTGTTGCCGAGCTTGAGGATCTGAGGGCCGCGATTGCCGGCGTTGTTGCCGGTCTCGGTTTCCTTCGTCTCGGCGTTCAGTTCGTTGCCGGGTAGAACCTCGGTTCCGGCTCCCTCGGTGGCGCCAACGGTTGGCCCTGGCGGGGCCGGAGGATTGTTTTCGCCAGCCTGACCGCTGTCCAGTGCCAGCATCTGTCGGCCCTGGATGCCGGTCTCGTTGGCGGCAAGGAGGCTGAAGCCAGAGGTTGGCTGAGGCGGCTGGTTGAGGACGCCCGCGATCAGACTGCGTATTTGATTGATCGCACCGAAGGGCCCCGCGATGAAATTGGTGTCGGTGATGC
>NZ_JBOGDB010000148.1:0-7487 GCF_050701515.1 Mycobacterium sp. | reverse complement strand
GCGTTGCGCGAATTCCACCGCCGCATACCGGATTACGACATTCCGGAGGGCGTCGAGCTCACGTACACCAGCGCGCTGCGCTCGGTGGAATCGCTGCCGCTGACCTTCCGCGTGGCCACGTCATGAGCCGCGTCTCGGTCGATCCCGAACTCTGTACCGGCCACGGCCGCTGCTACACGTTGGCGCCCGACATCTTCGACGCCGACGAGGTCGGCCACTCGATCGTCCTCGTCGACGAGGTCTCCGGCGAGCTCGAGAATCACGCGGCGACCGGGGAGCAGAACTGCCCGGAGAGCGCCATCACGCTGTCGCGCTGAAGCCGCGGATTACGTTGGTGACATGTCGAATCTCACCGCCGCGCAAGAACTGCTCCGCGACTCATTCACCCGGTTGATCGAACACGTCGACGACCTCACCGACGGCCTGACCGACGAGGTCTCGTTTTTCCGTCCAACCCGAGACGCGAACAGCATCGCGTGGTTGGTCTGGCACAGCGCGCGGGTGCAGGATCTCCAGCTGTGCGACATCGCCGGCATCGAACAGGTCTGGACCCGCGACGGCTGGGACGACCGGTTCGGCCTCGACCTGGCAGGCAACGACCACGGCTACGGACACACGCCCGACGACGTCGGCCAGGTCCGGGCACCGGCCGACCTGCTGGCCGGCTACTACCACGCCGTGCACAAAGTGACGCTGGAATACATCGCTTCGGTGACCGCAGAGGAGTTGAGCCGCGTCGTCGACACCAACTGGACGCCGCCGGTGACCGCCAGCGCGCGGCTGGTCAGCATCATCGACGACTGCGCGCAGCACCTCGGCCAGGCCGCGTACGTGCGGGGCATCGCCCGCTGACTTGACAGGCGTCAACCCCCGTGCGATGCAGATCACACCGGTGGTTAGCATGGGCCTATGACCGCGACGCCAGAAGTCGATTCAGCCTCGTCTGCGAGCACCATCCGCAACCCCGCCACCGGTGCGGCCGCCGGACAGGTGCGCTGGACCGATCCCGCCGACGTGCCGCGGATCGCCGCCGGCCTGCGCGAGGCGCAAAAGGAATGGGAGGCGCGCGGCGCCAAGGGCCGCGCCAAAGTCCTTGCCCGCTATGCCGTCTGGCTCGGCGAGCACCGCGACGAGATCGAGTCGCTCCTGATCAAGGAGACCGGCAAGTCGGCCGTCGACGCGGCGCAGGAGGTGCCGCTGCTGATCATGATCCTGTCGTACTACATCAAGACGATGGAGAAGGCGCTGGCGCCCGAGACCCGGCCGGCGTCGCTGCCGTTCCTGGCGATCAAGAAGGTCACCGTGCACTACCGGCCGCGGCCGGTGGTCGGCATCATCGCGCCGTGGAACTACCCGGTGGCCAACGCCCTGATGGATGCCATCGGCGCGCTGGCCGCCGGCTGCTCGGTGTTGCTCAAGCCGTCGGAACGCACGCCGCTGACCGCCGAGGTACTGTTGCGAGGCTGGCTGGACTCGGGCGCGCCCGAGGTGCTGGCGCTGGCCCAGGGCGCCCGCGAGGTGTCCGAGGCGGTCATCGACAACTCCGACTTCATCCAGTTCACCGGCTCCAGCGCGACCGGCGCCAAGGTGATGGAGCGGGCCGCCCGCCGGCTCACGCCCGTCAGCCTGGAGCTCGGCGGCAAGGATCCGATGATCGTGCTGGACGACGCGGACGTCGACCTGGCCGCGCACGCCGCGGTGTGGGGCGCGATGTTCAACGCCGGCCAAACCTGTGTGTCGGTAGAGCGGGTCTATGTCCTCGATTCCGTCCACGACCAGTTCGTCGACGCCGTGGTGCGCGACGTCAAGGCGCTCAAGGTCGGCGCCGGCCAGGGCTACGACTTCGGCTCGATGATCAACGACGAGCAACTCGCGGTGACCGAACGGCACGTCCGCGATGCGGTGGCCGCGGGCGCCAAGGCGCTCACCGGTGCCGAGCGCACATCGGGAACCGGCAGCTTTTATCCGCCGACGGTGCTGGTCGACGTCGACCACTCGATGACGTGCATGACCGAGGAGACCTTCGGTCCGACGCTGCCGATCATGAAGGTGTCGTCGGCGGAGGAGGCCATTCGGCTGGCCAACGACAGTCCGTACGGCCTGTCCGCATCCGTCTTCTCCAAGGACATCGAGCGCGCCAAAGAAGTTGCGGTGCAGCTCGATTGCGGTGCCGTCAATGTCAACGACGTGATCTCCAACCTGATGTGCACCACCGCCCCGATGGGCGGCTGGAAGACGTCCGGCATGGGTGCACGGTTCGGCGGGGCCGAGGGGCTTCGCAAGTACTGCCGCCAGGAGGCCGTCGTCGCGCCGCGCACGAATATCGGCGCTGGCGGCAACTACTACAACAATTCGCACAAGGCGGTGACGCGGATGAACAAGCTGATGACCCGGCTGGCATTGCTGCGTCCTCGCCGCACCGCCAAGTAACGGAGGACGCGCGTGCGGTTTGTGGCGGCGCTGTTGTTTTGGCTCGTCACGACGGTCGCGCTTGCGGTGGCGATCCCGGCGACGTGGGCGCAGAAGAACGTCGTCGACCCCGACGGATACGCGGCGCTGGCCGCGTCGGCCGCCGAGGATCCGCGGCTGCAGGAGGCGATGGCGTCGGAGCTGACCACCCAGGCGAGGGCGCTGATCTCGGAGAGCGGCTACGACGTCGGCAGCGGCCTGGTGCGCGGGGTGGCCTCGGCATACACCGCCAGTGCGGCGTTTCCCGGGCAGTTCGCGCAGGCGAATCGGATCGCCCATCGCTGGGTGTTCACCGACTCGGCACAACGCGCCGAAGGCACCGACGATCAGTGGGTGGTCGACCTGGCGCCGATGCTTGCCGACACGTCGTTGGCGCAGTCGCTGGCCAACTTCAACGTCGAGGTGCCGGACACGCTGACCGTCCCGGTGACGGTCTCCAACCTGGAGGGTCTGCGACCGGGCCAGCTCGAGCTGCTGTCGAGGTGGGGTCCATGGGTGAGCATCGGTGCCGGCATCCTCGCCGGTATTTTCGCACTGCTGACACTGGCGACGGCGCCATCCCGGGGTAAAGCACTTGCGGCGCTGGGCGTTTCGGCGTTACTGGTCGGCGCGGGTGGCTGGGCCGGGTTGGAGTTGGTGCGGCGCTACATCGATGACGCGCTGAACCGCACCACCGGCGACATCCGCGAGGTCGCCGACGTCATGGTCAGCCACGCCGAGGCCAGCCTGCACCAATGGCTGAACCTCACGCTGGCCGCGGGCGGGGTGCTGGTGGTGTTCGGCGTCATCGTCGCCGTGCTCGGCGGCCTGCGGCGCCGGAAATAGTGGCTTGCCTACTCCGGGCTCAGACTGGCCACTCTTCACGTCGATACGCTGCGTCGAAGAACATCCACTCGTAGCGGGCGGTGATCGCGAAGTGGGCACGAGCGGCGGTCTCCGCGGCCGCCGTCAGCGTCGGCCCGGTGCGGTCGGCCAGTTCCAGAACCTCGGCGACGGTGGCTGCGAATTCGTCTCCGCCGTAACTGTCTATCCAGAGCTGGTAGCGACGATCCGATGAACCCCGCGCGAGCAGCACGGCACCGACCTCGGCGTATATCCAGTAGCACGGCAGAATGGCGGCCAGCCCGTCGGCGAAGCTGCCGCCGTAGGCGGTGGCCAGAAGATAACTGGTGTATGCCCGGGTGGTGGGAGTCGGTGGGGTCGCGCCCAGACGAGTGGGATCCAGTCCGAGTTCGGGCAACAGCGTGGAGTGCAAGGCGAGTTCCACGTCGAACACCTCCGCGGCGTGCCGGGCAAACATCGCTGTGTCGACCAAAGTAGGGGCCTTAGCACCGACGATGGCCAACGCGCGTGCATAGTCCCGCAGGTAGTGCACATCCTGTGCGATGTACTGCGCGAACGCGTCTTCGTCGAGGCTGCCGTCGGTGAGCCCGGTCAGAAATGGGTGGGCAAGGATCGCGGCGAAGGTGGACTCGATCTCGGTCCACAACCGTGTCGACCAGGAGCCGGGGTCAGTTGCGCCGATGGAAGGGCTCATCGTCCGTGCTCGTCCAAGCGATGTTTCACAGTCGGCATCCTTACACCTGGCTAGGGCTCGATGACGTGCGACGGGTCGGGTCGCCGCTCGGGCGGCGCCTGACTGTAATCGCCCCACGGACCGTCGCGACGCTCGATTGCCGCGCGCACGCCCTGGCTTGCGGCCGTGTCGATGAACTCCAGTGCGTCGGGTGTGTTGCGCATGAGGCCGTCGAGAATTCCACCTAGCGTCTGGGTGGAGGCCAGGCCCATGTTCTCGTAGGCCTGATTGACGATAAGCTTCTGGGCTTGCAACTGGGACAACGGAATTCGGCTGAGCATCGAGGCCACTTCCGCCACTCGTGCCTCGAGGCGCTCGAAGGGGACCGACTCGTTGATGAGTTCGGCGTCTGCTGCCTCCGTTCCGGTCAGCGGCTCCCCGGTCAGCGAATGCCACTTCGCCTTCGCGAAGCCCAGGCGGTACAGCCACATGCCGCTGAGGTACGCACCCCACATCCGGGCATACGGCGTGCCGATGACGGCGTCGTTGCTGGCGATCACGATGTCGGCGCAGAGCGCGTAATCGCTTGCGCCGCCGACGCACCAACCGTGCACCTGGGCGACGACGGGTTTGGACGCACGCCAGATCGCCATGAACTTCTGCGTGGGGCCGGTTTCGCGAGCGCTGACCATCGCGAAGTCCTTGCCGGGGTCCCAGCGGCCGTCGGTGTTCATCGCGTCGCCCCACTGCTGGAAACCGCCGCCGAAGTCGTAGCCGCCGGAGAACGCGCGGCCCGCACCGCGCAGCACGATGACCTTGATCGCCGGGTCTCGCTCGGCGAGGCCAATCGCGGCCTCGATCTCATCGGGCATCGGCGGAACGATGGTGTTGAGCGCTTCGGGGCGATTCAGGGTGATGGTGGCGACGGGCGGCTCCGTCTTGTACAGCAGCGTTTCGAATTGGCGCGTCGTCGGCATGCCTGCAGTATTGTCGTCAGCGCACGAGCGCGGCGACGGCTTCCGTGATCGGAGCCTCGCCCGATATGACTTCGAAGGTCTTGCCGCTGGTGCGCGCCTGGTCCAGCACCGCTGCGACGTCCTCCCGCGGAATGCTCCCGCGAATGGTGGAGTCGGCGATCGTCACGCGACCGGTGCCCGGGTCGTCCGTCAGCAGGCCCGGCCGCACGATGGTCGGGGTCAACGCGGTGCGGGCCCGGACCGCTTCGTCCGCAGCGCCTTTCGCGCGCAGGTACGCCTGGAAGACCGGATCGTCGGCGGTGGCCCGTGGGTCGGCGCCGGTCGACGAGATCATCAGATAGCGGTCGACGCCTGCGGCCTGGGCGGCATCGGCCAGCAGGATGGCAGCGTTGCGGTCCACCGTTTCCTTGCGCGCCGCCCCGCTGCCCGGGCCCGCCCCGGCGGCGAACACGACAGCGTCGGCGCCGCGCACGTATTCCGTGACCTCATCGACCGAGGCCCGTTCCAGATCTACGACCAGGGCGATCTTGCCGTGTCCGCCGGCGATGACAATGGGCATGCCCTAGCTCCTATCGCGGTCAGGGTCCAGCGCCGGTGGCGGGTCGGGGCGGCCGTCGTGCATCTATGCATAGATCTTGTCGCCGATCTTGATGTGTGTCGAGAACCGGAAGGCAGTGAGCACCAGAACAAAGAGGGCGCAAAGACTGACGAAGAGGCCCGAGCGCCAGTTGGGCAGTACGGCAACGAAGAGCAGCAGCGCGCCGCCAAAGGAACCGGTCCAGAAGAGGCGCCTCCGGATCGATGCCGGTGACAGGCGTCGCGACTTCCACAACGGAAACATGCCGGCCAAACTGCCGAGCACAATCGCGGTCAGGCCCGCGTAGAACAGCGCTTTCGCCACACCAGACATCTCCACCGGCCCTACCAGGTCCCTCCGCCGCTGCCGGACCCAACCGGCAGCTCGGGTCGAAAATGCTTCCGCTGTCGCCGCCAACACCGCCGGCTGCCTCGCCGAGTTCCTGGTTGCGGGTGTCCCCGCCGTCCAACCAGTCGTTCCCGGCGATCACCAGCTGCGCGATGTTGCCTGCCCAGCTTCTGTTGGTACTCCAGGCGCGTTCGCGCCTGTTGACGCGCATCGGTACCGAGAACCGGATCGACGGGCAGCGATCCGACGAACTTGGACATGTTGTAGTCGTCGAGGCGCTCGCCGGCATACTGCACGGCGTACGGATTCGCATTGGGATCGTTGACGGTTGCGAAGTCGCGCAGACGCGCGGCGGCCGCCATCTCGAGCTGCACTTCATCCAGCTTGGCCCCGTAAGCATCGCGGAGGGCCGTCATTTCTTTCAGCGACTGTTTGGTGGCGTCGACGGCGGCGCGCTTGAGCTCCGACCAGTCGAGCTGCTCGCCTGCGGCGATTGCCGCCTGCAGTTCCGCCTCGATCAGGTTGTCGATGCGCTGCAATGTGCCCTCGAGAAGCCCGATGGAGACGTGGCCGCTGCGCTGGCCCTCGGCGAGTGTCGCCGCGATGTTTTGGAGGTCCGCCGCGACCTTGGCCATCTGCTCTTTTCCCAGCGGCAGCCACTTGGTCGCGCGCCTTACCTCCTCGGCATCGTTTATCGGATGGGCCGGATCGTCGCGATCCCAGGCCGCGTCGAAGCGCTTCTTGGCCTGGTTGAACTCCTCGTCGGTCTCGGTGATGCACAGGCCAGCGCTACGGAATGAGGTGGCCAGCTCGCTGATCTCGCCGGGTGATCCGGACTGGATCGTGTCGTTCAGCTTCCACGGGTCGCCCCCCGCGGCGGCGATCAGCTCAGGGATGCTCAGGTGCTTCAGCGTGAGCATCAGGCATCCGAGACGTGGGACACCTCTTCGGTGTTTCGACGCTCGGTATCACTGAACCAGCCAGACGAGGTCTGCGCCTTCTCACCGACGCCGTTCAGCGTCTGATGGTTGTCCCGCATCTTGTTGACTTGGCCGGTGCGATGCTGGCTGAGTCGCTGATGGAATGACCGCGCGGCGTCGAACTCACCGAAGATGCTGGACCCGATCGAAGCCGCAGACAACGCCGCCGCGCCACCGAGAACACGCTGGCCGGCGCCGCGCGCCACCCCCCACCCGAGCTCAACAGCTCGGGCTCAACCCACATCTGAACCTCCGATGACGTTTGCTGACAGCTTACCGGCGCCCGCTGACCCGCTGTTGCACTTATTTGTTGAGCGTTCGGTGCAGGAACTCGAAAATCAGCGCCGACCTGAACGCCGTCTGCGCGTTGTCGGCCGCCCCGGCGTGCCCGCCCTCGATGTTCTCGTAGTAGCGGACGTGGTGGCCGGCCGCCTCGAGCGCAGCGGTCATCCTGCGTGCGTGGCCGGGATGGACGCGGTCGTCACGAGTCGATGTGGTGATCAGCACCGGCGGATAGCGGCGGTCCGCCGAAATATTCTGGTACGGCGAGTACTTGGCGATGAACTCCCAATCCTCCGGGTCATCCGGATCGCCGTACTCCGCCACCCACGACGCGCCCG
>NZ_JBOGDB010000147.1:0-10286 GCF_050701515.1 Mycobacterium sp. | reverse complement strand
GAACCACGCGTTGTAGATCTGCAGGAAGATCCACTGCGTCCACTTGTAGAACTCGGCGTCGGTGGTGGAGAAACTGCGGCGGGCGTCGTGACCCAGCCCGAGCCGGCCGAGCTGGCGGCGGAAGTTGACGATGTTGGCTTCGGTCCGTGTTCGCGGTTGGGTCCCGGTCTGCATCGCGTACTGCTCGGCGGGCAGACCAAACGAGTCGAACCCCAAGGCGTGCAACACACTGCGGCCCGTCATCCGGAAATAGCGGGCGTAGACGTCGGTGGCGATGTAGCCGAGTGGATGCCCGACGTGCAGACCTTCACCCGACGGGTAGGGAAACATGTCCTGGACGAACATCTTGTCGGAGGGCACCGGGGAACCGTCGGGCGGCGCCAGCGATCCAACCGGGTTGGGCACGTTGAAGGTTCCGCGCTGCGACCACGTCTGCTGCCAGGCGCGCTCGATCTCCCCGGCCAGCTCCGCGGTGTAGCGGTGCTGCGGGGTGTCGGCGTCTGCGCCGTCGACCGCCTCAGTGCTCACGTCAACAGGGTATAAGGGCCGCTCCGGCCCCAAGTTCGGCCACGGGTTGGTATCGGTTTCGTTGCGGAGCGGTCAGGGCTTGATTCCAGGTCGGTTCCAGGCCTAGTGGCCGCGTCGGCGCGCTGGATACAGTCGGCGCCTGACCAGCAGCGGGGCATGCCCCATATTGTTCGGAAGGACTTCGGAAGGACCGAGTCATGATCGAGAATGCCCGCCGGTGGCGGGTTCTGGCAGGTGGTGCGGCCGCCGGCGTGGCCGGCGTCCTCGGCTTCGCGGGCAGCACCGCCGCGGCTGACCCCGTCTACCCGCAACCACCGCCGCCGGGCGTCGCGACGGTGACGCAGACGGTCACCGCGCTGCCCGGCGCAATGGCCGTCGCGCAGCCCGCCGGACAATCGGGGGTCGCCGCTGCCGCCCCCGCCGTGCAGGGCGCTACCGGCTTGGTGCCCGCTGCCGCCGCTGCGGTGCCGGAAACCCTGCTGCCTGCCACGTCGGTGACGATGGCCGACTACTTCAAGGAAAAGGGCGTCAAGCTCGAGCCGCAGGTCAGCCGGGACTTCAAGGCACTCAACATCGTGCTGCCGGTACCGCCGGGCTGGTCGCGGGTGCCGGACCCGAACGTGCCCGACGCGTTCGTCGTGCTCGCCGACCGGGTCGGCGGCGACGGCATCTACACCTCGAACGCGCAGGTCATCGTCTACAAACTGGTCGGCGATTTCGATCCCAAGGAGGCCATCACCCACGGCTATATCGACAGCCAACAACTGCCGGCGTGGCGGACCACCGATGCGTCGCTGGCCGACTACGGCGGCATGCCATCGGCCGTGATCGAGGGCACCTACCGGGAGAACAGCCAAACCCTCAACACGTCTCGCCGGCACATCATCGCCACCGCCGGGCCCGACAGGTACCTGGTGTCGCTGTCGCTGACCACCACCGTCCAAGAGGCGGTCGCCGCCGCCGCCGACACCGACGCCATCGCCAAGGGGTTCAAGGTCAGTGTGCCCAACCCCACATCCGCGCCACCACCTCCAGGCGCGCCGGCACCGCCGGGTCTACCCGTGCTGCCACCGCCGGCGTAAGCCCCACCCTCGGCGCACCGCGGCCGCGCCTCGTAAGGTGTGGCGCATGCTCATTGCGGCGTTGGGTTGCTTCAGCGCCGCCGTCGTCACCGCCGCGCTCGGCGGGTGGATACTTTCCCGGCCCCGGTCCAGTGACCTTGTCGGACAAGTCCTGCGCGCGGTCGCACCGACGCAGCTCGCCGCCGCGGCGATACTGGCCGTCGCCGGCGTGGTGGCATTGTCCACACCCCCGCAGACCGGCCTGCTGGTCGTGGTGGTCTGCGTCGTCGGCGCGATCGCCACTGTCGCGGCCGGCTGCTGGCAAAGCGCCAAGTTCGTCGCCGCCAGGGAATCGTCGGTGGGTTGCGGCGGCACCTGCGCCACGTGCACCCTGTCCTGCCACTGAGCTGTGCGCTGATCATGTTGCCGCTGACGGTGTTTCACCAGCAGACCGCGCCGGAGGTCAGTTCCGGCTGATGTCCACCGGATGGGTGGCCAACAGGGACAGGGGCAGAGGTTGACGGCGCAGCACCCGCCCCCAAAGATCCACCCGCGCCGAGACGAGAACATCGGATGGCAACGCCGACAGCACAATCCAATCCTCGCGCTCGATCTCGCCCTCGAGCTGGCCGATGGTCCAGCCGGAGTAGCCGGCAAAGATGCGTACCCCTTCCACCACCGGGGCGATCGAGTCCGGTTCGGCGTCCAGATCCACCATCACCATCCGGCCCTGCACGTGCCGCAGCCCGGGCACGGTGTTCGGGTCGGTGCCGACGCGCAGTGTCGCCAGGCACAGCGCCGCGTCGCGTTTGACCGGCCCGCCGATGAACATCGTCTTGGGTTTGGTGGCCAACTTGGCCCACTGCGGCAACACGTTGTAGACCGCGGTTTCACTGGAGCGGTTGAGCACCACACCGAGCGTGCCGCCGTCGTTGTGCTCAACGACGTAGATGACGCTGCGCCGGAAGGTCGGTTCGAGCAGGTCGGTGTTGGCCAGCAGCAGTGTTCCGGCCCGCACCCGGTGCGCCGTGGGTGCGACGAAATCCTCCGGGTCCTCTGGCTGCGGCACCCCACCATCATGGCACCAGCGAACGGTCAAGGTGGCGAACAAGCGCGGCCCGCCGAGATATTTGTACCGTGATTATCGTGGCCGACGCTCGCGCACCCATCGCCCTCTGGCGGTCGGTGCGGAGCCTGCCCGAATTCTGGCGCCTGCTCGAGCTGCGGGCGGTGAGCCAGTTCGGCGACGGGCTGTTCCAGGCGGGCCTGGCCGGCGCGATCCTGTTCAACCCCGACCGTGCCGCCGACCCGTGGGCCATCGCCGGCGCGTTCGCCGTGCTGTTCCTGCCGTACTCGGTGCTCGGACCGTTCGCCGGTGCGCTGCTGGACCGTTGGGACCGCCGGCTGGTGCTGGTCGGCGCCAACCTCGGCCGGGCGGTGCTGGTGCTCGGCATCACCGCGTTGCTCGCGGCCGGCGCGGGCGACCTGCCGATCCTGTTCGGCGCGTTGATCGTCAACGGCTTCACCCGCTTCGTCTCCTCCGGCCTCTCGGCCGCACTGCCGGACGTGGTGCCGCGCGAACGGGTGGTGGCGATGAACTCGGTGGCCACGGCCACCGGCGCGGTGGCGGCATTCCTGGGGGCCATCTTCATGCTGCCGGCCCGCTGGGTGTTCGGTGCCGGTGACACCGGCGCTGCCGCAGTCATTTTCATCGTCGCCATACCGGTGTCGCTCGCGCTGCTGCTGTCGCTGCGCTTCCCGCCGCAGGTGCTGGGGCCGCACGCGAGCGCGCGGGCGATCCACGGGTCGGTGGTCTACGCGGTGGCAACCGGATGGCTGCACGGCGTACGGACCGTGCTGGCCGTTCGCACCGTCGCGGGGACGCTTTCGGGGCTGGCCGCCCATCGCGCGGTGCTGGGCATCAACACCATGCTGGTGCTGGTGATGGTGCGGCACAGCGATTCCCAGGACGTCGCGGGCCTGGGCACGGCGGTGCTGTTCGTCGCCGCCACCGGCGCCGGATCCTTCCTGGCGACGGTGATCAACCCGGCGGCTGTCGCCCGCTGGGGTCGCTACCGCACCGCCAACGGTGCGCTGCTGCTGGCCGCGCTCATCCAACTCGGCGGCTCGGGGTTGCAGCTGCCGATGATGGTGGTGTGCGGATTCCTGCTCGGCGCCGCCGGTCAGGTGGTCAAGCTGTGCGCCGACAGCGCCATGCAGATCGACGTCGACGACGCGCTACGCGGACACGTGTTCGCCGTGCAGGACGCGTTGTTCTGGATGGGCTTCATCGTCGCGCTGACCGCCTCTGCGGCGGTCATCCCTGCCGACGGCCGGTCGCCGGGTCTGGTGCTGGCCGGCTCGGCGGTCTACCTCGCCGGGCTGGCGGTGCACGCCGGCGTCGCTCGCCGCGCACCGCCCGCGGGCTGAGAACAGCTGGCCAACAACGGCCACCCACATCAGTAACGGTTAGGGTGACCCGCATGGCGACGGCGGGCCCGATGGTGGACGATCTCCGGGCCGAAAGCGACGCGCTCGACGAACTGGTCGCCGACCTGCCGGCCGAGGCGTGGGCGCGCGCCACCCCGGCCGCGGGGTGGACGATTGCACACCAGATCGCCCATCTGGTGTGGACCGACCGGGTGGCGCTGACCGCCGTCACCGACGAGGCGGGGTTCGCCGCGGTGCTGGAGGCCGCCGCAGCCGATCCGGCGGGCTTCGTCGACAACGGAGCAGAAGCGTTCGCCGCCGCTGCGCCGGCGGAGCTGCTCGCCGATTGGCGCAGCACCCGCGCACAGCTGCACGACGCACTGCTGACCGTGCCCGATGGTCGCAAACTGCCGTGGTTCGGGCCGCCGATGAGCGCCGCCTCAATGGCCACCGCCCGGTTGATGGAAACCTGGGCGCACGGCCTGGACGTCGCCGACACCCTCGGCGTGCAGCGGCCCGCCACCGCGCGGCTACGCTCGATCGCTCACATCGGTGTGCGCACCCGCGACTTTGCGTTCGCGATCAACGGCCTTGCGGCGCCGGCCGACGAGTTCCGGGTCGAGCTGCGGGCGCCGGATTGCTCGATGTGGACGTGGGGCCCAAAGGACGCCGCGCAGCGGGTCACCGGTTCGGCGGAGGACTTCTGCATGCTGGTCACCCAGCGACGGCCGCGCGCGGCGCTCGATGTGATAGCCGAGGGCGACGACGCGCAGCGCTGGCTGACCATCGCACAGGCCTTCGCGGGCCCGCCCGGTCCCGGCCGGGACTGACCTACAGCTCGTTGGCGGCGTCGGCGGCGCCGTCGCCGTCGCTGTCCGTCAGCTTCATGTCCCACCGCCCGTCACCGTCGGTGTCGGTATAGGCGACATCGCCGCACAGCGCGCGATCGGCCAGCCCGTTGCCGTCCACATCCAGTAGCCGGTCGTCGTCCAACCCGCCACCGTCGAAGTCGACCATCGGCCCGCCGGTGTGCTCGACCCCGTCCAGACCGAACCAGCGCACGTGTCCGCCGCGGTCCACGCTCACCGCCCAGGTGCCCGACCCGTCGTCGGTGAAGTAGCGCTCGCCGTCCAGCACCGCGTGATCGGCGATGCCGTCGCCGTCGAGATCGGCCATCGCATCGTCGATCAAACCGTCGCCGTCGAAATCCAAACCTACGGCGTCCAGCCGGCCGTCACCGTCGACATCGGTGTCCAGCGGCGCATCCCACATCGTCGCCGAACCGTCCCCGTCACCCAGGCAGTACTCCATAGCCGTTCGGACGGCGGACTAGCGTCTGTCGTTCCACCACTTCAGCAGTTCGGCGGTGGCCTCCTCGCGGCTCAGCGGCCCACGCTCCAGCCGCAGCTCCTTGAGGTAGTGCCACGCCTCGCCGACCTGCGGCCCCTCCGGTATGCCGAGCAGCTCCATGATCTCGTTGCCGTCCAGGTCGGGCCGCACCCGCTCCAGGTCTTCCTTGGCGGACAGCTCGGCGATCCGCGCCGCCAGCTCGTCGTAGTTGGCCTGCAGCCGCGCCGCGCGCCGCTGGTTGCGGGTGGTGCAGTCGGCCCGAACCAGCTTGTGCAGTCGCGGCAACAGCGGGCCGGCGTCGGTGACATAGCTGCGCACGGCCGAGTCGGTCCACTTGCCAGCCCCATCGGTCCCGCCGTAGCCATGAAAGCGCAAATGCAGATACACCAGCTGCGACACGTCTTCGACCATCTGCTTGGAGTACTTCAGCACCCGCATCCGCTTGCGCGTCATCTTGGCGCCCACCACCTCGTGGTGGTGGAAGCTAACACCGCCGTCGGGTTCGTGCCGCCGCGTCGACGGCTTGCCGATGTCGTGCAGCAACGCCGCCCAGCGCAACACCAGATCGGGGCCGTCGTCCTCCAACTCGATCGCCTGCCGCAAAACCGTCAGCGAATGCTGGTAGACGTCCTTGTGCTGATGGTGTTCGTCGATGGCCATTCGCATGGCCCCGACTTCGGGCAGCACCACGTCGCCAAGGCCGCTCTCCACCATCAGGTCGATGCCGGCCGTCGGCTGCGCGCCGAGGATCAGCCTGTCGAGCTCGGCGGCCACCCGCTCGGCGGTGATGCGCTCCAGCTGCGGCGCCAGCTCTCCGATCGCCTTACCGACCCGCGGCGCCACTGTGAAGCCGAGCTGCGATACGAAGCGCGCCGCCCGCAGCATCCGCAACGGATCGTCACCGAACGACACCTCGGGCGCCGACGGCGTGTCAAGAACGCCGGCACGCAGGGCGGCCAAACCGCCTACGGGATCATGGAATTCGGCCGGGCCGTTGGGCGTGATGCGCACCGCCATCGCGTTGACGGTGAAGTCCCGGCGCACCAGATCGTCGTCCAAACGCGCACCGAACCGCACCTGCGGATTGCGCGACACCTGGTCGTAGGTGTCGGCGCGGAAGGTGGTGATCTCCATGCGGGTCTCGCCCCTGGCAACTCCGATGGTGCCGAACTCGATGCCGGTGTCCCACAGCGCGTCGGCCCATGGCCGCAGCAGCTTCTGCATCTGTTCGGGCCGGGCGTCGGTGGTGAAGTCCAGGTCCTGGTCACTGGCCAGCTGACCGCGCAGGGCGTCGCGGACGCTGCCGCCGACGAGGTACAGCTCGTGGCCCGCTTCAGCGAACACCGCGCCGACGTCGCGCAACACGTCGGCATGCCGATCGAGGGCCACGGCGGCGCGGGCCAATACCTCGGCGTCAGCCGTGTTGTCTTGGCTGGAATCGGGCACGTTCGATGAGCTTAGAGGGTAACGGTCTCGCAGCGACCGGCGAGTGGGGCGGGAGCGAATATGGCTGGCAGCTACTATCGCTTGGGTGTCGGACGGCGAATGGGCCAAACCACGACGGCGCCGCGGGCGGCGTCGCGGCCGGCGTGCGGCCGGTCCGCCCGAACAACACAACAACAACGCCGTGGTGCCACCCACCACCGCTGCGCCGATCCCCGGCGGCCAGCCAAAGCCACACAAGCCACACAAGCCGCACAAGCCGGACAAGCCGCGCGCGTCCCGGCGGGGACCCGGCCGGCTGCGCACGGTGCATGAGACCTCGGCGGGCGGGCTGGTCATCGACGGTATCGACGGGCCGAAGGAGAGCCAGGTCGCGGCGCTGATCGGGCGCATCGACCGGCGCGGTCGGATGCTGTGGTCGCTGCCCAAGGGCCACATCGAGCTCGGTGAGACGGCCGAACAGACCGCGATCCGGGAGGTCGCCGAGGAGACCGGAATCCAGGGCGGCGTGCTGGCCGCGCGCGGCAGCATCGACTACTGGTTCGTCACCGAAGGCCGCCGGGTGCACAAGACCGTGCACCACTATCTGATGCGTTTCCTGGGTGGCGAGTTGTCCGACGACGACGTCGAGGTCAGCGAGGTGGCCTGGGTGCCGCTCAAGGAGCTGCCGTCGAGGCTGGCCTACGCCGACGAGCGCCGGCTCGCCGTGGTCGCCGGGGAGCTGATCGACAAGCTGCACACCGACGGGCCCGCCGCGCTGCCGCCGCTTCCCCGAACCTCGCCGCGTCGGCGCGCCCAGACGCACTCGCACACCCGCAACCGACGTCCCGACGAACCGAGCCCACCCCAACCGGGCCGACGGACGAACGGCTGCGGACCAGGGCCGTGATCGCCGACCGGGGGACCGTGCTACCGCGACTACTCGCCGCGCTGGCACTGCTCTTCCTTGCCGCCGCGCCCGATGTAGCGCCGCGGGCCGCCGCCGGCGAACCCAGCTCGGTGCCTTTCCTGCAGGTTCGCATCGACCGCGTCACCCCCGAGGTGGTCAGCACCACCAGCTCACCCGTCGTGACCGTTGCCGGGACCGTGCTCAACGTCGGTGACCGCCCCGTCCGCGATGTCATGGTCCGCCTCGAACACGCCGCGGCCGTCAGCTCCTCGGCCGGCCTGCGCACCAACCTCGGCGGCGCGAACGACCAGTTCCAGCCGGTCGCCGACTTCATCACCCTGGCCCCCGAATTGCCGCGCGGCCAGAATGTTCCGTTCACCCTCGCCTACCCGCTGCGCTCCCCGGACCTGCCCTCGCTGAACGTCCAGCAGCCCGGCGTCTACCCGCTGCTGGTCAACGTCAACGGCACACCCGACTACGGCGAGCCCGCCCGCCTCGACGACGGCCGCTTCCTGCTGCCGGTGATCGGGGTGCCCCCCGAGCCGGGCGCCGACTCGTCGGCTGATTCGTTGGCCGACGTGGTGCCGCCCGATACCTCAAACCCGGTGCGCCTCACCATGATGTGGCCCCTTGCCGACCGACCGAGGCTGGCGGCGGGTGCTCCCGGCGGGACGACCCCGGTGCGGTTGATCGACGACGAGCTCGCCGGGTCACTGGCCCCGGGTGGCCGGCTCGACACTCTCTTGTCGGCAGTCGACTTCGCCACCAGTCCTTCGGTAGACCCGGGCGGGCGGGTGCGCAGTGCGCTGTGTCTCGCTGTCGATCCCGACCTGCTGGTCACCGTCAACGCCATGACCGGCGGCTACGTCGTCAACGACGGACCCGACTTCGGCCCGGCCACACCGACGCATCCCGGCACCGGACAGGACGCCGCGGTGAAGTGGCTGAACCGGCTCAAGGCACTCGCCCAGCGGATGTGCGTCGCGCCGACGTCCTACGCCCAATCCGACCTCGACGCACTCCATCGGGTGGGCGATCCGGGACTGAGTGCGATCGCCACCAACGGCGCCGGGGACATCGTCGACCAGATTCTCGGGATCACCTCGACTCGCGGCGCCACCGTGGTCGGCGACGGTCCACTGACCGGTCCGGCGATCGAACTGCTGTCCGCCCAGGGCCCGACGGTCGCGATTGCCGCGGCCGATCTCACTGCGCAAGACTCGGCGACCGGCGAGCCGGCGACCGCGGAGGTGGCGCCGATCCGCTACACACCGCAACTGGTCGCCGCACCGTTCGACCCCACCGTCGGCGCCGCACTGGCCGGGGCCGGCACCGACCCGTGGTCGCCGTCGTATCTGGATGCCGCACTTGATATTCCGCTCAAACACGATTCGCAGGTGGCCCGCCGCCAGGACGCGCTCGGCTCGCTGTTGTGGCGCGGCCTGCAGCCCGCAAGCGGACCGCGTACCCAGATCCTGATGCCGCCGCTGACCTGGAGCCTGCAGGCCGACGACGCCGCGGCGATCCTGAGCGCGATGGCCACCACAATCCGCGCCGGGCTCGCCGCGCCTCGACCGCTGACCGCGGTGATCGCCGAAGGTGACGCGGTGCCGCAGCGAGACATCCAACCGCTGCCCGACGGTGCGATGGGCAACCCGCGCGCCCGGTTCGACGACGCAGTGACCGCCGGCATCGCCGGCACCACCGGCCGACTGTGGGGGCTGACCGTGGCGCTGACGACCGATGAGCGCACCGGGCTGACCGGTATCGGCTACACCGCGCCGTTGCGCGAGGACATGTTGCGGGCGCTGAGCCAATCGGTGCCGCCGGACGCCCGCAACGCGCTGGCGCAGCAGCGCCTGGCCACCGTCAGCACCACCGTCAACGATCTCTTCAACGCGGTCACCATCGTCAACCCCGGTGGCTCCTACACCCTGGCCACCGAGCGCAGTCCGCTTCCGCTGGCGTTGCGCAACAACCTGCCGGTGCCGATCCGGGTGCGGCTGCAGGTCGACGCGCCGCCCGGAATGACGGTGACCGACCTGGGCGAGATCCAACTGCCACCCGGCTACCTGCCGTTACGGGTGCCGATCGAGGTGCACTTCACCCAGCGGGTGGCTGTCGACGTGGCACTGTTCACGGCGGACGGGTTGCCGCTCGGCGAGCCGGTACGGCTGTCGGTGCATTCCAACGCCTACGGCCAGGTGCTGTTCTTCATCACGCTGGCGGCCGGCGCCGTTCTGGTCGCGCTGGCCGGACGCCGGTTGTGGCACCGGTTCCGGGGCCAGCCCGATCCCGCCGACCTGGACCGGCCGGATCCGCTCGAGGTGGCCCTCGGCCACCCCGACGAAGACCCCCGGACCCCGATTCACCCTGGCGAAGAGCGTCTGAAATGAGTACCGCGGGCCGGCACGCTGGTCCGGCGCAGCCCCCGTTCGAGCGGGGCGGCGGCCCACCCGTGCCCGGCCGACGTGTCCCGCCGGGTCCCGGGCTGCGCGGCTATCCGCGGCGGCTGCCGCCGGCCCCACCGCGACAGCGCATCCCGCGCGGGCCGGCGCCACGACGGCGGGCCGGCCGGCCCGAGC
>NZ_JBOGDB010000146.1:0-2985 GCF_050701515.1 Mycobacterium sp. | reverse complement strand
CAACGCAAGGGCGATGCCGACGCCTACTCGCTCTCAACCGCCGAGGTCGCCGACCGGGCGTGGGAGGCGCACGTCGCCGGCGCGACCGAGGTGTGCATGCAGGGCGGCATCGATCCGGAATTGCCGGTCACCGGCTACGCCGATCTGGTGCGCGCGGTCAAACAACGGGTGCCGTCGATGCACGTGCACGCGTTCTCCCCGATGGAGATCGCCAACGGTGTCACCAAGAGCGGGCTGTCCATCCGGGAGTGGTTGATCGGCCTGCGCGAGGCCGGGCTGGATACCATCCCGGGCACCGCCGCCGAGATCCTGGACGACGAGGTGCGCTGGGTCCTGACCAAGGGCAAGTTGCCCACGTCGATGTGGATCGAGGTCGTCACCACAGCCCACGAAGTCGGGCTGCGGTCGAGTTCGACGATGATGTACGGCCACGTCGACACCCCCCGACATTGGGTCGGTCACCTGCGGGTGCTGCGTGACATCCAGGATCGCACCGGCGGGTTCACCGAGTTCGTGCCGCTGCCGTTCGTGCACCAGTCCTCGCCGCTGTATCTGGCCGGCGGGGCCCGTCCCGGGCCGACCCATCGCGACAACCGCGCCGTTCATGCGCTGGCGCGGATCATGTTGCACGGCAGGATCTCTCACATTCAGACCAGCTGGGTCAAGCTCGGCGTCGAGCGCACGCAGGTGATGCTGCGCGGCGGTGCGAACGACCTCGGGGGCACGCTGATGGAGGAGACCATCTCCCGGATGGCGGGCTCGGAGTACGGCTCGGCCAAGACCGTCGAGGAGTTGGTGGCCATTGCGGAGGGCATCGGCCGCCCCGCCCGCCAGCGCACCACCACGTACGCCCCGCTGGCCGCGTAACTCCTTCCCGCGAGCAGACGCAAAAGCCCCAATTTTCGCGGCGTGTCGGGGACTTTTATGCCTGCTCGCGCAAGAGAGGTGACTACAGATCGGCGGCGAGCTCGGTGCCCTGGCGGATTGCCCGCTTGGCGTCGAGCTCGACGGCCAGCGCAGCCCCGCCGATGATGTGCGGCTCAATGCCGTTGCGCCGCAGGCCGTCTTCGAGGTCGCGCACCGGCTCCTGGCCCGCGCAGATCACCACATTGTCGACCTCGAGCAGGCGTCGGTCGGAGCGATCCGGGCCGAAGCTGATGTGCAGGCCGTCGTCGTCGATGCGTTCGTAGTTCACGCCGGATAGCTGGCGAACGCCCTTGGCCTTCAGCGATGCCCGGTGCACCCAGCCCGATGTCTTGCCTAAACCGCGACCCTGCGCACCCTTGGTCCGCTGCAGCAGATAGACCTCCCGCGCAGCCGGCGCGGGGATCGGCGTCGTCAACGCGCCACGCACCTCCTGGGGGTCGGCCGCGCCCCATTCGGCCTTCCACTCCTTGAGGTTCAGCGTCGGTGATTCGTCCGTGACCAGGAACTCGCTGACGTCGAAACCGATGCCGCCGGCACCGACGACCGCCACCGTCTTGCCGACCGGCTTACCCAGGATCGCCTCGGCGTAGGACAGCACCATCGGATGGTCGATGCCGGGGATGTCGGGGATCCGGGGCGCCACGCCGGTGGCGAGCACCACCTCGTCGAACCCGGCTAATTCGTCGACACCGGCCCGGGTGTTCAGCCGCACTTCTACGCCGTGCTTGTCTAGCATCCGGGTGTAGTAGCGGATGGTCTCGTTGAACTCCTCCTTACCGGGAATCCTTCTGGCCATGTCGAATTGGCCGCCGACCACGTCGCTCGCCTCGAACAGGGCGACCTCATGACCGCGCTGTGCGGCAGTCACCGCGACGGCCAGCCCCGCCGGCCCAGCGCCCACCACCGCGATCCGCCGAGTGCGCCGGGTGGGGGAGAGCATCAGGTCGGTTTCGCGGCCCGCCCGCGGGTTGAGCAGGCACGACACCTTCTTGTGCACGAACGCATGGTCCAGGCACGCCTGGTTGCACGAGATGCACGTGTTGATCTCGTCGGCGACGTCGGCCTGCGCCTTGAGAACCCAGTCCGGATCGGACAGCAGTGGACGCGCCATCGAGATCAGCTGGACATGCGTGTCGGCGAGGATCTGCTCGGCGGCCTGCGGCATGTTGATGCGGTTGGACGCCACCACCGGAATACTCACATGTTCGGCCACCGCGCTGCTGATGTCGACGAAGGCACTGTTGGGCACGGAGGTGACGATCGTCGGCACCCGAGCCTCGTGCCAGCCGAACCCCGAATTGATCATCGTGGCTCCGGCCGCCTCGACTTCGGTTGCCAGCGCGATGATTTCGTCCCAGCTCTGGCCGTCCTCCACATAGTCGGCCATCGACATCCGGTAGCAGATGATGAAGTCCGGCCCGACGGCCGCACGGGTGCGACGCACGATCTCAACAGGAAACCGTTGGCGCTTCTCCGGTGTGCCGCCCCAGGCGTCGGTGCGCTTATTGGTGCGGGGTGCCAAGAATTGGTTCAGCAGATAGCCTTCGCTGCCCATGATCTCGACGCCGTCGTACCCGGCGTCGCGGGCCAGCTGGGCACAGCGTGCGAAGTCGCTGATCGTGCCGTCGACATCCCGCAACGCCCGCGGCCGGAACGGGTTGATCGGCGCCTTGACCGCCGACGCGCTGACCGAAAGAGGATGGTAGGCATAGCGTCCCGCGTGCAGCACCTGCAGCAGGATCTTGCCGCCTGCGTCGTGCACCGCGTCGGTGATGCGCCGATGCCGGCGGGCGTCCGACGACGACACCATCTGCGACGCGAACGGCAGCAGCCATCCGGTCCGGTTCGGGGCGTACCCGCCGGTGATGATCAGGCCGACACCGCCGCGGGCACGTTCGGCGAAATACGCGGCGAGCCGATCCGTGTCGCGGGCGCGGTCCTCTAGGCCGGTGTGCATCGAGCCCATCACCACCCGGTTGCGCAGAGTGGTGAACCCGAGATCCAACGGGGACAACAGATTTGGATACGGGTTGGTCACGTCTTCTCCTTCAGTGCCGC
>NZ_JBOGDB010000145.1:0-9864 GCF_050701515.1 Mycobacterium sp. | reverse complement strand
AGGTTCGCGGCCGTGACGCCGTCCACCGCGGAGTGGTGCACCTTGAACATCAAGGCGAGCGCGCCGTCCTCGTGCGCATCCGTGTCGGCGGCCTCCTCGACCACCCACATCTCCCACAGCGGCTTGTCTCGATCCAGCGGAACCGACGCGATTTGCCCGCAAAGGTCGGCCAGCTCCGTTCGCCCTCCCGGCGACGGCAGCGCGACCCGGAACACGTGACGAGACAAGTCGAAGTCGTTGTCCTCGACCCATACCGGGTGGTCAAGGTTCAGCTGGCTGTCGGCGAGCTTTGCCCGGAACTCCGGCAGCGCCTTGATCCTCAACGCCAGATCGTCACGTAACCGGTCAAAGGTGTAGCCACCGGGAATGGTGGATGCGTCCAACTCGACAACCGAGCAGACATGCAGTGGCACCGTGGGCGATTCGATGTACAGGAAACTGGCGTCGAGCCCGCTTAGCCGTTCCATCAACTCCGCGTACCCCGATTGACCCGAGCGACAAACGCTGCCATCTGATCCGACTGGCTCTGCAAACGTCGAGAGGCCGCAGTTGCGGTGACGCCGCTCGCGGCGATATCACATGCGCTATCACGTTCTACAACCGAACACGGTCGCCATCGTGTGACAGGAGTGACGTCGGCGCACGCCTGCCAAATTGGTGTCTGAAAGGTGATATCGCCCGCGATAGCGTTTTGCAATGGGCAACCACTACACCTACCGCGTGGAGTGGTCGACGGACACCGAGCAGTACATGGCCCGGTGCGTCGAAATCACCGGACTTCTCGCCTCGGCTCCGACGGCACAGCAGGCGCTTGCGCGCATCGAGGCCGCGGTGGTCGAACACTTGCGTGAAATGGATGAGGTTTTCGGTGGGGAGCCGCCGACGCCATTGACAGAGCAGAACTACAGCGGACGGTTCATGGTCCGCACGTCGCGAGCACTCCACGCACGGCTAATGGTGGAAGCCGCCGAGCAAGGTGTGTCGCTCAACCAGTGGGTGGCACAGAAGCTTGCCGACCGGAAACCCAACTTGGACTGGTAGGCGCGGCTTGGCGGCATAGGCCGTCGGGAAGTGATATCGCCGGCGATATCGCTTTCCAACCGCCACTGTCGCTGATCAGAACGGCTGTTTGCCGGCGGTGAGCAGGGAGTCGACACTCGACGCGTTGTCCGTGGCGGCGGCGGCCATCACGATGGAGTGTGCAAGATCGGGGTCGGTTTGCATCGGGACGACCAGCAGGACGATCTTGTTGCCGCGGGCGTCGAGAACTTCGAGCGTATTGGGCGGCTGGCGGTGGTATCCGTCGAGTCGGACCGTGCGTCCGCCGGTAGTCAGTCGTCGCGGTGCCTTTGCCCACTCGTCGAGGTTGTACATCACCCGTGCCACGGTGCCGAGGCGCACCGACAGCACCGCCAGCAGATCGGGAAGCTCGGTCGGCAGATCATCGCCGTGCGGCCACCATGCTCCGTCGACATACCCGGTGGTGGGTGCCTTGCGCTTCAACCGCAGCCGCGGCGTGTTCTCGGGTCCCGCGTGACGCCGGCCGGAGGCGGCACGGCTCTCTAGTAGTGCCATGGGTCGATCCCGTCTGAGCCTCGGACGGCCCAATTCATTCGAATCGGCGACAACACAATCTCAGATGGTCGCGTGCGACGTACCGCCGAATGCCCTCACTCTACGCGCATCGGATTCCAACCGACCCGGGAGCCGACGCGAAGGACCGCCTGCCGAGCGAAAGTTGTTATGCACAAAGAGATGTGGGCTGGTAGGAAATTCCCACCAGCCCACGTTGCCTAGAGCTTGCTAGACGGCGGTTACTCCGACCGCCTGAGGACCCTTGGTCCCCTGTTCGATGTCGAACTGAACTCGCTGGTTCTCCTCGAGCGATCGATACCCGTCCCCGCGGATCTCTGAGTAGTGGACGAACACATCTGCTTCGCCGCCGTCGGGGGCGATGAAGCCGAAGCCTTTATCGCCGTTGAACCATTTCACAGTTCCCTGTGCCATACTTTTTCAACTTCTCTCATTCTGAACGGATGTAGAAGAACATCCTGCATCACGGTAGCACGGGCGGCGGCCAAAGCCGTCGCCCGCAGCGTTGATGAACTGTTTTCGTCTGAGAGAAAACGCTTTTCGTAAGCGGGCTATGCGCACTGCTTTTGACTACTTGCCCGAAGTGTTCGCGGGTCATCCCCTCGGTGTAGTGTCGATACTGAACCGTTTCGCTAGTCAACCTGATCCGCCCGACTGGGCCGAACAAGATCAACGTGCGATCCGATTCGTATGCCGATTCGCATGCCGGATTGCAGGCGGCGCTGGATCGGCCTCGAAGCGAAGGAATTGTCCATGGATCACACGGGCTTACACATTGATCCTATTGCAGACCAATGGATTTCGGCTACCTTTTCGACGAGTGCGGCACGATGAGCGCGCTGGACCGGCGGCGGTTGGCCAGCCCGATCCGGCTTTCCTTGGCTTCCAAGCTGGGCGGTGACCTTGACGGGGCGTGGTGGCCGCACTCCGCGTCGGTGGCACGGGAGTTACCTGAACTGATCGACGCCCTCCGAGAGCGCTTGGGCGAGGTCATCGATATCGGCGTCAATTGGTCGTCGTTGGATGGTGTACCAGACCTTGACTTACTAAGTCGCATCGCCGCTATTCCAGGTCATCAGGTCCGCCACCAACGCGTGATGACCGTTACCGGCAGTCTGGCGCGGGTGAATCTATTGGTCGTTCCGTCGCGGACTACCAGAGCCCTCGCTGTGATGTTGCTGCGTCAGGCCGCTACTCTTCCGATCCTGCCCATGCACCTGGACGCCCCGGTATGCCGAGCCGCCGATGACATTGTGCGTGCCGCGCGTGCTGAAAGCGCGCTGCGCGGCAGGCCTGCGGCTAGCTCGACGTTGAGATCCTCGATCACCTGATCGCGCCGTTGATCACCGGCGTGTCGATCATGCCCTTCTCAACCCCCCACATGGTGGCGATGGTCTTGTAGTCGCCGGTGGCCATCACGTGCTCCAGCGCCTGGCGCAGCGATTCGGCCAGCGTTGAGCCTTTGGCCACCGGCCAGCCGTACGGCGCGGTGTCGAACACCTCACCGGCCGCCTCCAGCGCGCCGCCACTGAGCTTGATCGCGAACCCCGTCACCGGCGAATCGGCCGACATGGCATCGACCTCCCCGGCGATCAGCGCCGCGGTGAGTAGGTCCTGGCGCTCGTAGAGCACCGCCTCAATCGGCGCCACCCCCGCCGCCACACATTCATCGCTCTTGGCCGGGATCTCGACGGTTAAGTGGGTGGAGCCGGGCGTCGCGCCGACCCTCAGCCCGCACGCGGCGTTCGGATCGATCCCCGAGCCGGTCCGCTGCGCCCACAGCGTCCCGGCCTCGAAGTAGGTGACGAAGTCCACCAACTCCTCCCGCTCCGCGGTGTCGGTGAACGACGACATCCCGACGTTGAACTCCCCGCCCTGCACCGCCGGGATGATGGCCTCGAACGCCGTCTCGCGGTAATCCGGTGTCAGCCCAAGGGTTTTCGTTATCGCATTCATCAGGTCGACGTCGAAGCCGACGATCTCGCCGGCGGAGTTCTTGAACTCGTTGGGCGCATACGGCACGTCGACCCCGATCACCAGCCGACCCGTCGCCTTGATGTCGTCGGGCACCGTCGCCGCGATCGCCGGCACTGCGCCATCGGGCGCACCTGGAGCCGCCGGCGACGTTGTGTCGGTACCGCCCGCCGGCCGGTCATCACCCCGATTGGGCCAGAACTGCCACGCCCCGAACGCAATCGCCGCGACCAGCAGCACCGCGGCGCCCGCCACGGCCAGGAGTCGCCCCGGGAGTCGCCGGCGCTCAGGTGTCTTGGCCCGACGGGAATGCCGCCCGGAGCCGCCCGTCGCACGCACCGGCGTATTCAGCGCGCGCCGCGCGGCGGCGGCCAAATCGTGGGCGTTTTGGTATCGCTTCGCCGGCTTCTTGGCCATGCCCTTGGCGATGACCTCGTCGAAAGCCGCCAGCTTGGGATCGGTGGCCGACGGCCGAGGCACCGGGGCGTTGATGTGCCCGGCGATCTGCTGCTCGAGACTGTCCGCCGGATAGGGCCGCGTGCCGGTGATGCATTCATACAGCACACAGGTCAGCGCGTAGATGTCGGAACGTGGGTCGATCCGGCCGCCCTCGAAACGCTCCGGGGCCATGTACGCCATCGTGCCCAGCGTGCTGCCAGCCGTGGTCAACCCGGGGTCACCGGCCGTGCGGGCCAGACCGAAGTCGATCAGGTAGGCGAAGGCGCGGTCGGTGATCAAGATGTTCGACGGTTTGACGTCCCGGTGGATCAGGCCGGCTTGGTGCGCGGCGTCCAACGCCGCAGCGATCTGCTCGACCACCGGCACCGCGAACGCCGGCCCTAGCGGCTTGCTGCTGTCGTTGAGCATGGCCCCGAGGTTGCGGCCCTCGATCAGCCGCATGTCCAGATAGAGCCGGTCGTCGATCTCGCCGAACCCGTGGATCGGCACCACGTGGGGTTCGTTGATCCCGGCCGCCGCCTGCGACTCGCGACGGAACCGTTGCTGAAACGTGGCGTCCTGGGCCAGATGGTGTGGCAGCACCTTGAGCGCGACGACGCGGTCGGTTTTGGTGTCGTAGGCCAGGTAGACCTCGCCCATACCGCCCCGGCCGATCAGCTTCCGCAGCTGATAGTGCCCGAATGGTGTCGCATCCACCGTTTAGTTACTCCTCGGCGGGCCAAGCCCGCATCGGTGTGTCGCTTGAAGCTACATCAGCTTTGCCAGCGATGTCGGGGAGTGCGTCGATGCTGCGTGATCGCTAACGCGAGGCGTACTGCAGCGCAGGCTCCACCGAATCCACCCCACCGTTGCTGAGGATGGTGAGCCGATCGGGGCGCACCTCGTACCGAGCGCCGTCGGCTGGGTTGGTGACGTCGAACCCGCCCCCGGCCGGCACCGCGTTGGCGAGTTGGATGTTGGCGCCGTCGCTCAGTCGTTCACCCCGGTAGTGGTAACTCCCGGGCGTCGTCTCACACACGACCGCCAGGGACAGCGCGGTTCGGATCATGGCCGCCGGCGAGCTCCCCGGGTCGCAGCGGGCCGCGTGGCCGACGAAGCCCTGCCCATCAATTTCTGGCGTGCCGGCGCTGGCCGTCGGGCTCGTCGTCGTTGGTGATTCGCTCGTCGTTGATGGGGTGATCGTCTCGGTGGTCGTGCTCGCGGGTGGCGGCTCAGCCAGCGTGGTCTGCGGCGCAGAGCCGCTGTTGCGGTCGCCGAAGACCAACAGCGCGCCCAGCACCACAGCCGCCCCGAACAGCACGATCACCGCCGCGCCCAGCGCCACCTGGGTATTGCTGAAATGCGACTTCCGCACCGGCGGCTCGGGTGGCTGGATGTGCGGCGGGTACGGGGTGTAGCCCGTTCCGGCCGGGTTTGGGTAGACCGCCGAGAACTGCCGGGTGCTCGACGGCGGGCTCGGCGGAGGAGGCGCCGGGAGCGGGGGCTGGGGCGCGCCCGCCGCGGCGGTCGCTGCCTTGGCCAGTTCACCTGCAGAGGCGAACCTGTCCGCGGGCTTCTTGGCCATGCCCTTGGCGATGACGTCGTCGAATGCTCGGTTGATCCCCCGGCGCATGATGCTCGGCCGCGGCGCCGGTGAGAACATGTGCGCGCTCATCAGCTGTCGCAAGTCGCCTGCCTCGAACGGCGCCCGACCGGTGAGACATTCGTAGAGCAGGCACGTCAGCGAGTAGATGTCGGCCGGCGGGCCGACGTGCCCGCCGCTGAACCGTTCGGCGGCCATGTAGGCGCACGATCCGATGATCAACCCCGTCTTCGTCACGCTCACGTCACCACCGGCGTGGGCGATGCCGAAATCGACGAGATAGGCGAAGTCATCGGGCGTGAGCAGCACGTTCTCCGGCTTGATGTCGCGGTGTACCAGGCCGTCGGCGTGTGCGGCGTCCAGGGCGGAAGCCACCTGCGCGATGATCGACGCGGCGCGCCTCGGCTCCAGTGGGCCGTTCGCCCGCAGCTCGTCCTTCAGGCTGGCGCCCTCGACGAGCCGCATATCGATATAGAGCACTCCCTCGATGTCGCCGAAGTCGTGCACCGGGATGACGTGGGGTTCTTGCAGCCGGGCCGCTACCCGAGACTCGCGCCGAAAACGCTCCTGGAAGCTCGAGTCGGCGGCCATCTCTGCGCGCAAGAGTTTGACGGCCACCATCCGCTCTCTAACGGTGTCGTAGGCGCGATATACCTCACCCATTCCGCCGACACCGATCAGAGAGTGCAGCTCATAGGGCCCGAATCGGGTGCCCAGCCGGGGGCCGCCGTACGGGGAGGCCATTTTGCAATCCTTTCCGTCGTCCCGACCCTCGTGAGGCCACCGTCCAGCCCGACGTGCGGCGATGAAAGTGTTCCCGCATTGGACGATCACTTAACGTGCCCGGCAGCTAGTGCACCCAACCCGTGCAAGCAAAGCGGCCCCACGCCGTCGTCGGCGGCGGCCGCAATTGCGGCCGGTGCAACAGCGGCAATCATTGCCACAACAGGCGCTGGTTGCAACGTGAGGTGAACTGCGGCTGGATTGGTCCTACGGTGAGGGCATGACAGAACAGTCTCCCGCGGTCACCATTGGGCATCCGCCGCAACCGCTACTCAATGCCGTCAACCCGTTCCTGCGGCTCTTGCTGCGCACTCCACTCGCGGGCGCCGCGCGCGAGCAGATCATGGTGCTGAGCTTCACCGGACGCAAGACGGGGCGCCAGTTCTCACTCCCGGTGAGCGCGCACCGGATCGATGGTGACCTCTACGCGCTTGCCTCCGCGGGCTGGAAGCACAACTTCCGCGACGGCGCCACCGCCGAGGTGCTGCACGACGGCAAGACGACAACCATGCGCGGCGAACTCATCCAGGACCGGGCGGTCGTCGCCGATCTCTACCAGCGCTGCGCCGAGTCCTACGGCGTCAAGCGCGCCCAGCGGATGATGGGATTGAAATTCCGCGATCAACGCATCCCCACCCTCGAGGAGTTCACCGAGGCCGTCGATCGAGACCACTTCGCCGCGGTCCGGTTCACTCCGGCCAGTTAGCCGTCTGCGTCTAGATCCGCGCCCGTCGGGGAAAGCGTCTAGGTATGAAGATCGCCATTAGCGGAGCCGGTGTGGCCGGCGCCGCGCTGGCGCACTGGTTGCACCGCACCGGCCACACACCGACGCTGATCGAACAGGCGCCGAAATTCCGCACCGGCGGCTACATGATCGACTTCTGGGGCGTCGGCTATCGCGTCGCGCGGCGCATGGGCATCGAGGAGACCATCCGCGACACCGGGTACGACGTGCGGTGTGTGCGCTCCGTCGGGTCGGACGGCGCGGCCAAAGCGGAGTTGGGGGTCGACGTCTTTCTTCGCATGATCGGCGACGACTTCATCAGCCTGCCCCGCGGCGACCTGGCCGAAGCGATCTACCACACCATCGACGGCAAGGTCGACACCCTCTTCGGCAACAGCATCGCCACCATCGACGAGCACGCCGACGGCGTGCGGCTGACCTTCGAACAAAGCCCGCCCGACGAGTTCGACCTCGTCATCGGCGCCGACGGACTGCACTCGAACGTGCGGCGGCTGGTCTTCGGCCCCGAAGAGAACTTCGAGCATTACCTCGGCTGCAAGGTGGCCGCCTGCGTCGTCGACGGATACCGACCGCGCGACGACCTGGTCTACGTCACCCACAACACGCCCGGCCGGCAAGTGGCCCGCTTCGCGCTACGCGGCGACCGCACCATGTTCTTGTTCGTGTTCCGCGCCGAGCACGAAAGCGCCGGCCTGTCGCCAAAGCAGCAGTTGCGCAACGAGTTCAGTGACGTCGGCTGGGAATGCCCGAGCATTCTCGCCGCGCTCGACGACGTCGACGACCTGTATTTCGACATCGTCAGCCAGATCCGGATGGACCGCTGGTCGCACGGGCGGGTCCTGCTTATCGGCGATGCCGCCGGCTGCATATCGCTGCTCGGCGGCGAGGGCACCGGACTGGCCATCACCGAGGCCTATGTGCTCGCCGGGGAGCTGCTGCGCGCCGGCGGCGACCACCGCCGCGCCTTCGACGCCTACGAGACGCGGCTGCGTCCGTTCATCAAAGACAAGCAAGCCGGCGCCGAACGGCTGATCGGCTTCTTCGCCACCAAGACCCGATTCGGCCTCTGGTTCCGCAACGCAGCGATGCGCACGATGAACCTCGCGCCGCTGGCGCGGCTGTTGGCACCCAACGTGCGCGACGACTTCGACTTGCCCGAATACCAGGCCTAGGGCCGCAGCTGCAGAATCCGGTCGTCGCCGTCGCGGGGAGAACCCCGACCGTCGCGGTTGCTGGTGGTGAACCACAGCGTGCCGTCCGGCGCCGGCACAACCGTTCGCAGCCGCCCGAACTCGCCGACGAACAGCGCCGCCGGATCGCCCAGCGCGCCGTCGCCGCCGACCGGCACCCGATACAGCCGCTGACCGCGCAGGCACGCGACCCACAACGAACCACCGAAGAAGGCCAGCCCGGCCGGCGACGCCTCGTCGACACCCCACTCGATCACTGGGTCGATCAGTCCCGCGGTGTCGGCGCGACCTTCGGCCATCGGCCAGCCGTAGTTGCCGCCCGGCTCGATCAAATTCAGTTCGTCCAAAAGGTTCGCTCCGTACTCGGTGGCCCACAGCCGGCCCGCCGAATCCCACGCCAACCCCTGGATATTGCGATGCCCGTACGACCAGACCGGCGATGCCGGATCGGGGTTGTCCGACGGTACCGACCCGTCGGGATTGATGCGAAGAATCTTGCCGCCCAGCGAAGTTCGGTCCTGCGCCAGCTCGGGATTACCGGCCTCCCCGGTTGCCACGTAGAGCTTGCCGTCCGGTCCGAACGCGATGCGCCCGCCGTTGTGGCGGGAGGAACCCGCAGGAATCCCGGTGAATATCGGCGCCTGCTCGGTCAGCGCGCCGCCGTCGAAGCCCATCCGCACTACCCGGTTGTCGCCCGCCGTCGTGAGGTAGGCGAACACCGTTTGACCCGACGTGGCAAGACCCAGCAGACCGCCTTCACCGCGCGCAGCGACGCCGGCCACACTCCCGACTGGATTCACGGCCCCTACCGAAAGGTGCTTGACCGCGCCGCTGTCACGTTCGGCGATCAACGCGCTGCCGTCGGGCAGAAACGCGATGCCCCACGGCACATCGAGGTTGGTGGCGATGTCGGCAACTCCGGCGACGTTCGGCTGACCGCGCGATTCGACATCGTTTGCGCACGCGGCGACCAGCAGCACGGCCGAGACGAGCGCCACCGCGGCGCGTTTCAAGGGGGCCATACATCAGATGTACCCGTAATTGGCAGACGAACCACCGTTCGTCGCCGCGTGAAATCTCGCGTCCTACTACCCGCTAGGGTCGCCGAGGACGCTGAGCGGAGGCGACACTACGTGGCGGGCTTGATTGCCGCCGTCCCGGCATGCCTCATCCGCCGACGTGAACAACTCGGCAACCAGGAATTCTGCGTCGTCGACATGGGCGACGACGGCCTCGTTAGGGACCTTCGCGCGTCACAACTCCGCCCGGGTCCCAGTTCCGCTGCGGGTAGGGATATTCCGGCTCGTGGAATCGGTTGATGATCGGAATGCGTTCGATGATCCGATCGCGAAGCCGCGGCTGCGGCGGCACCGCCGGGACGGCGGGCCGGGGCGGCACATAAACCGGCGGTGGCGCGACCGGTGCAGCCGCGGGCGCCTCGTACACCGGCGCCGGCGCCCGGTACACCGGTGGAGGTGCAGCCACCACCATCTTCAGCGCGACCACCTGTCGCGCATTCGGCGGTGGCGCCGCAGGCC
>NZ_JBOGDB010000144.1:0-23459 GCF_050701515.1 Mycobacterium sp. | reverse complement strand
CATCGGTCGGTGCAGATGCAACGGGATGTCCACGAGCTGATAGCGCAGCGGTTCCAGCAGGTGTAAACGACGTCGCAGGGTCTCGCGGAACACCTCGACCGTCGGCTCGCCGTCGAACTGGGAGGTGTCGATGACTGCGACTTTCAACGTGTGTTGTTGCACGTTGGGCGTCTCGCTATACAACATCATGGCGTCCCAGCCGTTGAGCCGCTTCATCGCGACACGGCCCGCGCGCCGTCTGCTCGATCCACGTGGTCGACCATCCATTCCAGGGCCGACTGCAGGCCGGGCAAGAAGGCCTCCGGATTCAACGTGCAGCACGCATGCCCGGCGTCGACGGTAACCGTGTGGGCGCGGGGAATCTGGCCGGCCAGCCACCGCTGGTCTTGGGAGGGAACCGCACGGTCCCGCAGCGTGAGGACGACCGCGGTCGGCACGTCGATCTCAGCAACCCACCGGCGGGAGTCGAAGCGCAACAGTTCGGCGACTGCGCGCATAACCGTCCCAGCGCTGGTTGCGCGGAACTGCCCGTACGCCCAGCGGCGGTCGTTGAAGTAGCCGTGATGCGGCGACGCGGCCGCTGCCAATCGCGCCGGTTCCGGACTGACGGCGTCGAGCAGACCGGCGAAGATGCCCGTCCCGAAGCGCCGATAGGCGGCAGTGCCGCCGAACCTCGCGGCGCCCGCGCACAACACCAAACCATCGGTCCGGTCTCGGTGGCGCCGCCAAACCAGCTGGGCAACAAGCGAACCCATCGAGAATCCGACGGGAATGAAGGAATCGACGCCGAGCTCGTTGGCGAGCGCGGCGACATCGTCGGCGCAGTCCTCGAGGAGAAAGCGCGGCGAGGTGATGCCCTGACCGTGTCCACGTTGATCGAAGACCACAACCCGACCGAACCGCCGCACCAGCTCTAGCGACGCGTACCACGTAAGCAGACCAGTGCAGGCCACCGAGTGCAGCAACACAAACGTCGGGCCGGCGGCATCGGTGTGTCCGGAGTCCACCACATAGGTGCTGCCCCGGCCTGGTAGCTCGATGACACGGCCAGCCGGTAGATGGCCGACCGACGCCACCTCGGGAAGCGTCAACCCGAGTGGAAATCCCTGCCAAGAAGGCATGCGCGGCACGTCGATTTCGCCATTAAAGCATGGCCATGAGGGTCATTCTGCGTCGTTTTCGCATGGTCAATGACGACTGGTCGGCCGATTCTTGAGTGCCGACTACACGGGGTACCCAGCGAGCTGCGGTCTTTGCTTGTATTAGTGAAATATCGACTCAGGCCGCCTCGACCTCTTGAACCAAATATATGGTCCTAATACGGTCGCTGTAGTTGGGGGTGCGGGACTGTAAATGCTGCTCATGGATGCGGGGAAGCGCCGTACAGCCTGGCGAGGCGCCATTTCGGCCGGGACGATCAAGCGGTCGCCTGTTCGTTGTATGCACGAACACGGCGGTGGTGAGTGCATCAGTTACCGGGGTGCACGGACAGTGCACCGGTTAGCGGTGTCCACGAATCGCGCGGCCTACCGCCCGGCGATGCGGAGTGACTTGTGACGAAACGCATCTCAGCAGCACAACATCTGGGCGACGGCCCATCAGCACCGCCCCGAAGCGGCGATGATCCCGTGTCGTGGTACAGCACTACCAGTACGTTCGGCACTCCCTCGGGTGCCCGCTTCAGCTCGTATGGCGACCAGTCCGGCGTGGAGTCCCGCACATCCAGCTTGATGACACCCTTGAATTCCTCAGTCGTTGTCTGTCTCCCGTCAATGGTCGTTTCGCGGATGTGAGGCCGGTGGCGGTGGGTGACTGGCTGGCGTCGATGTGTAACAACTCGATGTGAACAACGAGTGATCAACCCAATCTCATGGGGAGGATTCGAGGTACCACACGGCGGATTCGACCGGTGTTCTGGGAAACGAGACGCATCGACAGCCGCCGAGATGCCGCCCTTTCCTGTGTGATCAGCTACGAAGGGACATCAGCCTGCAGAAAGGACGTGCATGTTCATCGTTGTTCTCATCGCAATTCTCGGGCTGATGCATCTCTACCTCTGGAAACGGCTGATCAAGGACACCACCCGGCCAGGACGCACGCGACGGATTCTCACGGCGATCCTCATCGCACTTGCGACGGTCCTCGTCGCGACCCTGATCGCGCCGCGGGTCTTCGGGCTGACCGAAACGGTGTCGTTCGCGTGGCCGGGCTACTTCTGGTTTGGCCTGGCCGCGTACTTGTTCCTGATGTTGCTCGTGCTGGAGCCGCTCCGGCTCGCGCTGCGAGGCTGGGCCAGGAAGGAGCCATCAACGGCGATGACCGCGAAGGAGCCCACAGCGTCGCGGGCGTTGAATCGGCGGGTATTCCTCGCTCGGGCCGGTGCGGTGGCGGCCGGCGCAGCGTCGGTCGGCCTGGTCGGGGTCGGTGCTTCCAAGGCGCTCGGGCCGCCCGACCTGCTGCAGGTACCGGTACGCCTGCGCAAACTCGATCCGGCGTTCAACGGGTTCCGCATCGCGGTCGTCTCCGACATCCACCTTGGCCCGCTGTCGGGTGATGCACACACCGAGCGGATCGTCGAGATGGTCAACGCGACAGCGCCGGACCTGGTGGCGATCGTGGGCGACGTAGTGGACGGGACGGTCGAGCAGCTCGGCTCAGCGGCGGAGCCGTTGCGGGACTTGCACTCCCGGGAGGGAACATTCTTTGTCACCGGGAACCACGAGTACTACGTCGAGGATCCATTCTCCTGGTTGCGGGAACTGGAGCGGCTCGGCCTGCAGCCACTGCGCAACGAGAACACGCCGATTCGGCGCGGTGCCGCAGCGTTCAACCTGGCCGGCGTGAACGACATCGCCGGTGAATCGTATTCAGACGCACCGGACTTCGACCGCGCCCTATCCGGACTGGATCCGTCCGGACCGACGATACTTCTTGCGCATCAACCGGTTCTGATCGAGGAGGCAGCTGCGCGCGGGGTGGATATGCAGTTGTCCGGACACACCCACGGTGGCCAAATGTGGCCATTCCACTACATCGTCCGGCTCGGACAACCGTCCCTCGCCGGATTATCCGCGGTGGACAACACGCAGCTGTACGTCACACGGGGCGCGGGGTTCTGGGGTCCGCCGGTGCGGATCGGCGCGCCACCCGACGTCACCGTGCTGTCGCTCCACGGCGAGATGTAGTCCGGTTTGGGTTGAGCAGGCGGGCGACGGCTCCGAGCGCGTTCAGGCCGCGACGCCTTCCGCGCAGGATCGCGCCCGCCATGAATCCGCAGAAGAAGCCGAGACGGAACAACCTGCGCGCGCGGCGCTTGTTCCTCCACACAACAGCTGATGCGAAGAATCCACATGTCGCGGAGATAATGGCGACCGCGAGAAGCAGAGAAATCAGATGTGTCGGTCCGAGCGACCCCATATCGCAACCTCCGGGCCGTCGTCTGCGTAGGCCGCTTGCCCGATCCAATCACGGTCGTTGTCGGACCAGCATTGCTGGCAAATGTTCGTGACCAAAGCGAGCACGAAGTGTTAGCGGCCCGTCGCCGCACCATCTACCGGAGCGCCTTCGGTCGCAACGATTTCGGCCAGGGCCAGCGCGACCCGCAGCTCGAGTGTGCGCATGTCCAGCGGCCTTCCCAGCAGCTCTTCGGCTTGCCGGAGCCGGTAGGCGACAGTGTTCTCGTGGACGTGGAGTCGTTTCGCCGCCCTACCGCGGCTCCCGTTCTCTTCTAGGTATGTGCGCACCGTCGCGGCGAGCCGGCGGGTGGTTTCATCGGTCGCTCCCAGCGCACCGAGTTCGCGCGCGACGAAGCTGCGGGCCTGATCTATGTCTGCTGTGGCAAGGGAGCGCAGCGAAACGTCGTTGAAGCGGGTGACGCTGCCTTCGGGGCGACCCGTCAGCCGGGTGACTCGCTGCGCCTGAAGTGCCTCGAAGTGACTGTCGCGAAATCCCGCTATACCGCGAGCCGGTTCTCCGATCGCCACCCGGACGCCCGGCGCCGGCGCCGTCCGGAACCGCAGCTCGTCCAGCACTCTGGACGGTACCGAGCTCTTGGTACTGATCCAGGCTGCGATTGACAACGTGCCGAGAGGGTGGACAAGGGGGTGCTTGTTGCCGATAGCCGCGGCGATGTCGCGGATGGCCGCTTCGAGCAGGGCGAGGGAATTGCGGTCCTCCTCGTGGGTGTCCAGCCAGGCGACCGCGGCGACGTGCACCCGGCGCAAGTCGTGGCGCAGCCGTCGACTCGCGACATCGACGTCGATGGGTTGCCCGGCCAAGATCGTGCCGACAGTCTCGGCCTGGCTGGCGGCGGCGCTGCGCAGCCACCGTTCCCGCTCGGTGGTGTACGCGTCCTCAACGAGGCACAGCGCGGTGTCGACGTAGCCGAACAACACCGTCGAACACAGGTCGGTCGCCACATTCAATTCGTCTGCGTCCGCCACATGGCTGGCCAGGATCGCCTTGAGGTGTTGCGAGGTCGCGGCATGGGCCAACCGGTAGATGCGCATCAACGTGGTCAGCAGAACCCCGCGTTGTGCGCCGTCGACCGCGTAGTCCAGCGTCGCGGAGGGCAGCTTGACCGCCTCGACCGGATCGGCGCCAGAGCGCAGTATCTCTGCGAAGTCGCGGATGCTTGCCTCCGTGCTAGCGCGGATGCCTTCCAAACTCCCGGGGTCGTCGAGCAAATCAGGCATCCGTGCGCTGACATAAGCCACGACCGCATCACTGATCTCGCGGGCACGTTCGGTGAGTTCGACAGCCGCCTTCTGCACGACCGTCGACCACAGCCGACGCTCGGTCTCGTCCTGAGCAGCCACCCAGGCCGGTTCCATGCCGCCCACGCTATCGCCGCACGTCGCGGTGGGTGAGGGATTCCGACAACGCACGGACCCAACGTTGTCGGGCGCAGACAAGCGGGCAACGATCAGCGCCACCGACCATCGATGAATGCGCCAACTGACGAGCCTCGACACCCAGTTCCTCGCCATGGAAAGCAACCGCATCCAGGGCCATGTGAGCGTGCTGGGGGTGTACGAGGCCGAGACGGCCTCGGGCCGACCGCTGAACGCGGCACTGGTTCGTGAACTGATCACCGAACGACTGCACCTGCTGCCCACCTTCCGCTGGCGGCTGGCCCCTGTCCCGTTCAACCTCGACTACCCGTACTGGGTCGACGACGGCACCTTTGACATCGAGTACCACGTCCGAGAGATCGCGGTGCCCGCTCCCGGCACTCAGCACCAGCTGGCCGAGTTGGTGGCCGAGCTGATCGGTAGGCAGCTCGACCGGGCCCGCCCGCTGTGGGAGGTATACGTGATCCACGGGCTGGAGGACGGCGCCGTTGCGGTGATGACCAAAATGCATCACGCCGCCGTTGACGGAGTGTCCGGCAATGAGGTGATGAGCATGCTGCTCGACGATGACGCCGGCGGTCGAAAGCCGGAGTCGGCACCCGAAATTGTCGCCGAACGTTTCCCGTCCGAGTGGCAGATGCTTGGCCGGGGAGCACTCGGCATGCTGCGTCAGCCGTTGCGTGTATTGCGCGGGGCCCCAACGACGTTGCGTCATCTCGACGATGTCCCGACGCTCCGCGGCTTGCCCGGGGTCAAGACGGTCGCGCGAACTAGTAGAGGGATCGGGCGGCTGCTTCCCGCCGGCGGTGCCAGATCCGCACCGAAAGGCAGCGACGTGGTGGCACCCAAGACCCGGTTCCAGACCCGGATATCGGCCCACCGCCGAGTCGCGTTCGGGTCGGTGTCGCTCGATGATGTGAAGATGGTCAAGAACGCGTTCGGCTGCACCGTCAACGACGTCGTCCTGGCCATGGTTACGTCCGGTTTGCGGTCGTGGCTGGAAGAGCGGGGGGAACTCCCGGCTCAACCCCTGGTGGGCTTCATCCCGATGTCGGTCCGGACCCCGGAGCAGATGGGGACGTTCGGTAACCGGGTCTCGGTGATGCTCTCCGAGCTGCCGACCGACGGGGCGGACCCGTTGGAACGGCTGCGCCGGATCAACGAGACCATGAACGCGGTCAAGGAGCGCCACCGCACGCTGCCGGCATCGCTGCTGCTGGACGCCAACCATTTCATCCCGCCGGCCCTGTTCGCCCAGGCGGCACGCGCGACGTCCCGGTTGGTCGGCGTGCGCGGCATCAAAGCGCCCGCCAATGTCGTGATCTCGAACGTGCCGGGGTCGTCGTCGCCGAAGTACCTCGGTGGTGCACGGCAGCGATCGCAGATACCGGTGTCCGCCGTGGTCGACGGGATCGGCATCAATATCACCCTCATGAGCTATCAGGACTCGCTCGACTTCGGAATCGTCGTGGATCGCGAACAGCTCGACGACCCATGGCCCATCCTGGATGCGCTGCGCGCGGGGCTGGACGAGCTTCGCGACGTCGCGCAAGCGCCCCCGATCCCAATTCGTAGGTCTGCCACCCGTAGGAAGGCAAACTCATGACCGGGCATCTCCTTAGCGGCAGTATGGACGACTACCCGCTGACCCTGACCAGCATCGTGGAGCGGGCCGAGCAGTTCCATGCCGAGCGGGAGGTGGTGTCGCGCCGGCCCTCAGGCACGATCACCCGTACCACCTTCGGCGCGTGCGCCGTCCGTGCTCGCCGCCTCGCGGGCGCCCTGGCCGGACTCGGCGTGGGCGAGGGTGACCCGGTGGCGACGCTGTTGTGGAACCAGAGCGAGCACCTCGAGCTGTACTTCGCAGTGCCCGCCATGGGTGCGGTTATTCACACGCTGAACCCGCGGTTGTTTCCCGAGGAGCTCGCCTACATTGTCGATGACGCCCAGGACAAGGTGATCGTCGTCGACGAGTCCCTACTCGACGTGTTCGAAACGTTCCGAAAGGCAAGGGACTTCGCGCACGTTATCGTCGTCTCACACACCGGCGAGACGCCCGGCGGCATGCTCGATTACGAGTCGCTGATTACCGGCGGCGAGCCGGTCGAGTGGCCCAGGCTCGATGAGCGCCAGGCGGCGGCGATGTGCTACACCTCTGGCACCACAGGCCGGCCCAAGGGTGTCGTCTACTCGCATCGCGCGCTCGTCCTGCACTCGTTGGTTGCGGCCTTGCCGGATCAGCTGGGCGTATCGGCAAGGGACACAATGCTTCCCGTCGTCCCTATGTTCCATGCGAACGCCTGGGGACTGCCGTACGCCGCGGCGCTCGCCGGAGCAGGTCTTGTACTCCCGGGCCCACGCCTGGACCCGGAGAGTGTGCTCGACCTGTGCGCCGGCGAGGGCGTGACGATGACAGCGGGGGTGCCCACCGTGTGGATGGGCATGCTCGCGGCGCTCGATGCCGAACCCGGCCGATGGGACCTGTCTGCCCTGGACCGGCTGATCGTCGGCGGAGCCGCTGTCCCGCGGTCGATGTTCGAGGGGTTCGACCGGCACGGCCTCACCGTCGTCCAGGCCTGGGGCATGACGGAAACTGCACCGCTGGGCTCGGTGTGCCGACTGCCGCAGAGCCTCGACGAGAGCGAGGCCGACGACCAGTACGGCTACCGGGGACGCCAAGGCGTCGCCAGCCCGTTCTTCGACATCCGCGCGCGCGACGACGACGGCAGACTCATCGCGCGGGATGACGCGGCCATGGGTGAGCTCGAGGTCCGCGGACCGTGGGTCGCCGGCAGCTACCACGCCGGCCGGGGCGCCGACAGCTTCACGCCCGACGGCTGGTTCAAGACCGGGGACGTGGTCCGCATCGACGCCCATGGCTGCATCCGGATCTGCGATCGCTCAAAGGATCTCGTGAAATCCGGGGGTGAGTGGATATCGTCGGTCGACCTGGAGAACCGGCTCATGTCCCATCCGGCGGTCGCACAGGCCGCGGTCATCGCCATACCCGACGAACGGTGGGGCGAGCGCCCACTCGCGGTGGTTTCACTTCGCGCTAACGCCGAAACCTCCGCGGACGAGCTGCGCGAGCACCTCGCCCAGGACTTCGCCAAGTGGCAGCTGCCGGACCGGTTCGAGTTCGTGGCGCAGATCCCGTGCACGGCCACTGGAAAGTTCAAGAAGACCGAGCTGCGCGACCAGTTCGCATGAGCTAGAACACCGGCTCGGTTAGTAGCCCGCAGTGTGCACGGATGATTTCGAAGTCGCGATCTCGATGCAGGATGGGCACCTTCAGCCGGAGAGCCATCGCCGCGATCTGGCAGTCGATCAGGTTTCGCACGGTCTTGCCCTCGCGCCGACATCTCCGGTGGATCGCCGCGGCTTCCTCGCTGTCGGAGAGCGGAGCGATCGGCTCGATGTGAAAACGGTGCAAGAAGCGTCTGCGTCTGTGGGCTGTGAGTTCGTCGGTCGGTCCGATGAGCAGTTCCATCAAGACCTGCTCGGGGACGATCAGGTGCGAATCGCGCGCGATCTCGTCTGCGATCCGGCGACTCGCCCCGGAGTCCGAGTTGTTCAAGAACTCGATCCAGGCCGATGTGTCGACGATCATTCTCGTTCTTCGGGCGTGTCCGAGAACGCCTCCACTTCGTCGTTGCTGAATTCGAAGCCCGAGCCCTGCATGGCAAGAGCTTCCTCGCGCGACATCGCATCACCTACAAGTCTTTGAAGTGCCAACTGGACGGCGCTCTTCTTGGAGTCCAGTCGATACATTCGCATCGCCTGCTCGATCAGATCGTCGTCGATATCGATGTTGGTCCGCGTCATGACACCATCATACACTATGATGTGTATATGCGTGCCTGCTCATCGATGCTGTTTCCCGCGGGGTCTCCGGCTATCCCGCTCCAGGGCACTGGTCGCGCGCAGCCGACTCACCGACGTCCTTCGCGCCGGCGGACGGGTGCGCTTCTGGGCGAATTGCTCTACGAGACTGGCGACCTGGCCGAGGCCACGCGTCTACTGGACGAGAGTTATATGCTCGGATCCGAAGGTGGCGCAGTGGATTACTTGGCCGCCAGGTACGTCATCGGAGCGCGGATCAAGGCAGCCCAAGGAGATCATGAGGCTGCGGTCGATCGCCTTGCCGCTGGCGCGAAGGCTGCGGACCAGCTGCGGCTGCCACGCCTTGCCGCCCGGATCACGAACGAGCGCATCCGGCTGGGCGTCGCGCTACCGCAGGCGGTTGCCGCCGGCTTGCGATCGCCCCGCACCATCCCCCAGGACAATGGAATCGCCACGCTGACAGCCGAACTCAACGAGGACTCCGCGGTTCGCCTGCTATCCGCGAGTGATTCTGCGGACGACCGCGAGCAGGCGTGCCGACGGGCCGCCGAACTGGCTGAGGCAATCGATGGCCGCGCAGACCCCTCGCTGCGCTGTACGCACGACTGCTGCTCGTCGAGACGCTCACGGCCGCCGGCCGGGCAACTGACGCCCGAGACGAATTGGCACCCCTAGCCGCAAGGTGTGCGGAACTAGGGGTGCCAGTTCTGCTGGTCGATGCGAAACTCGCGTAACGGTCGTTAGGCCGGCTCGGGCTTCCATCGCCGATTGCCGACGGCGTGGGCTCCGCTGATGACCAGTGGGACGAGCGCCGGGGCGAGCACCAAGATCATGATCGCGATGGGGGCGAGATAGCTCATGCTTTCACTCGCATTTCTCCGCTCAGTGAGCGGTTCGGTTGGAGTTTGGTATGAACAGGATCGTCGACGGTGCCATCGCGGGTCTTGACATAACCCGACATGTTTTTGTCATTTCCCGACACGCCAGTGTGGTTCGAACGGCGCATCTCTTGAATCACTTCGCCTTCTCAAACGAAGTCGGAGCCCCCGTCGACGTTTACCGTGGCGCCGGTGACATAGCCGTTACGCCGGGACGCCAGGTAGGTCGTGATGGAGGCGATCTCCTCGGGGAGCCCGGCGCGACCGAGGTCGCACGGCTGGTGGAAGTTGTTGTCGATCCAGGTCATGACGTCATGCGGATTGGTGGCATCGAGGCCTTCGGCGGCGAGGATGTCGTTGAGTTGTTCGGTGAAACTGGCGGTCACGATGGTTCCGGGGCACACGCAGTTGACCAGAATGCCGTCCTTGGCAAGACTTTTCGACAAATTCTTGGTGACGCTGGTGAGTGCTGCCTTCGATGCCGTGTAGGCGACGATGCGCGGGTTCTGTCGCTGAATGGAGTGCGCGGACAGTGTGACGATGCGAGCCCAGTCGGCGGCGCGCAGCATGGGCAGCGCGGCGCGAATTGAGCGCACACCCGACATGGTGCCAAGCGCGAAGGCGGCGTCCCATTCTGTGTCGTCCATCTGCTCGAAATATCCATCGCCCGGACCGATGGTGTGTACCAGGCTATTGAGATTTCCCCAGCGCTCGGAGACCGCCGCGAACCCGGCGGTGATGGACGGAGCATCGGCCATATCCACGCTGATTCCCACTGCGTCGGGAGCACCGGCTTCTCGAAGTGTTTCCACTGCGGCGTCGAGAGACGGCCGGTTTCTGGCCATCACGGCCACGCTGGCTCCTTCGGATGCCAAGGTTTCGGCGATGGCGAACCCCATGCCCTTGCTTCCGCCGGTGACGACGGCCGTCGATCCGGCTAAGCCCAGGTCCATCGTGTCTCCTTCTGTCAGTGATGCTGATTGGTCAACGGGTTTGAGCGATCGTTTCCGGCACCACGCCCAGCCCGCGCAGGCAGAAGCGCAGAACATGTTCATGAACGTCAGTGCGATCGCATTCGCCTGTCGTCCATTGCCGTTCGGTGCACGCCCACACCACGCCCTGGATGGACTGAGCTTCGTTGACCGGATCGATGTCGTGGAACACGCCTTGTTGCAGGCCGCGCTCAAGCTGTTCGATCAGCGGTTTGAGCATCTCCGCGTATGCGGGTTGTACCAGCTCGGGGGAGGCGAACATCTGTGATTGGGCCTCCAGTGACAAGTGACGCATGTCGGATTTGATGTTCTCGTCAAACGCCAGGTCGAGTCGCCCGTCGATCCAGGCGGACACCCCGTCAACCGGATTGGCGGCAGACCCCATCTTCCGTCTCAGCCGCCGCTTCTCCACGCGTGCCATTTCCAGGAAGACCGCCGCAACCAGCTGGTCCTTCGATTCGAAATTTCGGTAGAAGGCGCGGGTGCCCAGCTGGGCGCGATCAAGGACTGAAGCGACGCTTAGTCCTCGAACTCCCTGCTCGCGAACGGATTTCGACGCGGCGGCCACGATGGCGCGACGCACACTCGGGTCGGGAGGAAGTTTGTCGCGTCGTCGCGTGCGTGGGCCGCTCATGGGTCACGCGGTCGCGTCATAGGTGCCGAGGTACTCCGCGAACCGTTCGCGCACGCCCGCTGGCGTCAGTCCGAAGTCGGCCAGATCGTAGTCGTGTGCGCCACGGGAGCCCGGTCTGTGCTCGCGGGCCCACTGCTCGACCGAAAGCATGGTGGCGTCGGTGAAGGTCAAGCCCAGGGACTCGTAGCTGGCCTCCAGCGTCTGCACCGGGGCGGTCTGCAAATCGGCGAAGGCGACATCGCCGAAACGCTCGTCACCGACGCGTTTGCGGAAGTCCATCGCCCGCCGAACTCCCTCGGCCCAGCTGTGGAGCTGCTCCGCGCCGAGTTCCTCGGGGTCGTTGCGGTCACTGCTCCAGCTGCGCACGTACCGGATGAGGCTGCACACCGAGCCCATCACCTTGGCCGGATCACGGTGACTCCACATGAATTTCGCGTTCGGATACGCCTCAACGAGCGCATCGAGGGCGAACATGTGCACCGGTGTCTTGAGGTGCCACAGAACCGGCGGGCAGTGCCATTGCAAAAGTTTGAGCACCCGGTGATGGAACGTGTAGGTATCCCGCATATCGCAGTCCATCAGCCACGCCAGGTAACCCGGGACGCGAACGACACCGTCGAAATGGAAGGTGCGAAAGCTCATGCCCATCAGGTCCTGGCATTCGGTCGCGGCCGTCGCCTCGGAGTTATACAGGGTCTTCATCAACGGAAACATGTCGTTAAGCATTTCCAGGCCGGCTTCTGCTTGCGCGATCCGCGGGTCGGTGTGCTGAGTCGCCGCCTCCGGCGGCGGGGTCGGGGCCTGCGACTCCCACATTCGCAGCGAACGGAACTGGGGATCAGCCGCCACCAGCTGACTCAACGCCGTCGTCCCGGTGCGGGGCAGCCCGATGATAAAGACAGGGCCGCCCACAACCTCGTCGTTGATTTCGGGATGGTGGGCGTAGGTGTCCTCGATCTTGAGGCGTTGGATCAAGGCGTTGCTGATGGTTGCGTGTTGGATGACCTGGCCCATGTCGTTGAGGTCGGCCTCCGTGTTCAGCGCCTCGACGGTCCGCTCCAGGCCCTCCCGGTAATAGGGCGAGCCGAAGTCGCACAGCCCGGTTGCGGCGCGGGCGCCGTCTTCCAGCTCGTCGGCGGAGAACGTCACAGTGCGAATCTTTCGTGCACGGCGCGGCGGCGCCGGTCGAGGATGGATGCCCGTTCGTCGGGGCTGACGCTGGTGGTGTCGGCGGGCAGCGCCGAGGCGATCTCGTCAAAGCGCACCAGGCGGGTTCTCGGTATCGGTGCCGTCGCGGTGCGCACGCAGCGCAGGATCATTGCTCCATTGCTGAAATCGGCGGTGTCGAGCCAGTTCGCCACTCCCGGGTCACGCCCGCACAGCACCACCCGCACCAGCCCGTCGGAGTCCACCACCGCCTGATGGGCGTTGAGGCTGGACTGATGGCGTCCGTAGTGGATCGTCTCCCACCACGGGTTGCCGAGTGAAAAACTCCAGTAGACACCCTCGGGTGGTTCGACTTCCAGGATGAGCGCCTCGTCAGGACCGAGTTCCCAGCGACCGATGACCGGCCTGTTTTCCGCGGCTGCACCGATCTCGGTGAGGTCGACCGGGGGCAGGAAGCCGTTGGGTGGTGCCGCCCCGCCAAACTGGAGAAAGAACTGCAGGTTGTCGTGAACGAAGTCGCCGAGGGCGACCAGTTGCCGCGACAACGCGACGTCTGGATCGACGGTGCTGCGTTTGGCCTCAACCGGTTCGCCGAGCCGTTCGATGCGCAGCGACGAGGGCACCTCGATGTTCCAGTCGTAGAAGAAGTGGCGCACCGTCAACGTGGGATGATCACCCTCAATCCGCATCCAGTTTCCGTCGCGCTCATCGGCGGACAGGACGACCTCGAAGTTCCCGTCCGTGTCCACTTCGAGTTCGTCGACCAATTCATTTGCGGTCGAGACGATCCCGTTCATCGTCTGCAGTCCGACATACCGGGCGGTGCCACGGTTGCCGAAGAGCCGGTAACTCTCACCGCCGCGCATGGTGGCCCGGGTGTAGATGCAGTCCGGGCACTCCATTCCCCAGGTCACGATGTCATCCGTGCTAGTGCGCTCGACACTTAAGACTGGATCCGGATCGAACCTCAACGCCTCGTCGACGCCGGCTGCCAGCAGCACCAGCAGATGCCGCATCCCCGCCGCGAGATCGACCCGATTTCGATTCGCCGGGTCGGATTCAACGACCCGAGCTGCCTCGCCGAGCCTGTGCAGTAGATGCGACCACGCCTGCGGCAGACCCATGTCTTCGCAGCCCGGTTTGCCGGTTAGCGACGCCTCCGCAATCGAGAACGGCAGCCACGCCAGTGGCCTCTGCGCTTCGCTCACGGTTTCTCCGCATCTGTGGGGCGGGCTGCGCGTTATCTGAAAACCATGTTTTCGTTTAACGTGCGATCACTATCTCCCCCGACGGTGACGTTGTCAACGTCGCGCATCAGATTCGAGCGGTGTTCTCGACGATGATCTCGCAGGCCGCCTCGTAGAACGCGCTTATCAGCGTGGAGAAGGAGAGCTCGAACGGATAGATCATGTGCACGTCCAGCGGCTCCAGGTTCCAATCCGGCAGGACGGGCACGATGCTGCCTTCGCGCAGCTCGGTGGTGCAGATGATCTGAGTCGGCATGGCGCCGATGCCGAGCCCTTGCATGATGTATTGCTTGCACACCTGAAAGTTGTTGGCGCGCGCCCGCATCTGGGGCGACAGCTCGTATCGACGCCGCTGTTTGGCCACCGTGAGCTTGCGTGGCCCGCCGAAGCCGAAGTCGATGAAAGGCAGGCTGTTCAACTGCGTCGGATCGGCAAGCGGCTCAGGAAGTTGCCGCACGAAATCGGCTGAGGCGCACAGGAAGAGTTCGAGACTGAACACCTTTCGTGCGATCAACGTGGAATCCTGCAGTGGCCCGGTGCCGAAAACCACGTCGAACCCGTCCTTGATCGGGTCAACCATGTTGTCCACCAACCGGATGTCCAACCGCGAGTTGGGATAGCGCTGCAGGAACGTGGCGCCGACCCTGGAGGCGTAGTCGATCCCGACGAATACCGGTATGGCGACCCGCAGCTCGCCCTGGGGTTCCTGCTTGCTCCCTTCCACCAGGGCGCGGACGCCGTTGGCTTCGGCCAGGATGCTCACGGCGTGGCCGTAGACCTGCTCGCCGAGGTCGGTGACGGTGAGCTGATGCGTGTTCTTGCGCAGCAGCTTGATGCCGAGATCGGATTCCAGCTTCGTCAGCTTGCGGCTGACGGTGGATTTCGGCATTCCGAGCAACACCGCCGCTTTCGACAGGCTGCGGCTTTCCACCACCTTGCCGAATACCAGCAGGGCATCGAGATCAAAGGGCAGGTTCTGTTCCATGTGCGGTGTTCCAAATATGCAACAGGGTGTTGCGGTTTTGCGGCTGTTTTGACTATTTCGGCAACTGTTACCGTCGGCCCGGATCTAGTCGGGGCCAACGGACAGGAGGGCCTCATGAGTCAAGAAACCCTGGTGAGCAAGCCCGCAAGTGGGCATTGGACCGATGCGTATCCCGAACTCGGCCGCGGCCCGGTGTCGCTCGAGGACTGCGTTTCGCGGGAGTTCTACGAGAAGGAACGCGAGCACGTCTTCAAGAAGACCTGGCTATACGTGGGCCGGGTGGAGCGCGTGCCGCGCTCCGGCAGCTACTTCACCCGCGAGCTGCAGTTCCTGAACACCTCGATCATTGTGGTGCGGGGTAAGGACGACGTGATTCGCGCCTTCCACAACATCTGCCCGCATCGCGGCAACAAGATGCTGTGGCAGGACGATCCCTTCCGGGAGGTGCAAGGCCGGGCGCCACTGCTGTACTGCCGCTTCCACGGCTGGCGCTACAACCTGGATGGCTCGCTGCACTCGCCCACCCGCAAGGATCTGCTGCTCGACTTCGATGCCGACAACTGCCGCGTGCCGGCGATTCAATGCGAGGTGTGGGAAGGCTTCATCTTCATCAACCTCAACCCGGACAACACCGAGCCGCTGCGCGCCTTCCTCGATGAGCTCGCGCACGGCATCGAGGGCTATCCCTTCGGTGGGCCGCACCGGGTGTACCAATTCAAGACCGAGCTGCAGTGCAACTGGAAGATCTTCGTCGACAGTTTCGCGGAGAGCTATCACGGCCCCTACCTACACGCTTCCTCGTTCGGCAACCTCACCGCGGAGGCCAAGGAGGCGCTAGACAAGCCGAACCCGTTCACCGATGCGTTGGCCTACCAGCTCAAGGGACCACATAGGATGTTCTCGTTCGCCGGTGAGCCATCGCGAAAGACACCGTATTCCAAGCCCATTGAGTGCGTGATGGAGGCCAGCGCAGCCGGCCCCTGGAACAAGCGCACCGATCGCGGGCCCATGCCGCCCGGCTTGAATCCCACGCGCGCAGACAAATACGGTTTCGACTCGTTCCAGTTCTTCCCCAACTTCGTGCTGATCTTCGGTGCCTCCGGTTTCAGCACTCACACGCACTGGCCGACCGGACCGCACTCCCACATCTTCGAAGTGGAGATGTTCTATGCGCCCCCGACCACGCACAAGGAGCGGTTGGGCCAGGAACTGACCGTGACGTTCCTCAACGACATCATCCTGGAGGACGCGAGTCCATGCGAAGGCGTGCAGGCGATGCTGAACAGCGGCGCGCTGAAGGACTTTCACATGAACGACGAGGAGATTCTGCTGCGCCATCTGCACAAGGTGGTGGCCGACTACGTGCGAGCCGGCGAGATGCAGCTGGGTGCACTTCGATGAATGCGGTTTTGCCTCAACAGTTCTCGCAGCTCGAACACCTGGTACCCGAGTGGGCCATCGAAGATGGGCACGAGCGCTATGTGAAGCGCGTCAACAGCTCGATGGACCAGATTCGGGCGTTCTACGACGAGATGTTTCCTCATGCCGACGCGGCGGTGGCCTACCTCGACCAGTTCGACTACCAGAACCCCCTGCCGGAGGACGCAGCCAACCTGCGCAACCTGCTGTATTCGCTGATCACCGTTTCGCTGGCGGTGGAGCTGTGGAACCAACCGCGGGTGAAGCATTCTGCCAACACCATTCTCACGAGATTGAGCTGACGCATGGGACTTTCCGCCACGCAACTCGACGTCGTCGACCTCACCCCGAGAATCGGTAGCGAAATCAGAACCAACCTCGACACGCTGCTGAGCGGCCGGGAAGCCGAGAACATCCGTTCGACGCTGGAGAAGCGCGGAGTGGTCTTTTTCCGCGGGCTGGACGTCAGCGATGAGCAGCAAGTCGCCATCGCCAAGACCCTCGGCAACATCGTGGCTAACGAGGGCGAGGACGGGATCTACAAGATCTCGCTCGACAAGAACGTGAATCAGCGAGCCCAGTATCTGAAGGGCTCGCTGTTCTGGCACTTCGACGGTTCGCTGCAGCCCTATCCGAATCTGGCCACCCTGCTGCGGGCGATGAAGCTATCCGAAACCGGCGGGGAGACCGAGTTCTGCAACACCTACGCGGCGTACGACGACCTGCCGCAATCCGACAAAGACACCATCGCGGAGCTTCGGGTGGTCCACAGCGCTGAGCGGTCGCAGTACTACGTGACCCCGGAGATGAGCTACGACGAGATCACGTTCTGGCAGAAGTCCCCGACGAAGGCTTGTCCCATGGTGTGGACGCACCAGTCCGGCCGCAAGTCGCTGCTCCTCGGCGCGACGGCGGACTACGTGATCGGACTGCCGGTCGAGGAGAGCCGCGCATTACTGGCTCGCCTGCGCGACTGGGCCAGCCAGCCGCAGTACGTCTATCGGCACGAGTGGCAACTCGGTGACCTGCTGATCTGGGACAACACCGGCACCATGCACCGCGCGCTGCCGTACGCCGTCGACAGCGGCCGCCTCATGCACCGCACCATTCTGGCGGGGGAAGAGCCCCTGCATTGAAGCTCGCCATCGCGACGCCCGTCGTCACCAACGTCGCCGGCGCCCCCTTGACGTGGGAGAAGAACGCCTCGATCGAAGACATAGGCCGCGTCGCCGAAACAGCGGATCGACTCGGCTACCATCATCTCACGTGCAGCGAGCACATCGGCATCCCTGCCTCCGAGGCCGGGCGACGCGGCGCAAGGTACTGGGATCCCCTTGCCACGTTGGGCTATGTGGCGGCTCGCACCGAACAGATCCGGCTGGCCACCATGACCTTGGTGCTCGGGTATCACCACCCGCTGGCGATCGTAAAACGTTACGGCACACTGGATCACGTCAGCGGCGGCCGGGTGATCCTCGGCGTCGGCGTCGGCACGCTCAAGGAAGAATTCGAACTTCTCGGGGCGCCGTTCGACGACCGAGGTGCGCGTGCCGACGACGCGTTGCGCGCACTGCGGGCAGCTCTGGCAACCAATGAGTCGGCCTATGACGGTGAGTTCTACTCGTTTGGCGGGCTGATTGTTGACCCCTGCGCGGTGCAGCCACATGTGCCGATTTGGATCGGTGGCCGGACCCGGCGCTCCTTACGGCGCGCGGTCACGCTCGCCGATGGTTGGTGTCCGTTCAACGTGCCGATTGCAACCGCTGCAGAGTGGCTACAGGCGCGAGAGCTTCCCCCAGGGTTCGAGGTCGTCCTGCCGGCTGATCATCCTCTCGACCCGGTAAAGGAGCCGGCGGCGACGGCGGAAACGCTGCGGACCATGGCCACCGGCGGCACCACGATCCTGTCTGCCCGATTCATCCATCACTCGCTGGAGCACTACCTCGAGCAGATCCACGCGCTCGCTGAACTGCATATGTAAAGGTGTCAGCCTGTCATGCCGAGGCTGCCAGCGCCTTCTTGTCCTCGTCGGCGAACGTGTCCTCCAGCTGCAGCGGCGAGTAGTCGACATCGATCTCGGCCAGTGCGCGTCCCCGCGCGCTACCGATCGTTCCGAGCCGTCGCATTCCCTTGTCGGCGGCGTATACCTGGAACTCATCCATGGTCAGGTCGAAGGGGATCTCGTCGTAGAGGGCGAAGGCATCTTCGGTGTTCTGCATTGCCAGCGGTATGAGCTCGTTCATGCGTGTCTCGAAGACCGTCCAATTGGCATCGTCGGCGGCGACGTGGCGCCGACAGGTGAAGGTGCCCCACGCCATGTGGCGTCGCTCGTCGTCACCGATGCGCTGGACCAGTTCCTGCATGCCGGGAAGAATCCCGCGGTCAACGCAAATCCTGTGCCAGGCATAGTATCCCGTCAGGGCCATCATGCCTTCGATGACGTGGTTGTATGTTGCCGATGCCCGAATCTGGGCGGCCGGTGAGGGATCCATCGACAGGGCGTCGAGCGATTCCGGAAGTTCTTCGTAGAACATTTTCCGGTAGGACGGAAGGTCGTCGAGGTAGTGCTGTAGGTCGTCGGTCATGCCGACGGCGTCCAGCCACATGCGGAACACCTGGGTGTGCTTGGCTTCCTCGTAGGCGAACTGCGTCAGGTACATCTCGTCACCGAGCCGCCCTTCGGCCCGCATGGCCGCCATGAAGGGCTGGATGTCCTGGGTGACCGCTTCCTCGCCGGCGATGAACTCGGCGCACAGCCGAGCGGCCCAGTCGCGTTCGAGGTCGGACAGCGACTCCCAGTCGGCCCGGTCGCGGGAGAAGTCGATATCGGCCGGATTCCAGAACTTGGCGTTGCCGCCGGCGAACAACTTCAACGGCAGGCTGGCCCAGTTGAGGCCGCCGGCGGCGAGCGAGTGTGAACGTGTCCTTGTCATGGAATTGACCTCCTCGGAGAAAGCTGGGTCGCCGCCATATTACTGTGAGCCACCTCACAGTCAAAGGGGCTAAGCTGCAGGTTAGTCAGGAATTTGGGGGGCCGCCATCGTGAGCGAAAAAGGGAACGCCGAACTCGTCCAGAGCTTCTACGACAACTTCCTGGCCGGCGACCTCGACGCCGTGCTCGCGCTGCTCTCTCCAGACTTCACGATTGTCTACTCCGGGCCGTCCATAATCCCCGCAGCGGGAACATGGAATGGGCATGACGGTTTTCGAGGCTGGGCCCAAGCCGCTTTGCAAGGTCATCTGCCGCCCGAGTCGCTGAACGTTGGCGAACCCATCGTTCAAGGTGACAATGTGGTCGTCCCCGGGCACGTCACTTTGCGCGTCAAGACCACCGGCAAGACCTGCGAGACCGACTTCCTCCATTGGTTCACTGTGCGTGATGGCAAGCTCACGAGCTGGCGTGACTTCTTCGATACCTATGCCGTAGCCCAGGCATACATGAGTTGAGCCGAGGCGAACTGCGAAGCCGCGTGCTGATGGGACGATGAGACGTAGTGTCGCTCCATGACGGACAGCCAACCGTCCCATCAAGAGTTCCGTCGCGGTGAAAGAACTCTTCTGTTGCTGGTCGCTGTGATCGCGGGGTTCACCGGCATCCTCGGGGCGGGGGTCGGTGGATACTTCGCCTACAACGCCTCCAAGACGGAATCTCGCGCTGCAGACGTTCGGGCTGAACGAGAAGAACGAAAAGACGCCTACGGTGCGTACTTCACAAGCCTCGATGATCTCAACGACATTGTGTATGAGCTCGGCGACGAATTTAGGGTGTACAAGCCAGAGGCCAACGATCGCATATTGGCCAAAATCGGCGAATACGAGGCCGCGTGGGACGAATGGGGACGATTGGACGATGCCATGCTCTTGATCAGTTCCACCGAGGTCGAAACGACCTCATACAACGTGACCGACGCGGAAAACGTGATCCATGACTTGATCGATGCCTTCCAGAGGTACATGCGGGAAGGTCAACCCGATGAGATTCTCCGCCGGATGCCGGAGTACGACCGCGGCTACGAGGCGGTCAACACCATGGAGGACCAGCTCTTCGAGGCGGCCAGGAAAGACTTGGCCGAACTCGGCTACGAGGAATAAGCGTTCCCGGTGGACTTGCTGCTCGGAATCGACATGGGGACCGGGAGCACAAAGGGGCTTCTCGTCGACCCGTCCGGTGCAGTCGTGGCCTCCGAGACGGTGTCGCATTCGATGCAATTGCCTCGTCCCGGCTGGGCGGAAGTCGACGCCGAGGCGACCTGGTGGGGCGAGATCTGTGCCATCGGCAGCGCGCTGAGCGCGCAGGTCCCTGCCGGATCGGCCGTGGCCGCATTGTGTGTCAGCGGTGTCGGCCCGTGCCTGGTGCTGTGCGACCAGGCCCTGCGGCCACTTCGTCCGGCCATCCTGTACGGCGTGGACACCCGAGCATCGGCCGAGATCGACTTGCTGACAGAGGAATTGGGCGCCGACGCGATCCTGGAGCGGGCCGGGACGGTGCTGTCGAGCCAGGCGGTTGGCCCGAAACTGGAATGGGTGCGTCGCCACGAACCCGAGGTCTTCGCGCGGGCGACGCGCTGGTACGGCTCGAACTCCTACATTGCGGCCAAACTCACCGGTGAGTACGTGATGGACCACCACACCGCCAGCCAGTGCGACCCGCTCTACGCCATGCGCGAGTTCGACTGGAATTCCGACTGGGCGCAGCGTATTTGCGGGCATCTTCAGCTCCCCAGGTTGGTGTGGCCCAGCGACGTCGTCGGTACCGTCCACGAGACAGCCGCCGCAGCGACCGGTTTGCCGGTGGGGACACCGGTGATCGCAGGCACCGTCGACGCCTACGCGGAAGCGTTCTCGGTCGGCGTCCGGCAACCGGGCGATCGGATGCTGATGTACGGCTCCACCATGTTTCTCGTGCAGATCATCGACAGCTACTTCAGCGATCCCGTGCTGTGGACGACGGCGGGGGTGGAGCGCGAGACCCTGGCACTGGCCGCGGGCACTTCGACCGCCGGGAGCCTCGTGAGCTGGTTGCAAACCGTCACCGGCGAGGCACCCGTCGAGACCCGGATGGCCGAGGCGCAGGCGGTCCCGCCCGGTTCTGAGGGCCTGATGGTGCTGCCCTACTTCGCCGGCGAGCGCACACCCGTCTTCGACCCGGATGCCCGGGGGGTATTCGCCGGACTCACCCTTCGCCACGGCCGCGGCCATCTGTTTCGCGCTGTGTACGAAGGCATTTCGTTCGGGGTCAGGCAGATCCTGGAGAGGTTCGACGAGGCGCACGCTCCTAGGCGCACGGTGGCGGTAGGTGGTGGGCTGCGCAGTCCGGTGTGGGCGCAGACCCTGGCCGACGTGACGGGTCGTCCGCAGCTCGTTCCTGAGCAGGTTATCGGAGCCAGTTACGGCGATGCCCTGTTGGCGGCAATCGGCGTCGGTCTGGTGCCGCCCGACACCGACTGGGCAAAGATCTCCTCGGAGATCATGCCCGATCCGGACAATAGCGCGCGCTATGACGACCTATACGGGACATGGTGTGAGTTATACCCGGCCACACGGGATTTGGTGCACCGGTTGGCAGCGGTCGATGGCTCGCGCTTGGATCCAGCCGGTTGGTTTCACGCTCCATGATGCCGTTGAGCACGCGGGGCGCCACGACATCGATAGCCCGCGGCGCCAGCGCCTTGCGCGGGGCGATCCGGACCGGCCGTGTGCGTGCGGCGGTGAGCATCCAGTCGGCCAGCGGCCGGCGGATGGATCTGGTCGCGTTGCCGCCCGATGCGGCTATCCGCTCGACAACCGCTGCCAGGAGGTTCTCGCGGCGTGCGATCAACTGCCGGCGCGGCTCCACGATCAGCCCAGATCCGGTTTGGCCGCCAGCACCCGCGAGCGGGATTGGCGGCTGAGATCGTCTTCGATGCGCCGCCATCCGGAGTGTCCGTCCCCGCCGATGGCCGCCAGCAGCGCCGCGGCGTCGGAACGGTCGCAGAGCAGGTCCGCCACCATGGTTTCCTCCCAGGGGAGTTGTGCGAAGCGGATCGCCCTCCGGGCCAGCGCTGATGCGATGGAGGGCTGCACGTGCGGGTAGTAGTAGGTGCGCAGTAGCGTGCGCAGCGCGCGTTTCTCGCGGCCGTGCAGGTTGGCCGCGAGCTCCCAGGCCCCGACACCGTTGACGACGGCGACGAGATCACCCATCCGCGCCGAGGCCGCGAGGAGTGCGATCATCGCCCGCTCGTCGCCCGCGCCGGTGTGCCCGTGGCAGAGTCCTTGCAGAGCGCGGATCCGCTCGACGGTATCGAGGGCGTCGGGCAATCCGGCCGCAGCCCGAGAGAGCGCTTCGGCCGGGGCGCGTCGCAGTCCGTCCATCGTCGGCCGGAGTTCTGGTTCGATACCCGAGAAGGCGTCCGCCCTCCGGGCGGTGGTCACATCGCCCTCGAGCCGCCCCGCCTCGGGCTCGGTGTACGGATTGTCCCCGGCGCCGCCCGAGGCGACCAGCGCCTCCGCGCAGTCCCACGCATAGGCGCGCTCGTGAATGAGGTCCGCACGGAACAGGTAGCGCATCCGTTGCGAGTGAGTGATCTTTAGTCCGAAGTTGCGGTAGCTGAGTGGGTCGATTGGTTTGTTGACCGGGGGAAAGAGGCCGGACAGGCCAGATTATGTAGTCAGAATATATGGGCGTGTCGGCTAGGAATACCTCGGTGTAGCCGTTAAGCTGCTTGTCATGTCGCGGGGAAGCGGGAAGGTTCACGTAGTCAGAGTCAGGAAGACGCACGTGGACAAGCGGGGCCATCGCCGCGACTACTTTTCGGCGTATCTGCGCCGCACCTACCGCGAGGGCCAGCGGGTGCGCAACGAGACGGTCGCCAACCTGTCGGCGCTGCCCGAGCACGTGGTGGACTTCATCGACGCGGGACTCAAGGGTGCGCAGCTGGTGGCGGCCGGTAGCGAGTTCACCATCGCCCGGTCGCTGCCGCACGGGCACGTGGCCGCGGTCGCGGCGATGGCGCATCAGCTGGGCTTTCCCGCCCTGCTGGGGCCGGCGGGCCGGGCGCGCGACCTGGCGCTGGCGCTGATCATCTCGCGGGTGGTGCGCCCGGCGTCCAAGCTGGCCACCGCCGCCTGGTGGCCCGATGTCACCCTGGGACCCGATCTCGATGTCGCCGCCGCCACCACCGATGAGATCTACGCCGCGATGGACTGGCTGGCCGAGCGCCAAGACACCATCGAAACCACGCTCGCCGCCAAACACTTGGGGCCAGAAGCGAACCCGGGGCGCATGGCGCTGTTCGACCTGACCTCCTCGTGGGTGACCGGGCGGTGCTGCGAGCTGGCCGCGCGCGGCTACTCCCGCGACGGCAAGAAAGGCTTGCCGCAGATCGAATACGGCATCCTCACCGACCCGGCGGGCCGGGCGCGCGACCTGGCGCTGGCGCTGATCATCTCGCGGGTGGTGCGC
>NZ_JBOGDB010000143.1:0-13885 GCF_050701515.1 Mycobacterium sp. | reverse complement strand
CTCCTGCCGCGCGTCGAGCCCAAGCAGGCCGCCGCGAGCGGGAAGACCGCCGACGTCGCCTCGGGTTCGGGCGGCAAGGCGGCCGTCGAGGTCGACTTCGAGGTCGGCGAGTCGGTCACCGTCATGGACGGCCCGTTCGCCACGCTCCCGGCGACCATCTCCGAGGTCAACGCCGACGCCCAGAAGCTCAAGGTGCTGGTGTCCATCTTCGGCCGCGAAACACCCGTCGAACTGACCTTCAACCAGGTCGCCAAGATCTAGCGATTTCGGCGTGATAACCAGCGCTGAGCGCAGGAAATCACGCCGAAATCGCAGGGAACGAGAGAGGAACACCAACACCCATGGCCCGGAAGAAGAAAGTCGCCGCGCTGATCAAGCTGCAGATCCAGGCCGGGCAGGCCAACCCCGCCCCGCCCGTCGGTCCGGCGCTCGGCCAGCACGGCGTCAACATCATGGAGTTCTGCAAGGCGTACAACGCCGCGACCGAGAACCAGCGAGGCAACGTCATCCCGGTCGAGATCACCGTGTACGAGGATCGCAGCTTCACGTTCACGCTGAAGACTCCGCCCGCGGCCAAGCTGCTGTTGAAGGCCGCCGGCGTGCCGAAGGGCTCCGGCGAGCCGCACATCAACAAGGTCGCCTCGGTGACGTGGGATCAGGTCCGCGAGATCGCCGAGACCAAGAAGGAAGACTTGAACGCGAACGACATCGACGCCGCGTCCAAGATCATCGCCGGCACCGCCCGGTCGATGGGGATCACCGTCGAATAGATTTCGGCGGTACCCGTGGGAGGGCCAGCTTCGGCCCGAACGACCACAACTCTGAACAGGAGACACGAATGAGCAAGAAGAGCAAGGCATATCGCGAAGCCGCCGAGAAGGTCGACCGCGACAACCTCTATTCCCCTCTGGAAGCCGCACGGCTGGCCAAGGAGACCTCGTCGAAGAAGCAGGACGCGACCGTCGAGGTGGCGATCCGGCTGGGAATCGACCCGCGCAAGGCCGACCAGATGGTGCGCGGAACCGTGAACCTGCCGCACGGCACCGGCAAGACGGCCCGCGTCGCGGTGTTCGCCGTCGGTGACAAGGCCGAGGAGGCCAAGGCCGCCGGGGCCGACGAGATCGGCAGCGAAGACCTGATCGAGAAGATCCAGGGCGGTTTCCTCGACTTCGACGCGGCGATCGCCACGCCCGATCAGATGGCCAAGGTCGGCCGTATCGCCCGCATCCTCGGCCCACGCGGCCTGATGCCGAACCCGAAGACGGGCACCGTCACCGCCGATATCACCAAGGCCGTCAACGACATCAAGGGCGGCAAGATCAACTTCCGCATCGACAAGCAGGCCAACCTGCACTTCGTCATCGGCAAGGCGTCGTTCGACGAGAAGGCGTTGGCGGAGAACTACGGCGCCGCGATCGACGAGATCCTGCGGGCCAAGCCGTCGTCGTCGAAGGGCCGCTACCTGAAGAAGATCGTCGTCTCGACGACGACCGGGCCGGGCATCCCCGTCGACCCCGCCGTCGTCCGCAACTTCGCCGCCGAGGCGTAGCGCGTCGCCGCCCATACCGGCCGAGTCATCAATTTTGCTCACACGGCCCGCCTCCTTGTGCAAACATCGCTATGGGCGCAGCAAACGTGACCGCCCGCGCCCCGTGAATCATCGATGGGTGTGGAGGTTTGCTGATGCGTCAAGCAGTCCGGTCGTTGGTCGTCCTGATCGCCGCCTTCCTCTGCGCCGTAACGGTCGCCGTCGCCTACACGATCACGTCGGCCCTCACGCTGGCCGCCACCAGGGTGTTGATCGTTCCGGGCACCGGCACGCCGGACGGGAATGTCGTCGCCGATTACCGGGAGAACTTCTACAGCCGTTATATCTTCGGTACCGATCCGATGTTGCCCGCCGCGTGCACGACCGAGGCTGAATGCACGCTCATGGGGATCAACTACCCGGCGTCGTTCTTTCCCCTTGTCATTTTTCCGGGCTGGTGTGAACCGGGGCGGTGCGAGACGTGGAACGTCTCGGTGGGGACGGGTGTAGCCAACCTCAACTCCGCACTGATCACGGCGTTGGCCAACACCGACGACGACATCGTGCTGGCCGGCTACTCGCAAGGCGGTGCCGTCGTCTCCAACGAGCTGCGAAACCTCGCCGGCCTCGATCCGGATGTGAAGAGTCGGCTGTCCGTGGTCGTGATCGGCAACGCCTATAACCCCGACGGCGGATTCTTCACCCGGCTCGGCTTCCTGCCGACGCTGCCCTTCTTCGACGTGACGTGGGGTCCGCCGATGCCGGTCGATACCGGGATACCGATCACCAGCATCGGCTTCGAGTACGACCCCGTGATGTATGCCCCGCTGTACTTGAATCCGCTGTCCTTGTTGAACGCGGCCGCCGCGTTGGACACCGTCCACGGCTTCTACCTGGCCCCCAACGGCGACAACCCCGGGGCGCTGCCGTATGGATACACGCCGGACGAGCTGGCGAACATACTGGCCACGCCCTGTCCCGGGCCGCACTGTCGCGTCGACGCCGCCGGCAACGAATACTTCATGATTCCGGCGAAGAGTCTGCCGCTCGCGGACCTGATCCTGGACTTCGCGTCATCGACCGGCACCACTCCGGTGGTGAAGCCGTTCGTCGATCTCTTCGCGCCGGCAGCGAAGGTGATCATCGACCTCGGGTACGACTGGAGCGGCGATCCCGGCGTGCCGAGGACCCTGTCGTTCCTGCCCTTCAATCCGGCCACCGACTGGGTCGAGGTGGGCGAGGATCTCGTCGTCGCTGCGGGCGAGGGCATCGAGGCCTTCCTGGGCGATCTCGGCCCGACGACGACGATCGCGCCGTCGACTTCGGCGGTGTCCCTTGCGGCCGATCCACCAACGCCAGTCGAGGCATCCGAACCGGCCTCGTCGGGAGCCGGGCTGGTCTCTGAGTCCGAGAAGTCGACGTCCGCAACGACGCTTCGGTTGGTGCGGGACAACGAGACCACCCTGGGGGAGCTGGACGCCAAGGACGAGGACCAGTCGTCCACCGGCGATGCGCCGACCAAACCCACGGCGAACGAGAACGAGCCGTCGGCGGCGGACGATCCGCCCGCGACCAAGCCCGCGGACACGACCAAGCCCGATGAGACGACGAATCCGGGTCCCGTCGCGGACGACGACAAAGAAGACAGCGACAAGCAAGACAACGACAAGCAAGACAACGACAAGGAGGCCGCCTGACCAGGCGGCACCGTATGGCGGTGCCTGACGTTTCTCGCGTCTGCTGCTCGGCAATCCTGGTGACGGCCGCCCTGTCCGCCCTGGCCGCCCTGGCCGCACCGACTCCCGTCTCGGGCGCTGAGCCCGTCACCGCGGACGAGGCCGGTTTCGTCGACATCCGCGGCGTCATTCCCGATGCCGTGGTCGATTTGCGCTATGCGACGGCGGACAACTTCGTCGGCACTCAGATGTACCCGTCCGACGCGCGCTGCCTGGTGCACGAGTCACTCGCGCCCGGACTTACCGCCGCCGCCAACGCATTTCGGGCCCGCAGCGCGAAACTGGTCTTCTGGGACTGCTATCGCCCGCACGCAGTGCAGGTCCAGATGTTCGAGGCGGTGCCCGACCCGAACTGGGTGGCCAGGCCCGGGACGTACGCTCGCAGCCACGAAGCCGGCCGCTCGGTCGACGTGACGCTGGCCGATGCCCATTACGGCTGGCTCATCGACATGGGCACCGGCTTCGACGACTTCACGCCACCCGCAACGGCTTTCGCGACCGACGGCGTCAGCGCCGAGCAGCAGGCCAACCGGGCGTGGCTGCGCGAGGGCATGAAGGCCGGCGGGTTCTCGTTGTACTCGGGCGAGTGGTGGCACTTCGACGGCCCGGGCGCCGACGTGGACCGGCCGATCCTCGACGTCCCGCTGAACTGACGCGCCTACTGTCGCCAGTTCAAATTACACGCGTTTCTCCGATTCAGTTCGCTTGATGAACTCGGCCATCAGCGCCGCTGCCCGCGCGGCGTGCGTTTCCAGGAGGAAATGTCCGCCGTCGAGGATATGCGCCTCCATTCGCGGCAGAGCCTGCATCCATGACAAGGTTTCGGCAATGTCGAAGAAGGCATCATGACGCCCCCAGAGCATCAACGCCGGCGGCTGCCGGGACGAGAGATAGTCCGCGATCTCGCCGAACCTCGCGACGTAATTCGCGTAGTCAGCGATCAACGCACGCTGGGTGTCCATTCGCCCTTGCAGGCACATCACCCGCCAGTCCTCGGCCCAGACTTCCGGCGAAATCCTGGCAGCCACCTCCGGCGGAACTCCGGCAACATATTGATCGCGGACGCCCTCGAACGTCAGATGCGCGGTGGCTGCGGCTTCGTTCTCCGGAGTGGGATGCGAATAGTAGGCGAGTGTGTCGCTCCACTCTGGTCCGAACCCCGTGCGATGTGCATTGGCGTTCTGGACGATCAGACCGCAGACGAGCTCGGGTGCGTTCAAGGCGATTTCGAGGCCGACCGGCGCTCCGTAATCATGGAGATAGACGTAGCGCGGCCCGATTGAGTACCGGTCGAGCATTTCGGAAATCGCATCGCTCAGTGCCGAGAACGAAGCAGAAGGTAGGACATCGGATTGGCCAAAACCGGGCAGGTCGGGCGCAATCACATGAACCGTCTCCGCCAGAACAGGAATGATCTCTCGGAAGGTTCGCGCCGAGCTCGGGAATCCATGCAGAAGGAGCAGGACCGGATTCGCAGGGTCTCCCGCCGTGACGACGGCAAGCTCCGTCCCGCCCGTCAGGCACAATCGTTGTTGAGTCGCTGGGAGCATAGGTCATTCCAGAGATTCAGTGACTAGAAACGCAACTCTCTTGCGAGACTACCCGCGCGACGCGAGCGTGCGCTTTTGCACGCAATTCGTCGGCGTCTCGTGTACAGACACGCACGCTCGCGGGGCTACGTGCGAAAGTTACGCCGCGGCGCCGGGTTTGAGATACGTGACGAGGTTGCAGTCGATCATCTCGTCGGTGAAGTAGTGCTGGCAGCCGCGCAGGTACTTCATGTACCGGTCGTAGACCTCTTCGGTGGTCACCGCGAGCACCTTGTCCTTCTTGGCTTCCAGCGCGTCGGCCCAGGTTCGTAGCGTCCTGACATAGTGCGTCTGCAGCGAAAGGCACTCGGGCACAACGAATCCGGCCTTCTCGCCGTGCGCCACCATCATCTCGGCGGTCGGGATGCGGCCACCGGGGAAGATCTCGGTGATGATGAATTTGATGAAGCGGGCCAGATCGAACGTGAGCTTCTTCCCGCGAGCAAGGTAGTTGTCGGGGTGGAAGGCGGTGCTGCTCTGGATCGTCATCCGCCCGTCGTCGGGCAGGATGGTGTAAGCGTTCTTGAAGAAGTCGTCGTAGCGTTCGAAACCGAAGTGCTCGAACGCCTCGATGGACACGATGCGGTCGACGGGGTCGGTGAATTGCTCCCAGCCGCGCAGCAGCACCTGATACGAGCGGTCGGTGTCCACGGTGTCGAGCAGCTGCTCGGTGTAGGCGCGCTGGTTCTTGGAGAGTGTCAAACCGATGACGTTGACGTCGTACTTCTCCAGCGCCCGCTTCATCGTCGCGCCCCAGCCGCAGCCGATGTCGAGCACCGTCATCCCCGGCTTGAGGTCCAGCTTGTCCAGATTGAGGTCGGCCTTGGCGACCTGCGCTTCTTCCAGCGTCATGTCGTCGCGCTCGAAGTACGCGCAACTGTAGGTGCGGGTCGGATCCTGGAACAGCCCGAAGAAGTCGTCGGATATGTCGTAGTGAGCCTGAATGTGCTCGAAGTGCGGCCGCATCCGGCCCGCCTTTACGGACATGTCAGTCAACTCGCCTCTCGGTAACGCTGTTCGGAACCATACCCGGCTCAGGGCCCCTTGAGCCATTCATAAGGTGCCCGTCGGCCTACTTGTTGAATTGAATTGAACTACTTCTCCAGCGTGAACTGGTTGATGTCGATGTAGCCGATGCGGAATCCGTCGGCGGTGCCCCGCAGGAACTTCATGTACCGCTCGTAGACCTCTTCGGACTGGATAGCGATGGCCTCGTCCTTACGGGACTCCAGGACGTCGGCCCACATCTCCAGAGTCCGAGCAAAGTCGGATTGCAGCGACTGGATCCGGGACACCTGGAAGCCGGCCTTCGTCGAGTGCTCCTCGACCTTCTCGATCGACGGCAAACGGCCGCCGGGGAAGATCTCGGTCATGACGAACTTGATGAAGCGGGCCATCGAGAAGGTCAGCGGCATGCCACGCTCGATCATCTGCGGCGCAGTGAGCGCAGTGATCGAGTGCACCATCATCACGCCGTCGTCGGGCATTTTGTCGTAGGCAAACTTGAAGAAGTCGTCGTAGCGCTCAAATCCGAAGTGCTCCAACGCTTCGATCATCACGATCCGGTCGACCGGCTCGCTGACCTCCGACCAGTCCTGCAGCAACACCTTGTATGTCCGGTCCGTGTCGACGTCGGCGAGCAGCTTTTCGCAATACGCATGCTGATTTTTGCTCAGCGTTACGCCCACGACATTGACGTCGTACTTCTCCAGCGCCCGCCTCATGAGCGAACCCCAGCCGCAGCCGATGTCGAGCAACGTCATGCCGGGCTTCAGCCCCAGCTTGCCGAGGCTCAGATCGAGCTTGGCGATCTGAGCTTCTTCCATCGTCATGTCTTCACGGGGGAAGTACGCGCAGCTGTAGGTGACCGTCGGATCCGTGAACAGCTGGAAGAACTCGTTGGACAGGTCGTAGTGCGCGCGCACCTCGTCGACGCTCTGCCGCTTCTTCGTCGAGGCTGCTGACTTATCGGACATCGTTACTTCTCCAGGGTGAACTGGTTGACGTCGATGTAGCCGACCCGGAAGCCGTCCGCGCACCCGGTCAGGTACTTCATGTAGCGCTCGTAGACCTCTTCGGACTGTATCCCGATGGCCTCGTCCTTGTGGGCCTCCAGGTTCCCGGCCCAAATATCCAGCGTGCGGGCGTAATGCGGCTGCAGCGACTGACGGCGCGTCAGCTTGAAGCCCGCCTTGCCGCTGTGGTCCTCGACCTTCTCGATCGAGGGCAGCCGGCCGCCGGGGAAGATCTCGGTGACGATGAACTTGACGAAGCGGGCGAACTCGAAGGTCAGCGGCATGCCGCGCTCGACCATCTGCGGGCCGGTGAGCCCCGTGATCGTGTGCAGCAGCATCACGCCGTCGTCGGGCAGCGCCTCGTAGGAGAACTTGAAGAAGTCGTCATACCGGTCGTGGCCGAAGTGTTCGAAGGCACCGATCGACACGATGCGGTCGACGGGCTCGCTGAACTGCTCCCAGCCCTGCAGCAAGACCCGCTTCGAGCGGGGGCTGTCCGATCCCTCGAACACCTTCTCGACGTGGACCTTCTGGTTCTTGGACAGCGTGAGGCCGACGACGTTGACGTCGTAGCGTTCGATCGCCCGCATCATCGTCGAGCCCCAGCCACAACCGACGTCGAGCAACGTCATGCCGGGCTCGAGCCCCAGCTTGCCCAGCGCCAGGTCGACCTTGGCCTGCTGCGCCTCTTCCAGCGTCATGTCGTCGCGTTCGAAGTACGCGCAGCTGTAGGTCCGCGACGGGTCCAAGAACAGTGCAAAGAAGTCGTCGGACAGGTCGTAGTGCGCCTGCACGTCCTCGAAGTGCGGTTTCAGGCTCGTTTTGCCCTTATCTGACATGTTGATGTAGGCCTCTCTAAGTACCGAAGGGACGCGCCATGGACCAAGCCCGGATGCACCCCGCCTGGGAATGCTAGCCGATTTCGCGGTGAGCACCGAATCGGCAAATCCGGTGGTCAGGGCGCTTCGGCAAAGTTCGTCTTCAGCTCGCCGATGATCTGGTCCCACAATTGTTCGGGCAGATCGTGGCCCATGCCGTCGATCAATACCAATCGCGCGCCCTTGACGGCGCGGGCGATCGCGCGCCCGCCGAACGGCCGCATCAGCTTGTCGGCCTTGCCGTGGATCACCACCGTCGGCGCGGTGATCTGGCGGTCGTAGTGCAGCAGGCTGCCGCTGCCCAGCACCGCGGCGAAGTGGCGGGCGATGCCGGCGGGGTAGTAGGCGCGGTCATAGCCCTCGATGGCATCGGCTCGGATCTGTTCCTCGGGTTTCGGGTAGCCCGGGCTGCCGATGACCGTCGCCACCCGCATCGCGTTCGCGATGATCGCCTCCCGGGTGTCGTCGGCCGGCCGTTGCAGCAGCGCGCGCAGTTGCTCGGGCGCCGGCGGCGGCAGCCCCGGCTGAGTGTTGCTGGAGAAGATCACCGCCAGCGTCTTGGGCCGCTGCTGGTACCGGGCCGCGAAGATCTGCGCGATCATGCCGCCCATCGAACCGCCGACGATGTTGGCCTCCTCGATGCCGAGATGGTCGAGCAGCGCGGCGGCGTCGTCGGTCATGTCCTCCAGCGTGTAGACCGCCGGGCTGCGTAGGCCGAGGAACGAGCGGACCATCCTGGGTAGCAGCCGGGCACCGGTGTGACGGCCGGTGATCTTCGTCGACAGGCCGACGTCGCGGTTGTCGTAGCGGATGACGCGCAGGCCCTGGTCGACGAGCTTCTCGCAGAAACCCTTGCGCCACAACAACAATTGTGCGCCGAGGCCCATGATGAGCAGCACGGCCGGATGGTTCGGGTCGCCCATGTCCTCGTAGTAGATGTCGACTTCGCCCGACTCCGGCGCATTGTCGCCGGCCGCGCGGCTCCGTGCCGTGCCGGTGCGAACTTCCACTAAACGTCGACCTCGTCCTTGTGCTCGCGGCTCACCTCGACCATGAAGTTGGCGAAGTAGCCGGTCAGCTGCGGATCGGACATCATCTGCCAGCGCGGCGCCAGCAGCTTCATGTAGCGCTCGACATAGAGGAACTGCTTGCCGATCAACACCAGCTCGCGCGGCAGCTTGACGTCGTAGGCGTCGGCCAGCGCGGAGAGCTGCTTGCCGATCTCGGCATACGACATGTCGCCGAGGTTCTGCATGGTCAGCGGGGTCGCGAACTTTTCCAGGTCCCTGGCGGCCTCATCCTCGGGCTTGACGGTGCCGACCGCACCCATCAGCACGACGATCTTGCCCGCCGCGGCGTGGTCCTTCTTCACCAGCAGCGCATACACCAGCTCGCGCAGCAACCAGCGGGTACGCGGGTCGACGCGGCCCATGATGCCGAAGTCGAAGAACACGATCTTGCCGTCGGGGTCGACGTACAGGTTGCCGGCGTGCAGGTCGCCGTGGAACAGCCCGTGCCGCAGCCCGCCCTCGAAGAGGCTGAACAGCAGCGCCTTGACGAGCTCGGTGCCGTCGAAGCCGGCGTTGCGGATGGCGGCCGCCTCGTCGATGCGAATGCCGGCCACCCGCTCCATCGTCAGCACCCGCTCGCTGGTCAGGTCCCAGTACACCTGGGGCACCCGGATGTTCTTGCCCAGCGGCGAGGCGTGCATGTGCGCCACCCAGGCGTCCATCGACTGCGCCTCCAGGCGGAAGTCGAGCTCCTCGGCGAGGTTGTCGGCGAAGTCGGCGACGACGTCCTGGGCGGACAGCCGCCGGCCCAGCTTGGCCAGTTCGACCAGCTGCGCGCCGCGCTTGAGGATCTGCAGGTCGGCGGCGACGCGGCGACGGATGCCGGGCCGCTGGATCTTGACGACGACGTCTTCGCCGCTGTGCAGCGTCGCGTAGTGCACCTGCGCGATCGATGCCGAGGCGAACGGCTGCTCCTCGAAAGTCGCGAACAGGTTCAACGGGTCGTCGCCCAGGTCTTCCTTGAACAGCTTGTGCACCTCATCGGTGTCTGCGGGGGGCACGGCGTCGAGCAGGCTGCGGAACTCGCGGCTCAGCGGCTCACCGAACGCGCCCGGGCTGGACGCGATGATCTGGCCGAACTTGACGTAGGTGGGGCCCAGGTCGGCGAACGTCTTCGGAATCTCCTTGACGATCTTCTGCTGCAGCGAGCCGCGGCCGGGGAGCTTGGTGACGACCCGTGCGCCGGTGCGGGTTATCTGCCAACCCGTGGCGCCTATGCGGCCGGCCTCGACCGGCAATGGCACCCGGTCCAGTTTGGCCACCTCGCGTTGTTTAGTCGTACTCATAGCAAGCAGTGTCTCAAAGTCGACGTAGACCCGTGAAAACGTGTGGACCCGGTCACAGTAGGCCCGTCTCCCGCGAAATAGCATTCCCGGCTGCTAGCCGGCACTTTTGACGACCGGGAATGCTATTTCGCGGACGAGGTGGCGGGCGAGGGATCCGCTGGTTTCGCCTGTTTCGATGACGTGTTTTCGCCCGACGGTTCGCTGGCGGCGTGCAATACCCGAGTCAGGCTGCGTGTCAGGGCGGCCGGTCGGCGCGGGCTCGACGTGGGGCGATGAGCCCCGCGGCGAATGCTGTCCGAAGCGCCCGGCCGATCGCTGGCGTCCCTTTCCAAACGGGTCGACTCGAGGATCGTGTTGCCTTCCGTCGAGGCCGACGATTCCGCGTCGAGGTTGGGCGCCACACGCTTCAGGAATTGCCTCGCAGTAGCAGCGAACGGACCGATCGGGGCGCCCTCCTGCGGCGTCAGAATGTTGTGCTCTGCCCAGGCGCTAACCGGGAAGAGCGTCGCGCCGAGAATCTGGTTGGAAACCGTCGGCACCCCGAACCCGTTCGTGACGCGGTTCAACCGCTCAGCCACCGGAGCTTCGAATTGAATGAAGGTCTCGATTGGGTTCACCGCTTCGTTGAATGCGGTCACCTGGTTTCGATAGGGCGCCCCGATCACGGCGGCCGACTGTGATTCCATCGCCGCCAGCTGGTGCGCCAGCGGCGCATATCCGGGCAGCTCGCCTCCCGCGATTTTGGCCGCGTTGTTTGCACCTTCGAGGCCCGCCGCGGCGAGCTTGATTGTCAGCGTCATCGGATCGATCACCGGAATCAGTTGCGCCGGTGTCCGTGCGGAGAAGGGAATCGACCTGTCGTAGCCGGCTTCGACGAGCTCTGTGAAGAAGGGCTCGAAGACGTCGATCACCGGTTCGGGCAGGCCGGCCAGACGCGGCGGGTCGAACAGCGGTAGGTCCTGCGTTGGGATCCAGTAGTACGTGGTCAGCCCGTCCTGCTGCACGATCGTGCCGGGCTGATACTTGGGGCTGTCGGGATCAAGGCTGACCTCTTGGCCGTAGAGTCCGTGCACGAACAGCGCGCCCAGCAGCGAGTTGGCGACCGCCACCGGGTTGGTCACAAACTGTGGCGTATCGGCGAATCCGTCGTATTGACGCGCGATCCGGATCGACGGGATCTCGTACGCGGGATCGCTCGGCGGCGGAGCCGTGAACGTGAAGTCGATGATCGGCACCACCAAGCCGTCGAGCCGGGACGTGATGCTGCCGTTCGGCCAGTCACCGCCGCCGATCCCGACGAATACGACATTGGGGACCGGCTCTCCCCGCGCTTTCTTCTCCTCCAGTCTGGCCTTCTCGAGCGACGTGATCATGGTGCTTTGCGAGTAGCCGAACACCACAAACTGCTGCCCTGCTGATTGCTGGGCCATCACAGCCTCGAGGTTGGCGGCGCCGTCCGTGATCGACTTGTTGATGCCGACGACCTGCTCGGGTGTCGTCACCGGGACTCCGGTATAGCTGCCCGGCACCGTCGGAACGATGAACTCCTTGATGACCAGGTCCATGAAGCCCGGACTCGGTGTGGGCAGGGTTGTGCCGTCCATGATCAACGCATTGGCGAGCAGACGGATCGTCCCTCCCCCTCGGCGCTGGAGTTAGACGATAGTTCGCCGTCAGCCCGCGAGCGAGAAGTTCTCGGTGAGGGCCTCGACGATCGGCCGCCACACCGGCTCGGGCAGGTCGTGGCCCATGCCGTCGACGACCACGAAGCGTGCGCCGGGGATCGCGCGGGCCAGACTGCGGCCGTTTCGGGGGCGCACCATCGGATCGTCGGAACCGTGCAGGACCACGGTCGGGGCGGTGATGCGGCGGGTGTAGCGCAGCAGGCTGCCGGTGCCGAGGATCGCGTCGAACTGCCGCCGCATGCCCTGCGGATAGTCGCTGCGGGCCCGCAGCCCCTCGACGCGGCGGCGCAGCGCGTCCACCGGCGGCAGGAAGTTGGGCCCGTTGATGATCGAGATGTTGCGCACCTCGACGGCCAGCCGGTCCTCCCACGGCGCGTCGCGGCCCGGCGGGTTGAGGGCCAGCTTGATCACCCGCCAGCGCGGCAGCGCCGAGAGCGGCTTGCCGGAACCGGACATGATCAGCCCCAGCGACGCGATCCGATCGGGGTGGCTGCCCGCCAGCACCTGGGCGATCATGCCGCCCATCGACGCTCCCACGACGTGCGCCCGCTGGATGCCGAGGTGGTCGAGCAGACCCTTCACATCGCCCGCCAGGTCGACCAGCGTGTAGGGCACCAAGCTGCGCCCGCCCGTCAAGTAGCGCAGCACCCGCGGGTAGACCGACCCGTCGGCGCGCTTGCCGGTCATCTTCGTCGACAGGCCGGTGTCGCGGTGATCGAACCGGATGACCCGAAAGCCCTGCTCGAGCAGCCGGTTGCAGAACCCATCCGGCCACATCGGCAGCTGCGCGCCCACGCCCATGATCAACAGCACGGGCGGGGCGTCGGGGTCACCGAGGTCCTCGTAGAACAGCTCGATGTCTCCGCACAGAGCCGTCCCGCTGCGGGTTTGCATACGCCGACAGTACGGTTAATGACGCAAATCCCGAGAAACAGCGTCAACAACCGTACTTTCGGTGGCGCTCAGGTCGCAGCGGGGGCGTTCCAGGGCTTGATGAAGTCGGTCTCCGGCCAGCCCTCGACGCCGGCCATCAGCTCGTACATCGTTGCGCCGTCGATGGATTCGCGAATGATGTCGCCGTGGCCAGCATGCCGCGTCAGCTCCTCGATCATGTGCAGGCCCACCCAGCGCACCGTCCAGGTGTCCAGGTCCTGCGGGAACCACGGCACATCGTGCGGCACCGGAACCGGTGTGTCGAAATCGGCGTCCTCGAGGAGGCGCAGCGTGTCCGCGTTCTGCGCGCGCAGCGCGTCCAGCAGCTGTTCGAGGGTTTCGTCCTCGCGCATCAGGTGCTCGTCCTGGTAGCTGGCGACGATCTCCTCGAACGGGCGCTCGTCTTTCGGCGGCATGTCGGGCGCCGCCTTGACCCGCGCCATCCACGCCCGCTGCACCCCGGCGGCGTGCTTGACCAGGCCGCCGATCGACAGCGCGCTCACCGACGGCGTCGAGCGGGCCTGCTCATCGGTCAGGCCGTAGGCGATCGCGAAGAACGCGTTCTGGTTGAACCGGAGGAACTCGGCCAGTGTCTGGCGTTCGTCAGCGGCGGGTGGGGGCATTCCGGGCATTGCTAGTTCTCCTTCTTGTCGGGGCTGTTGGCGTAAAGGTCTCGGATGCAGGCGATTTCGGCGCCGTGATGAATCACCTCGCGATTGATGTGCAGGATCAGCGCGATGAACGGATAGTCGGCATATGCGCCCTCGGCCGGCCCGCATGGACGGTCCAGGTCCGCGTCGTCGAGCCCGCGGACGCCGGCGATCCAGTGCGCATACGCGTCGTCGAGCTGACTCAGCGCGGTCGCGGCGTCGGCGGCGTAGGACCAGCTCTGGTAGTCGGCGGGCGGCCCGCCGAAGTGCGAGTGGTTGCGCATCGCCAGCACGCCGACGATCACGTGCGCGAGCCGCCACCCGATCGTGGTGAACGGCGCCGGCTGCGGCTCGGGATACGTGAAGTCGATCGCGCCGTCGGGATGAACCGTCCAGCAGGTGGCTGCCGGGCACCAGAAGTACTCGTCGTCGGTGAGCCCGTCCAACCGCGGCCGCAGCGCGTGGGTCCAGTGCCAGTCGAGCTGGTCGGCCAGTTGCGTCGTGATGCTCATGGC
>NZ_JBOGDB010000142.1:0-1638 GCF_050701515.1 Mycobacterium sp. | reverse complement strand
CGGCGGAAACGTCGCGCGCCCGCTGCGCCGCGAGCATCACCAGCTCGAAGCGGTTCGGTACCTGGGTGACACAATCCTCAACGGTAATCCGCGCCATGAGCGCCCATCTCCCACTGCGAGGCAAGGCTCATTCGATACTTAGTGCATGGCACGGGGTCCCGCAACGTGAATGGTGCGGCGCACCATCGCATGAGGCGCCTCCAGCCGCGGACCGACTGACCTGTTTGTCAGCCGCCGGGCAAAAGCAGGGCTGGCCTTTCGGTGCGGATCGGGCTATAGGCATCTCATGCGGCAAGGTCGCATGGCATGCCGCAGAGTCGGAGGCAGATTCGAGTCGCTCGAGTGTCATACCCCGATCGATTGAGCGTCCCGGGGCATCCAATCGTGTGGAGCGCGACGGGTCCCGGGCGGGCGGCGCACATTTGGGCCGGCTTCTTCTGCCTCGATCACCAAAAGGCTGTCTATGCGGGGTGGATCCAGGACATCGGCCGAGATTCGTCGAATCGGACCGGCGCTGGCGGCGACGCGGATCGCTGACGAGTCGGCTTGCCGGAACGAGGCGTGCGGATCATCTTAACGACGACGGCCCGATCTGCGCTCGTATGGCGTCTACGGCAATGACTTGCAGGCTCGGCTTGGTCACGAGGGACTGGCCCGATCGCATCGGAGGTTGGAAGTTATGATTTGCCCGGTTCTGGAGAATATTGTTCATCGTGAAGACCGCTTTGCGATGATGATCGATGGCGCAAATCTCTATCAGGCGGCACGCGCCCTCGGTTTCGACATCGACTACCGGCTGTTGCTCGACACCTTCTCGCAGACCGGCCGGCTGGTTCGTGCCTGTTACTATACGGCGCTGCTCGATGACCAGGAGTACTCGCCGATCCGGCCGCTGGTCGACTGGCTCGACTACAACGGCTACACGGTGGTGACCAAGCCGCTCAAGGAGTTCACCGACTCCACCGGCCGCCGCAAGTTCAAGGGCAACATGGACATCGAGCTCGCCGTCGATGCCATGGAGATGGCGCACTTTTTGGACCACGTGGTCCTGTTCTCGGGCGACGGCGACTTCCGCCGCCTGACCGAGGCGCTCCAGCGCCGGGGCCTGCGCGTCACGGTGGTCAGCACGATCCGCACCCAGCCGCCGATGATCGCCGACGAGCTGCGCCGCCAGGCCGACACCTTCCTCGAGCTGCACGAGCTGTCGTCCTACATCGCCCGCGAGCACCGTTCCGCGGTCGCGGTCGACGACGATGTCGACGACGATGAGGAGGAGGACGCCGCACCGCAACGGCCGCGATCCGGACGCTACTTCCAGAACGCTTAAGGCACATCACCGGCTCGCTCGGGGGCGACGCGCGCGGCACGCGCCCGTCGCCGCCCGCGGACTGTCCCTTGTGCCCGCGGCTGGCCCAGTTCCGGGCGGCCAACCGCGATGCCTTCTTGGGCTGGCACAACGCGCCGGTCGCGTCGTTCGGCGACCCGAAGGCGCGTCTCCTGGTCGTCGGGCTGGCGCCCGGCCTGCGCGGCGCCAACCGTACCGGTCGGCCGTTCACCGGCGACTACGCCGGTCTGCTGCTCTACCCGACCCTCCTGCGCTTCGGCTTTGCACGCGGCCAGTACCGGGCGTCCCCGGAC
>NZ_JBOGDB010000141.1:0-2902 GCF_050701515.1 Mycobacterium sp. | reverse complement strand
GTCGACGACGTGACGCCGTACGAGCAGATGAAGCTGCGGCTGCTCAATGCCAGCCACCAAAGCCTCTGCTATTTCGCGTATCTCAGCGGATACCGGCTGGTGCATGAAGCGGCGGGTGACCCGCTGTTCGCCGAGTTCCTGATGCGGTACATGGATACCGAAGCGACGCCGACGCTGCGCCCGGTGCCCGGCATCGACCTGCCCGACTACAAGCGCACGCTGATCGAACGGTTCGCCAATCCCGGCGTGCGCGACACCATCGCCCGGCTGTGCTTCGGCTCCTCGGACCGCATCCCGAAATGGCTGCTTCCCGTTTTGCGCGCGAACCTGGCCGCCGATGGCCCGGTCCGGTTGTCGGCGGCCACTGTCGCTAGCTGGGCCCGCTACGCCGAAGGAGTAGACGAGCAGGGGGACCCGATCGACGTCCAAGACCAGCTGGCCGAGACGCTGGTTCCGCTGGCCCGGTCACAACGCGAGAACCCGACCGCGTTCATCGAAAACACCGGGGTGTTCGGGGATCTTGCCACCTCTCCGCGTTTCGTCGAGGCATACCTGTGGGCACTCGATTCCCTACACGCCCACGGCGCGAGGGCGACGTTGGAGAACCTGCTGCGGAAGGAGTCGCCATGACTTCCGGAGGATCGGGGCGCGCCCTGGTCATCGGTGAGGCACTGATCGACATGGTCGAGCGGGAGGGCCGAATCATCGGGGAGCATGTCGGCGGCAGCCCGCTCAATGTCGCGGTCGGTTTGGCACGGCTCGGTCGCGACGTCGACTTTCTCACCCATATCGGTGATGACCCACGCGGCCGGCAGATCGCGGAGTACGTCAAGAAGTCTGGTGCACAACTGGTCACGGGCAGTGTCAGCGCGGACCACACTCCCACCGCGTTGGCGACGCTGGACGCGAGCGGTTCGGCCCACTACGTCTTCGATATCGACTGGCAATTGGCGGGTACCACGGAGGTGGCTCCGCCGCTGGTGGCGCACACGGGCTCGATCGCTGCGGTGCTGGAGCCCGGCTGCCGGGCGACCGCCGCGCTGCTGGATGCTTACCACGTGTCGGCCACCATCACGTTTGATCCGAATGCTCGGCCGGCACTGATCCAGGACGAGGGGCTGGCGCGCAGCCGCATCGACCGGCTGGTCGAGCGCTGCGATGTCGTCAAGGCCAGCGACGAGGACCTGCGCTGGATCGACCCCAATCGCTCCGCCGAGCAGATCGCGCGGACCTGGCTGGGATTGGGCCCGGCAATCGTCGCGGTAACGATGGGTGAGCGCGGCGCGTTCGCGATGTGCGCCGCCGGGATGGCCCGCATGCAGGCAAGGCCGGTGGAAGTGGTGGACACCGTGGGTGCCGGCGACGCGTTCATGACGGGCGTGATCGACGCGCTGTGGTCGTTGGGTCTGCTCGGCGCCGACCGGCGGCCCGCGCTGCGCCGCATCGGCATCGACGCGCTGACCGGCGTGCTGCACACCGCCGCACTTTCCTCGGCCCTAACGATTGCCCGCGCCGGGGCCGACCTACCCGATCGAGCGAGCAGGGACGCCGCGGCCGCCGACTCGGTGCACCGCTGAGCAAGCGCCACCACGGATCGCTGTCCGCGGTTCGCCACGGTTGCTCGACATCAGGCGGCCTTCGTTGCTGCCGCCGAAGCGGCACTGGATGCCAGCTGGATCACTGGTATTCGGCCGACTGTTACCGCAGTCCAGTTCGCAGGGCGGCCGGTGCCGCACCAAGGTTTGCACAGAGTTTGCAGTGGAATTTGGCGCTACATGCCAATTGTTTGCGTCGTGATGCAGCGCAGGTGGACACCATACGGTGCGCGCAAATGAGTAAGCCTATTGAACAAATGGCCCAATTCGTTCAGTCCTTGTCAGCGAATAAAGGCAGGAGTTAGCTGGATTGCCTGTCAGTAGCTCATTCTGCGAAATGGCTATGCTCGATCGACCAACCAGTTGGCGACACTCGATGACACTCATCGTTGATCGGCGGGGGTTGTCCCACTGGGGCCAGGGGCCGGCCGCAAAGTTGACCACGCGTTCAAACTGCCAGTTGCTTAGCGAAGACACCAGCAAACTCTGATTTTCGATTCTGTGCAGCTAGCGTGCGTGATTGGGGGACTGCAGGGGTCGTGTGGCAAATAGTGAAACCTGTTCCAGAACTACTCGCCGGTAATTGCCTACGCAATTAGTCCACCAGAGGCATTAGTTTGCTGTACCGACCATGAGGGTTACCTGAACAGCTACTTTCAGCGAAAGCAGCTGTCCCTGAATTCGCTGCGCAGTACGCGCGCGTCAATTATTTGCGAAATGCGCGATTCCTCGGTTGCTTTGAGGTACTTTGCCCTGTGTCCGGCATCACAACGCTCAGTAAGGGAGTCGTTAATGCACGCAGCACTCCGTCCATATACAACGGCGGGCGTCGCCTTAGTCGGGGCCAGCGTCATCGCTGTGTCCCCCGTCGCTCCGCCACTACCCGATGTCCAAGAAGCCACCACGCGCGTCGTGTCTAACGCGCAGGTGGCGTTGTCGGCGATCGACAACCCGCTGGCTGTCTTCGGCCCGGTCTTCGACCAGCTCACCGCGTTCATCGAAGCGTCCGTGGGAAGCGAAATCGACAACCCGGCGCGGATCCTTACGCAGCTCTTGACGAACCAATTCGGCACCGCCGAAGCGTTCGCAACCTTCGCCACCGCACTCGGCGGAGTCCTCGGGACCATCGCCCAAGACTTGCCGACGACAATCGAAGACGCTCTGACTGCGCTCTCCGAGGGCGATCTGGAGACTGCGTACGTCGGCACACTCGTTAACGTGGCGTTCGCTTTCATTCCCCTGATACTCGGCGGGCAGCTCACGCCGGTTCTTGAGGTCGCCCAAAGGCCCTTCGCAGCTGCCCAGGC
>NZ_JBOGDB010000140.1:0-4986 GCF_050701515.1 Mycobacterium sp. | reverse complement strand
GCCTTTGACCGGGGATGTTGTGCAAAGCCTTCCGTCGTACCGTGGCACTCCTGTCGCTGGCGGCGAGCTTCTCGTCAATAAGTCTGCGGGACAACAGATTGGGAGACGGCTCAAGCCTCCCTCGACGACGTACGTTCTGCTCAGTAGTACTGCAAAAGCAACGATAGGACCAGATAGCCGCGTGCACGAGCAGGATCTCGTTGATGCGCTATCCCGGCTCACCGTCGAGTGGCATCTCTAGCGGTGTCACCCCTGGATTTCTTGGCGACCATGTCCGCCTGTGTTGCGGTGGGGGCAATGGTTGTTGGCTCGATGACGCATCTAAGATACCAAGCTGTGCTCGTACAAGACCTGGGAACCCATGGCCTGTGGCGGCAAGCTCACGTACGTCCTATCGCGCGATTGGTCACGACCGCGGAGCTTCTTGCCGCAATTGTCGGTGTCACAGTCCTCGTGCGGAACGCTTCGCCAGCGCAAAACCGCCTAACATTCTTGTTTATCGGAACGCTGTTCTGTGCATTCTCCGTTTATGCCTTCATGCTGGCACATCGCACGCCCGGTGTTCCGTGTGGGTGCTCTGCACTTCAGGTGCCCTCGAGCGGTTGGGTGCTGGCTCGGGCGGTCGGGCTGGCTATGCTATCCCTCGCTGCCGTTATCTGGCCCGACCATGTCATCACGGTGGCGAACCTGGAAGGGGAGGTCGCTCTCTCGGTTGCCGGCGCGGCCTGTCTCGGCATGGTCTGGTGGACGTTGCCATCGGCCATGGCCAGAGTGGACCTTCCGGCACGGGCGGTCGACGGCTGATGAGCTTTGAGGCCACGGCATTCATTCTGACTTGGACTGTGTTGGCGCTTCTAGGCTTAGCGCTGTCCGGCGTGGTGCGCCAGCTACACCTCCTGCAGCAGCGCATCCCCTCCCGGCTGAACCCGGGCCCCCGAATCGGAGCGCCTTTTCCCGATCACCACGGCGCGTCCGCCCGGAGAAATCGTCCATCCGTGCTGCTCTTTGCGAGTGCGTCGTGTCCGCCTTGCCGTGATGTCATTCCCGTGTTCACCGAACTGTCAACCAGTGAAACGTGGGCGGTGTTCGTATTAGTCGCTCCAGACGGCGATGGTTTTGGCAACTCGACTCTGAGCGACGAGCAGGATGATGCCGGCAACCGGGTCGAGATTTGGAAGAACCAGCAGGAGTTGCTGTCGACACTTCGAATCAACGCTCTACCGTACGGCGTGCTAGTTGATCGGGACGGTCGCATCGCTGGTGCGGCTCCATGCGGGTCCGATGCTGCGCTCCGTGGTTTTGTTACCGATATGAGGGAGAAGGTGCTGGCCTCGTGATTCGAGCGGAAGAGATCGTGTCTTATCCCTCTCCAGTGGGTGCAGTCGACCCTGTGGAGCGTCGCGCTGTGTTCCACCTAGATGTTCCCCGGAGAAGCGTTCTCCGAGGATTACTCGGGTTAGGCACCATTCTCGGCCTCAGACTCGTAGGGATATTTCCAGCGGCAAAGGAGGCTCTCGCCCAGTCGGGTTACGACTGGTACCCATACGGAGGGCCGTACTGTCCCACGAGCGGCTCGGACGACTACTACAGATGTGACGCGGGCTGCCACCCGTCGTCTTGGATTTGCGGTGGTGGCGAGTGGGGTCACTGTTGCGATGGTGCTGGCTGGCACCGGAGTGACTGGCCGTACACGCTGGCACAGAACACTTGTGGCGGCCCCTATGAAGGCTGGACTTGGCGTACGCCCTCTTGGTGTTGGGGTGGCGGCTGGGTCTGGTACTGGGACTGCCATGATGGTTATAACCACGGCCACGGTTACCCGTTCCTTGAGATCTGTAAGACCGGGTGGGGTTATGAAGTCTAGAGAGCGTTTTGCACCGAAGTCCACGACGGGTAACGAGGCTCCGGCCGCTCGACCGGCTGGCCTTCCACTTTGGCCCATCGTAACGATGGCCATTGCAGTACTGAGCGCAGCCGCTATGGGTTCGGCCTGGGTCGCCTGGCTTGTCTTCGGCGCTGCATCGGGCTACTCCCTGTCGGGATCGTCGTGAGCATTCAACAGCGCCTTGGCGTTTACCTCGTCAGTTCGGCGGGGCCGGACAGAGCGTGCCAAGACATTGGGGTACTTCATTCTCGGATTGCTCATGGGCGGTACATGCATCGGCCTTTTGTTGTGGCTCGCCTCCGGGTTGTTCCAGCCTCTGCCAGAGGTAGCGCGTACAGTTGCGATCGTTGCTGTCCTGGGATTGGCGATGCTAATCGACTGGGGAGTCCTCAAGCTTGCGCTCCCGCAGAGGGAGGAACAGGTTTCCAGGGAAACCGTGCGCGACGCAGGTCCCTCCTCGATGTTCCGATTCGGTTTCGAGCTCGGGCTGGGCTTTCGAACGTTTGTAACTGCGGCGGTGCCGTATTCGCTTGCCGTGGCGATCATGCTGTTTGTTCACGATCCTTTGCCCGCAATGGCGATCGGCGCAAGTTTCGGTTTGGGGAGGGCGCTTCTCGCCATTGTCCGTTACGGGAAATACGGCCAAACAGATCCTCGCGGGACAGGGTGGAAGAGCCTGCGGTCAGTCAAGAGGTATTGCGTCAGCCTTTCTGCGATGAGCGTCATCGTGGTCCTTACATAGTGCTGCCGGCATCACTACCAGCCAACTCCGAGGTGTCTGAAGTCGAAGGAGGAACCGGATGCGACGACGAGTTGCAATCAGTGTTCTGATCTCAGTGGTGTTTGCTAGTTGCAGTGGTGGCCTTTCTAGCGACAGTCCGCAGTCGGGACAGTCCTTGAGTCAGCCCTCGCCTACCTCCTCACCGGCAGGGGTAACCGGTCCTAGGGCTATCGTGGACCAGGCGGCAGGATTCTCGATGTCACTGCCGGAAGGTTGGCACGAGTTGTCGCTCGCGCCGGACCACTATCCAGAGGTCCAGGCGCTCCTCTCGAGCAAGAGTCTCATGCTTGTCGACCCGGGTGGCCAGATGAAGCTCCTCTACCCGGGGAATGGAGGGCGGCTGTTCGCAATCAATCCAGGTAGTACTTCCAGCGTGTCTGTCCGAACGGTCGATGGAGGGGGAGCTACGGACGTGAGTCAGGTTCCAGGTCCGTCAATTGACGAGCCCCTCAAGCGCCGCGTTCCTGGAATGACTTACGAGCGTTCCGTGCTGGGAGGTCGACCTGCTATTAAGGTGGCTTTCGCCGGAGAGGGAATCAGCGAAAGTCGCTACTACCTCTTGGAGAACGGACGCGAATTTCACTTTACCCTGTCTGGGACGGATCCTGAACTTCGGAGCATAACCGATAGCATACGCTTTTCGTAGACGGCTCGTGATGTGCCCTCACAAAGTTGCGTCATGGACGCGCAATTCAGTCGGTGAGCCGACGAATCATGACTTCGGCCGACGCTCGGCGTTGCAAGAAGGATCGTCAGCTGACGCCAAAGGCGTCTTCGTGAAAACTGCTGGTGAGGGAATATTGTGGCCCGAAATACAGCCGCGTGCCTCACCTACGTCGTGCGCTACCCGCTTGCTCGTGCAGGAACGCGAACCCCGCCCCCGTGCGAGTCGCCGTCGTCCCTGCCTGGATGCAATGAAGCTGTCCGGATCGGCGCCATGTCTTCCGACAGCCCGGGCAGCAGCTCGATGTGCACGCGAGTTGGGTCGAAGCGTGGGACGCCGCGTCGTGCCGGCGAGATTGTTACCTCGGCTACCACCAGACGAACGAGTTCGCGGCGCTGGACAATGTCGGCCGAGGCCCAATACGCCGGAGGGTCGGGGTCGAGGGCCACCCGCTGCTTCGTGGCGAGGTCGATGGCCTTGCGAAGCCGGTCGACCTCTCGTTCGAGCTTCGCCTTCACCGGCCGGTAGCGGCTCTCCGCCAGCACGCCGTGAACGTAGTAGTCGTCATCGAGGGCTTGGAGTCGACCCTGAGCCGAGCCGAGGTCGGCAAGAGCCTGACCCAGTTCACCGTTCGGGGACGTGGAGCCTGCGGCGCCCGCAAGGGCTCGCCGGACCTGCGGCATCACCAGAAGGGCCAGGACGCGTTCGGCCACGACGGCGTCTGCCGCGTCGGCCACGATCGCCAGCTGGTGGCCCGCTCGCCGTCCGGCACAGACGTAACGCTTGGTGTGGTCGTCGCGAGGCCGGGATTGCATGGATGCGCCGCACACGCCGCAGCGGATAAGGCCGGTGAGTAGTCGTTTCGTCGGCGCCCGGAAGTTGGTGGTCCGCTCCGGGTTGAGCAGCACCGCCCGCACCTGTTCCCATGTCGGGCGGTCGAGCGCGGCCTCCCAGACGGCGGGCGTCAGCGACCCGAGTACCTTGCCGCTCGGGTCCACGCCGTGCTCCCGCAGGCCCGCGAGGCGAGCCGACAGCAGCGCCCGGCGCAGTGTCGGTGCGCCCCAGGGTCGTGGTGTCGGGCCCGGCACTCCCCGGCGGTTCCAGTCCCGAACGATCGTGATGAGCCCCTGGCCGGTGAGCACACGGCCGGCCGCCTCCCGCACCAGGTCCCGCTCGGGATCGTTCCGCACGCCCCAGCCCAGCTCGCCGGCGGGCCTGCCCTGTTCGGCGAGTTCCAGGTGCTTGCGCCGTACCCGCCGGCTGCGGTCCTCGCACTCCTTGCCTGCCACCGCTCCGACGATGCGCGCCGCGAGCCGGCCGTCGGGCGTCGTCAGGTCGTAGTCCCCGCCGGTGACGACCGCCAGGCGCACGCCGCAGCGCTCCACCAGGTCGATGAACGTCTCCAGTTCCTTTGGCGAGCGGTGCAGCCGGTCGTTGTGCCACGTCACGATGGCGTCGATGCAACCGGCACGGACCGCTGCGAGCATCCGCTCGTATGCATGCCTCGGCCTCCCGCTGTACGCGGAGACGTCGTTGTCCTCGTTATTCCGATGTCTGCATAGCGAGGATTATGCCGACGCGCGCGTTATGCCGACCCCACAGACGAAGCGGCTGGTCAAAGTGCTGAGCTGGCGGAACTTGTCGGCATAACCGCCG
>NZ_JBOGDB010000139.1:0-2784 GCF_050701515.1 Mycobacterium sp. | reverse complement strand
CTTCTGGGACAGAGCCAACGCTGCTGCGGAGCGACGACCCGGTCCCAAGAGTTAGATCGCTCCTCCGACCGATGCGTTACACCCGTACCATCGGCCCAGCACCACAATGAGATGGGAGCGCCGAAATGGAGACACGCGACCGGCTGTTCATCGGCAACGAATGGGTGGAACCCGCCACCGAACGCACCATCGACGTCATCTCTCCGATCACCGAAGAGGTGTACGCACGCACGCCCGATGCGGCACCGGCCGACATCGATCGCGCCGTCGCCGCCGCGCGGGATGCCTTCGACAACGGGCCGTGGCCCAACTCGACGCCGGAGGAACGGGCCGCCGCCATCGCCGCGCTCTCTCAGGCGCTGCAGAAGCGTGGCGCCCAGATCGCCGACGTCGTCACCAACGAGAACGGCTCCCCGGCCCAACAGTCGCTAGGGATGCAGGTGCTGGCGGCCACCATGGTGCTCGACGTCTACGCCGACATCGCCCGTAGCTACCCGTGGAGCGACGAGCGTGTCGGCGCGATGGGTCAGAAGGTGGTGGTGCGCCGGGCGCCGGTCGGCGTGTGCGCGGGCATCATTCCGTGGAACGTTCCGCTGTACATCATGGCGATGAAGCTCGGGCCGTGCCTCGCCTCGGGATCGACGATGGTGCTCAAGGCCGCACCCGAGACCGCGCTCGATCCGTATTTGCTCGCGGACGCGGTGCTCGAGGCGGGTCTTCCGCCCGGTGTGGTCAACATCGTCGCCGCGTCGCGCGAGGCGAGTGAGCACATCGTCACGCACCCCGGCGTCGACAAGGTCAGCTTCACCGGTTCGACCGCGACGGGCGCGCGCATCGGCGAGCTGTGCGGCGGGCAGATCAAGCGGGTGACCCTGGAGCTAGGCGGCAAGTCCGCGGCGATCGTCCTCGACGACGTCGACCTCGAGGCGCAACTGCAGAACCTCATCATGTCGGGCCTGATGAACAACGGGCAGGCCTGCGCCGCGCAGACCCGCATCCTGGCGCCGCGCTCGCGCTACCAGGAGCTGGTCGACGCGCTGGCCACGGGCGTCGGCGCCATGCCGGTCGGTGATCCCAACGATGCCGCCACCGCGATCGGGCCGGTCGTGGCCGAGCGCCAGCGCGACAAGATCGTCGGGCTGCTCGAGTCGGGGAAGGAACAGGGCGCCAAGGTCGCCGTCGGCGGCGGCAGGCCGGCGCATCTGGAGAAGGGCTGGTTCATCGAGCCGACCATCTTCTACGACGTCGACAACGCGATGCGCATCGCCCGCGAAGAGATCTTCGGCCCGGTGCTGTCCGTCATTCCCTACGACACCGAAGACGACGCCGTCCGCATCGCCAACGATTCCGACTATGGCCTATCCGGCTCGGTGTGGACGGCCGACGTCGACCACGGGACCGAGATCGCCGCCCGGCTGCGCACCGGCACCGTACCGATCAACTCGGCGATGTTGCTCGACTTCAAGGCTCCGTTCGGCGGCTTCAAGAAGTCCGGCCTCGGCCGCGAGTGCGGCCCCGAAGGCATCGACCCCTATATCGAGTACCAGTCGATCATCTACCCCAGCTGATCACTCGGGAAAGCCGAAGAGCGCAACCACGCCGTGATCGCGGCCAGCGGTGTAGCCACCGTCGACGACGACGGCCTGACCGCTGACGAAGGACGCGTCGGGAGAGGCCAGAAAGGCCGCCATGGCCGCGATCTCCTCGGGCCGGCCCAGCCGGTGCAGCGCATGTTCCTCGGTGATCGAGCCCAACGGGCCCGCCATCCCCGGCATGCCGAAGATGCCGTCGAGCATCGGTGTTGCGATGAAGCCGGGGCAGACGGCGTTGGCCCGGATGCCGCTCGGGCCGTAGTCGAGCGCGATGTTCTTGGTGAGCAGAATCACGCCACCCTTCGACGCGTTGTAGGCGCTGCCGCCCGCCGTGGCTTCCAGGCCCTCGATGCTGGCGAGTGTCACGATCGAGCCGCGCTCGCCGTCGACCCTGGGTTGCTCGATCATCCTGGCCAGTGCCGCCTTGGCCACCAGGAAGGTTGCGGTGAGATTGATGCCGATCACCCGGTCCCATTCGGCCCGGTCGAGCAGATGAACCGGGCCGCCGCCGGCAACACCAGCGGCGTGCACCACCCCGTCGAGCCGGTCGGGCACGGCGGACAGCACCGCGGCGACCGCGGTTTCGTCGGTGACGTCCGCCGTCACGAACGTGAACCGCGGGCCGAGGTCGGGTGGGGAGGCCAGGTCGGCGCCGACGACGGTGCCGCCTTCGGCCAGCAGGCGCCGGGCTGTGGCCAGGCCGATGCCCGACGCCGCACCCGTCACGACGAACGTGCGCGAACGGGCACGATCACCACTCACGTAATTGGGTCCCTCCGTCACAGTCCGAACTGGTCCTCGGTGATGCCGAGCCAGATCTGCGCCACGTCGATCGCCACCTTCTCGCTGATGAACGCGTGCTGGGTGCCGGTGTACATGTCGCGGAACGCGCGCTCGAGTCGGCTTCCCTCGCGGATCGCGGTGGTGCCCGCCGCCAGATGGGCCCACTCGGCACACGCCCTGGCCGTGTCGGTGGCGAACACCGCGGCCACCCGCATGTCGGCTCGCAACCCGGGTGTCAGGTCATTGCCCGCGGCGACTGCCGCCTCGGCCGCGGTGAAGGCGTCGAGCACCAGAAGGCGGGCGGCCCGCCACGCCGCAACGTGGTGGGCCAGACCCTTTTGGAAGGTCGGACGGGTGGCCAGCGTCGCCATGTCGCTCATCCGCACCTTGGTGGCGGCGAGTTCCTCGA
>NZ_JBOGDB010000138.1:0-1992 GCF_050701515.1 Mycobacterium sp. | reverse complement strand
CCTATAGCCGGGCGGTCACGTCGACGCTGGCGGAGCTAAGCGGAGAGGACGGTTTGGCATGAAGATCCGTTGGCGGCTGCGGATGGCCGCGGCGCAACGTGAGGCGTGGACCGGCACCGAGCTGCGGCGGTTGCTGGCCGAGAAAGCGGGGTTGGAGATGTCGGCGGCGTCGGTGTCGGCGTTGTTGACCAAGGAGCCCAGCCAGGTCAAGCTCACGACGCTGATCGCATTGTGCACCGCGCTGGACTGCACCCCCAACGACCTGTTCGAGGTCGACACCACACCGGTTGAGCGGCCCGCCACGCCGCCGCGGCCGGTGCCGGTCGAGACGAACAAGACCTTGAACACGCGGGGGCGGTCGATGCCACCGATGTAGCCGACGAGACCCGAAAGCGGTTGCACCCGATGGGGAAACGACAGCGCGACTGCGCGGCATGTGGGGCGCCGGTCGGCATCATCGGACGTGAGCTGTGTTGTCGCTGTGTCCGGCGGCGGCGTGAGCACGACGCCAAGCAGTCCTGCCCGGACTGCGGCCGCGATCGGGTGCTGGTGGCTGCGACCGGTCGATGCGTGCTGTGTTCTCGGCGGTGCGTCGAATGCGGCCATCCGGTCCGCCGGGCCGATGCCACGTCGTGCAAGACATGCCGTCGCCGAGCCGACCTGCTCGCCGGGCAGCAGCGCTGCCCACGGTGCGGCGAACCCGGCTATCTGCGTGCCGAGACCGGATGGTGCGGGTCGTGTTCACGGAAGGGGCCACCGAAGGATCCACCGAGAATCTGCCAGGTGTGCGGCGAGCTGCGCCACCACGAGGGCCGCGGCATGTGCTCGCGATGCTGGCAGCGACATCCGCAGCGGCCGTTCGTGCAGGGCGAGCACCTCGCCGCACGGCTCGAGGACCCACCGGTCTGGTTTGACGACTTCGTCGTCCATGTCGCCGAGGTGTTCTCGCCTGCGCGAGCGTGCAACGTGCTCACGGCTCTGGGCCGGCTGCTCATCGACGAACACCCCAACCATCCACAGGCCTTGCTCGACCGCGCCCGCAGACCCGGCCGCTCGTTGGGTCCACTAGCCAGGCTGTTGGAGGCGTTCTTCACCGAGCGGGGCCTGGCCATGGCCACCGATCATGTTGAGCAGCTCGCCGCGGGGCGGCGCAAGCGCCGCATCGACGCCGTCCCAGCGACGCTGCGGCCGGCGGTGGTTTCGTTCGCCGAATCACTGATGACCGCCCGAGCGCGGGCTCGCAGAGCTGGAACGTTGCCGCGTAGCGACCGAACGATCGACGTCGCGTTGGCGACCCTGCGTGATCTGGCGCTGTTTCTCAATGACGAACGAGGAAAACAGGATTGGTCCACGGCCGATGTCGGTGACATCGAGGAATTCCTCAACCTTCAGCCCGACAACCGACCGCGGCGACTGACGGTGCTGCGTCAGTTCTTCCGGTTCGCCCGCACCCGCCGTGTCGTGCTCATCGACCCGACTCGTGGCCTGGAGCGCAAGCAGCCCAAGGGATTTCGCGGCAGAACGCTCACCATAGATCAGCAGCGCCAACTGTTTCGCCGCTGGACCACCGATCCCACGGTCCATCCCCATGAAGCGCTCGTCGGGATCCTCGCGCTTCTGCATGGTGCGTCTAGCCAGGAACTGCAGCTGCTGCGTTGCGACACGATCGACCAGCGGGAATGCACCATCGGCCTCGACGGTCGTCCTCACCCGGTGCCATAGGACCCCGCCAGTTGGGCGGTCTTAACGCGCTGCCTGGCCCATCGCCAATCCCAGCACACGCGCAACCCGCACGTCATCGTCACCAAAGTCACCAAGACCGGACGCGAGCCCGCGTCTGCGGCCTATCTTTCCCACGTCCTCGACGCCTGCGGCCTTGCGCCGCGAACGGTTCGCAGCACCCGCCTGGTCGACCTCGTCAACACCATGGACCCCGAGCTGGTGGCCGTCGCGTTCGGCATGGAACCCGAGGCCGCAATGATCTACCTCGCC
>NZ_JBOGDB010000137.1:0-145763 GCF_050701515.1 Mycobacterium sp. | reverse complement strand
AGGCGAGATCGACGACGTATCACTGCAGCGGGTGCTGTCGAAAGTGGCGCTGGGCCATCTCATCATTCGGCTCAACGAGGTTGCGGACTGGGCCAAGCGGCTCTCGCCCGGCGAGCAGCAACGCGTCGCGTTCGCCCGCATTCTGCTGCACAAGCCGAAGGCGGTGTTCCTCGACGAGTCGACATCGGCGTGCGACGAAGGTCTGGAATTCGCGCTGTACCAATTGATCCGCACCGAGTTGCCCGACACCATCCTGGTCAGTGTCAGCCACCGCGGCACCGTCGGGCAGCACCACGAACAACAACTGGCACTGCTCGGTGAGGGCGATTGGAGGCTGAGCCGGGTCGAGGGCGGCGGGCCGGAACCCGCGCTGGTCTAACCACGGTCGGCGCCACGCCGCGGTAGCTTCCCGGCATGGAAACGTTCACGCCATCCCTGGACTGGGGCAACGAGCTGGTCCTTTCTTTGCTGTGGGTAGCCAAGGCCTGGGCCATCAGTGCGGTGTGCACGGTGGTTGTGCTCGCCCTACTCGCCCGCTACACCACGTGGGGCCGGCAGTTCTGGCGCATCACCGGCGACTATTTCAAGGGCCGCCAAAGCATTCCGGTCTGGGTGTGGCTTGGAGTGCTGTTGTTGTCGGTGATGATCGGCGTGCGCTTGGATGTGTTGTTCAGCTACCAGAGCAACGACCAGTTTTCCGCCCTGCAGATGGCGGTGAGCGGCGACGAGGCGGCCAAAGAGACGGGCAGACAGGGCTTTTGGGTAGCGCTCATCATTTTGGCGGTACTGGCCGCCGCCCACATCGTCCGCATCCTGCTCGATCTGTACCTGATGCAGCGGTTCATCCTCCGCTGGCGGGTGTGGCTTACCCACCGGCTCACCGGTGACTGGCTGGATGGTGACGCCTACTACCGGGGACGGTTCATCGACTCGCCGATCGACAACCCCGATCAGCGCATCCAGCAGGACATCGACATCTTCACCACCGGCACCGGGCCGGAAACCAACACACCGACCGTCGGGACGATGCACACGCTGGTGTTCGGCGCCGTGACGTCGATCGTGTCGGTGGTGTCGTTCACCCCGATTCTGTGGAATCTATCCGGCCCGCTGACGATCTTCGGCGTCACCGTTCCCAGGGCGCTGTTCTGGATCGCGTTCCTCTATGTGTTTGTCACGACGGTCGTCGCGTTCTGGATCGGCCGCCCGCTGATCCGGCTGAGCTTCCGCAACGAGCTCACCAACGCCGCGTTCCGGTACACGCTGGTGCGACTGCGCGACGCCGGCGAGGCCGTCGGCCTCTATCGCGGCGACGAAGCGGAGCGTGGTCCCCTGTTGACGAGATTCGCGGCCATTGTCGACAACTACCGTGCCTTTATTCGACGCGGTGTGGCGTTCCTGGGCTGGAACCAGACCATTAACCAGATCATCGACCCGCTTCCACTGGTCGTTCAGGCTCCCAGGCTGTTCGCCGGCGAGCTTCAGCTCGGCGATGTCACTCAGTCGTCGAGCGCGTTCAGCAACGTGCAGAGTTCACTCTCGTTCTTCCGGGCGGTTTACGACTCATTCGCCAGCTACCGCGCGGCGATCATCCGGCTCGGTGGGCTGATCGCCGCCAACGAAAAAGCCAGAGCGCTACCGACATTGACCTCCGAAAGCAGTCCCGACGGCTCGGTGGAGCTCGATGACGTCGAGGTATGGACGCCGGCCGGGGTGCGGCTCGTCGATCCGCTCGACATGCGGCTGTCCCCGGGCGACTCGTTGGTGATCACCGGCGGCTCCGGCACCGGCAAGACAACGCTATTGCGCAGTTTGGCGCAACTGTGGCCGTTCACCTCGGGCACCCTGCGTCACCCACAGGAGGACACCATGTTCTTGTCCCAGATGCCGTACGCGCCGCTGGGCGACCTGCGTGCGGTGGTCTCGTATCCCGCCGAGGAGCACGCTTTCTCCGACGACGCAATCCGGGCGGCGCTGGACACCGTCGCGCTGGCCCACCTCGGGGACCGACTCGACGAGGTGGCCGACTGGGCCAAGGTGCTCTCCCCCGGTGAGCAGCAGCGCATCGCGTTCGCACGGGTCCTGCTGGCCAAACCCAAGGTGGTGTTCCTGGACGAGTCGACCTCTGCGCTCGACGAGGGTCAGGAATTTGCGCTGTACCGAGCGCTGCGCGCTCAGCTGCCGGACACCATCGTGGTCAGTGTCAGCCATCGAAGCACGGTCGAACAGCATCACGATCGGCGCTTGGAACTGCTCGGCGACGGCGAATGGCGACTGGGGCCGGTCGGCGAAGAGCCGGTGGGTGTCTAGCGCCGCGCCGCGTGGGTTCCAGCGCGGCGGCCGAAGAACGAGCCCTCGCCCAATTGGGTTCCGCTGGAGTACCCCTTGCCGTCCTGAGCGATGTTCGACGCGCACGCACCTGCGGCGTATAACCCAGGAATCGTCGAGCCGTCATCCCGCAGGACCTCCCCGTCGATGGAGACGACCAGTCCGCCCATGGTGAACCCGGAGTACATCGCCCGGCCCAGCGACATGTCGAATGCCGCCCACGGGCCGTTGTCTTGTGCCGCAACGTATTCCGGCTCCTTGTGGAAGTCGGGATCCTCGCCGCGTGCAGCGTTCTCGTTGTACCGGTTCAGAGTAGCCACCAGCTTGCCCTCGGGAATCCCCAGTGCCGCCTCCATCTCCTCGACCGTCTCCCAGCCGTCGATGAACCGGATCAGCGGCAGCGGAGGCATTTCGGTGTGTGCCTCATCGACGATGAGGAACGCCGCCTGGTCCGGTTGCTCCAGCACGAACGCCGACGTGCGTGAGTGATAGGAGTCCTCGGCGACGAAACGCTGACCCTGGTTGTTGACGATGATGCCGGTGAGCAGGATCTCCGGCGGGTATGCCGCGGCGGTGATGAACATCTGGTCCAGGTTCTTGGCGACGCCGCCCGCCGACACACCCATTCGGATGCCCAGCCCGTCGTCGTAGGGATTGCCGAGAATGTAGGGCTCCACCAAGCCGTGGTGCTTGGTGCGTCGCTTTTGCCCGAGCGCCGGCGTGTTCTCAGCGACCATATCCGGGTTCATCGCGAATCCGCCCGCGGCGATGATGACCGCCTTGGCCTTGACCGCGCCGGTTTCGGTGAAGTGCTTCCAGCGGACGCCGACCACTCGTCTGCCTTGGCTACCGTCGTCGACGATCAGGTTGGTTGCCCCGGTTTCGTAACGGATCTGCACGCCGAGTTCGTCGGCGCGTTTGACCAAGAGATCGATGACCATTGCGGCACCGCCCAATTCGCCGGGCACCGGCACGGAGTGGCCACGCGGCGCGGGCTTCGCCTGCGCGCAGAACGGCCATACCTTCTCGTTGCCCGTGTACGACAGGCCCTCGGTGTTCGGCGGGACGATGATCTTTCCGGGGTAGTAGCTGCGTTCGAACTGAAAACCCAGGTCCTCCAACCAGTTGAAGTGTTCGACGCTGCCGTCGCAGTAGGCGCGGATCTTGTCGTGCTCCGGATCGGGCGAGACTGCTACGAGGTACTTGTACATCGCTTCGGGACTGTCGTCGAAGCCGGTCGCCTGCTGCACCGCGGTCCCGCCGCCGAGATAGAAGTGGCCGCCTGCCATCGCACTGGTGCCACCCGCGGCGGCCGCGCGTTCCAGCACCAGCACCCGGGCCCCGGCGGCCGCGGCGCTAACCGCCGCGCACCCGCCGGCGATGCCGAAGCCGATCACCACGACGTCGACCTCGTCGGACCAGCTCGTCGCGTCGGCGGCATCGACGGTTGCCGGGATCTGCTTCATAATTTCTCCTCGCCCGAGCGCTCGTCGGTGCTCACTGCTGCTCCTGCTTGATGTAGTCGAAGAAGGCCCGGATATCGGACGGGATGTGTGCGATCTCGATGAGGTCGCGTGTCACCCACGCAATCTGGACAGGTGTCTGGGCGTGCATCGCCTTGAGAATATCTCCGGCGGGCCCAGGAAGCTAGAACGTGTTCTAGTTTCTATGCCTCGCCGAGGTACGCCTTGAGGCACCGATCGGCCGACGCCCGCGCCGCCGTACTCCCAGGTGGCGCCGATCGCGCCGCGAAATCTGCAGGAGAGTCGTGATCTCGCTCGACTCACAGCCCTGATGCAGAACTCGGTGAGTGCCCGCGTCGAGCGCAGGTAGCCGTCAGCCGGGCGGCGGCGGCGCACCCGCCGACTGGACGACGTCCGCGCGCGCTTGCTCGCTGGCGGTCTGCCAGGACACCGCCGCCGGATAGTTGCCCCAGGTGCTGTTGAACATCCCGATGATCACCGCTCGGCCGTCGTTGGTGACCACATAGACCGGTCCGCCGGAGTCACCCTTCTGGCTGACGATCCCGTTGGCCATCGTGAACCAGCCGTTGTTGACCGCTTCGATGGTGCCGCAACTCTCCCCGGTGATCATGCCGAAGTGGCAGACCGGCCGACCCGGCTGGGGCACGATGCTCGGATCCGACACCAATGTCCGCCCGCCGGGCAGGATGTTGTTCACCGCAACATCGGGGGCAAGCCCGATCGCCTCCCAGTCCGAGATCATGTGGTCGGTGGCGATGGTGGCGCCGTCGGGGGTGTTGTCGCGGAACGTCGCCTGCGTGCCGATGACGTTGCCGTCCTTGTCGGCAACCCGCCCGCTGCCCCGGCAATGGCCGGCGGTGAATGCGATGCGCGCCGCGGGGTCGACGAAACCCAGGGTGCACACGTTGGTGTCCTGGCGAATCTCCATGCCCGGGTAGACCAGCACGCCGGGATTGGCGGGTGCGGGGCCCGCAGGGACGACCAGCGCAACGATCGGCGCGGCCGCAGCGGCCAGCACGGACAACCATCGTCGGTGCACTTGTCGTCTCCGATCCGTGGGGCCAGTGACGTTCAGCCTACCGGCGAGGTTGCCGACAGCTTGACCGCTCCTGCTACGGAATCGTCAGCACCTGGCCCGGATGGATCAGGTCGGGGTTGGAGATACCACTGGCATCAGCAATGCGCTGATACTTGCTGCCGTCGCCGTAGAAGCGTTCGGAGATGGCCCACAGCGTGTCACCGGAGACAACGGTGTAGGTGCGCGGAGCCGGCGGTGGCGGCGGTGGCGGCGGAGGCGGAGGCGCGGCTTCGGGGGCCGGTGCCGGTTCCTCGGCCGCGGCCGGCACCACTTCGGGCGCCTCGGCTTCCGCCGCGGGTGGCGCCGCCCTAGGTTCATCAGTCTGTGTGTTCGACGCCCATGCCGGTCCGTCGAAACCGTAGAGCACCAGGTTGCGGTCGTCCTGCAGCAACAGCCGAACATCCTTTGCGCCCTCGGTGTCGGTGTGCCACACCGGCTTATCGGGCGTGTACAGCACGAAGTTGCCGTCTTTCTGCACCTCGGCACGCACCACGTCTTGCCCGTTCGTGTCGGTCGCCCACACCGCTTCAGCGCCAGCGGCAAGCACCAGGTTGCCGTCGTCCTGCAGGGTCAGCGTGTATGCCCCGTTCCTCGACGTCAGCGATTGACCGCGCTCAAGCTTCTCGCCTTTGGCGAGTCTGTCTGTCACGTCGTTGCCCCTTTCTCACGGCGACGTCCTGTCGCCCCGACGCGGGTGAGCTTACTGATCTTGGATTTGCATGTGGGCGGTTCGGATCGGCCCAATTGAAACGTCCGGTAAACGACGGGCGGCGTGTTCAGGAATCGAAGCCGAGACCGAGCGCGTCCAGCGTCCGCGGCAACAGGTTGCGCCGTCCCGCCGCATGGTCGGCGCGGTCGAGCGACCACCTGGTGGCCTGGATTCCGATGCTGACCAACGGCTCAGGCGGAAAGGGCATGTGAGGCTGGCGTCGACGAAACCGCCGTTGCCGCCGGACGCCGCCCAACCCACCCGCTCGGCGTCGACAAGAACGATTCGCTGATCCGCGGGCACTACCCGGGCGGTGGAGCAGCTCGTCCCGTCGACCGCACTCCGCCGCCGGTGAAGCGGGCCAGCACCGGGCCCACGATGGCCAGGATGAACACATAGGGCGTCGCCACCGCGCCGACCGCGGTGCTCGACGCGCCGACCAGGCCGATGATGACGAGCGAGAATTCCCCACGTGCGATCAGCGCCATGCCGGCGCGCAACTGGCCGGGCCGGGCAACTCCCTCGCGGCGCGCTGCGAACTGACCGGTCAGCACCTTCGTTCCGGCGGTGACGGCGGCCAGCACCAGCGCCGCGGGCAACATCGGCACCAGATCGCCGGGGTCCACCGACAGCCCGATCGCGAGGAAGAAGACCGCCGCGAACAGGTCCCGCAGCGGGGTGAGCACCTGCCGGGCGCGGTCCGCGGTTTGACCGGTCAGGGTCAGCCCGACGAGGAACGCGCCGACGGCCGCCGAGGCATGGACGAACTCGGCCAACGCGGCAACTATCAGGGTCAGCCCGAGAATTCTCAGCAGCAGCTGCTCGTCGTCGGGATGTGCCAACAGCCGCCCGAGGTGGTGACCCCAGCGGTAGGACGTGACGAAAGCGGCACTCAGCGCCGCGACCGCAATGCCCATGCCCACCAAGGCATTCAGCAGAGTTCCGCCGGCCGCAAGGACGGTGAGCAGCGGCAGATAGGCCGCCATCGCGAAGTCCTCCAGCACGAGAATCGAGAGCACGGGCGGGGTTTCCCGGTTACCGAGGCGGCCAAGGTCGTTGAGCAGGCGAGCGATGATCCCGGACGACGAGATGTAGGTGACCCCGGCCAGAGCGAGGATGCCTATCCCGTTGAGGCCGAGCAGCCAACCGGCCAGCGCGCCGGGGATTGCGTTGAGCGCAACGTCTACCCACGCCGAGGGCAGGTGTCGGCGCAGGCTACTGGTGAACTCCGAGATGGAGAACTCCAGACCCAGGGTGAGGAGCAGCAGCACCACCCCGATGGACGCGCCCGCCTCGACGAACTCACCGACGGCAGGGACCGGCGCGATGCCGCCTTCGCCGAGCGCGAGCCCGGCCAGCAGGTAGAGCGGGACCGGCGATAGCGCGAATCGGCGCGCGATGGTACCCAGCACCGTGAGAACCGTGAGGATGACGCCGAGCTCGAGCAACAGCGCCACCGAGACCTGCATAACTCAGCCCTTATCGACGATGTTCTCGACTCCGGCGATGCCGTCATCGGTGCCGATCACCACCAACAGGTCGCCGGCACGCAGGATCTCTTCGGGCCCGGGTGAGGCGAGGACTTCCTCGTCCCGGACGACTGCGACGATGGAGGCGCCGGTACGGGTGCGGGCCTTGGTGTCGCCGAGCGGTCGGTCCGCATACGGGCTGCCGGCTCGTATCTCCAACCGGCCGGCCCGAAGGCCGGGCACCTCGCGGGTGAGATCGGCGAAAGCCTCCGCGATTCGTGGGGCACCGAAGATCTGGGCCAGCGCCTCGGCCTCGTCCTCGATGAGCCGGAAGACCGGCCGCGCCTGGTCCGGATCGTCGCGCCTGTATAGCACGATCTCGAAGTCGCCGCTCCGGCGTGCGACGACGCCGATCCGGTCGCCCTGTGCAAGGTCGAACTCGTAACGCAGACCGACGCCGGGCAGCTTTACCTCAGTTACATCCATGCGCTCAATACTGCCGAATGCGCCACGTCGAAATAGCGCTATTTGGAAACGGCGATCGGCGCGGGAATGTCGGGCTGCACGGACTGCCGCGGCTCCCAGCCGGGCGGACCGAAGATGTAGCCGAGCCGGTCGCGCCAGCGGGTGGCCCTGCGGACGTCCCGGGCGATCGCGACATATTCGCGGGCCTGCAGCTTCCAGATGTTGTAGGTGTTGACCGGCTTGGTGAGCCCGTAGTGCGGACGGAACATCTCCGGCTGGAAGGTGCCGAACATGCGGTCCCACAGAATGAAAATGCCCGCGTAGTTCTTGTCCAGGTACTCCTGGTCCATGCCGTGGTGCACGCGATGGTGAGACGGGGTGTTGAAGACGAATTCGAAAGGCGCCCAGAGTTTGTCGATGCGCTCGGTGTGCACCCAGAACTGGTAGATCAGGTTGATCGAGAAGCTGGCGAACACCATCCACGGTGGAACGCCGAGCAACGGCAACGGAATCCAGATCAGGATCTCACCACTGTTGTTCCACTTCTGCCGCAGCGCGGTCGCGAAGTTGAAGTACTGGCTGGAGTGGTGCGCCTGGTGAGTGGCCCAGATCAGCCGCACCCGGTGCGCGATCCGGTGATAGGTGTAGAACAGCACGTCGACGCCGACAATGGCGATCACCCAGGTGTACCACCGGGTGGACGACAGATGCCAGGGCGCGAGGTAGGCGTAGATGGCGGCGTAGCCGAGCAGGGCCAGGAACTTCCACGCGCCCATGGTGGCAATGGAGACCAACCCCATCGAGATGCTGGCCCACGAGTCGGGGGTGCGGTAGCCGCCCGACGGCGGGCGGTGCTGACCTTCGACTTGTTCGAGCTTGCGCGCCGCGGTCCATTCGACGATCAGCAGCAACAAGAAGAACGGGATCGCGAACAACACCGGGTCGCGCATCTGCGGCGGCAGCACGTCCAAGAACGCACGAATCCCGTCCACAGCGACACCTCCGCGGCAAGTTTAACGATGCCCCGGCCTATCGGAAATTGAGCACCTGGCTGCCCCACGCGGCACGGATGTGCAGATCGATGTCGTGCACGATCCTGTCCTGCCTGTCGATGAGCAGGCACTCGCGGTCGGTCTCCTGATACGGCAGCCACTCCGGTTGGCCGGGAAGGCCAACGGGCTTTGCCTGGGTCGCGAAGTTCAACCATCGGGCCCGCATCCGTGCGGACACCAGGGCGCCGGTCTTCAACCCGCCGAGTCTGAAGGTTGGGTCCTTGGGACCCGCGACCAAATTGCCCCAGACGTAAGGCAATTCGGTGGCGTGGGCCGCTGCGATGCGCAGCAGCCGCAGCATTGGGGTGGCGAAGTCGAAGCGGTACAGGTATACCGGCGCGACGGTGCTGTGACCTTCGGCCAGCCACACCGAGGGCATCCGGAAACCGGCATCACGGGCAATGCCCATCCCGCGGGCCTTTCCCCGCAGCCCGGGGTAGGCCGCTCCGATCTGGTCCTCGGTCGGAAGAAGCACGCCCGGCTGTTCCGCGGCGAGCGCGGCGAACATCCTCTTGATCTCCTCTGGAGCTATCGGCATCAGCGGCGACTTCATCCACTTGAACAGCGCCGCCTCGTGCTTGTTGGTGCCGATGATCAGCGGAACCGGGTGCGATCGGCCTTCGCGTGCCATCTTGACGGGGTAATCGGGAACAATGTCGCCGTCGACGATCGGGGCGAACGCCAGGGTGCCCGGACTGCGGACCGGTACCTCGTAGAAGAGCTCCCTGGAGACCGCGACGATCGCATCCACCGGCACATCGGGCAATCGGTCGATCTCGGAGTCGTCGATACCGAGCCGACGAAGGATCTGCTCCGCGATGCGGCGGCCGCGGATGCCGTCGTAGACCGAGGTGGCTGGTGCGCTCTGGGCGATCGCAGCGGCGAACAGACCGTCGGCGGCCGGGCTGGTCAGCAGGCTGGTGATGATTCCCGCGCCGGCCGATTCGCCGAACAGCGTGACCCGGTTGGGATCGCCGCCGAATGCTGCGATGTTGTCGCGCACCCAGCGCAGCGCGGCCAGCACGTCGCGCAGTGCCGGATTGGAATCGAAACGGCGGCGGCCGCTGCTGAACGAGGACAGGTCGAGAAATCCGAGCGCGCCGAGCCGGTAGGTGACGGTCACCACCACCACATCGCCGCTGCCGGCCAATACCCGGCCGTCATAGAGCGGCTGATTCGCCGAACCAAGGATGTAGGCGCCGCCGTGCAACCACACCATGACCGGTTTCCCGTTGCCGGCGGCGGTATCCGACGACGCCCAAATATTCAGCGCGAGGCAGTCCTCGCCCTGGGGTGCGCCCAGGTCGATGGGGATCGACGGCTCTACCGGCTGCGGACAGACCGGCGCAAACTCCGTTGCGTCGGCGACCTGCCTCCACGGCTCGGGGGGTTCCGGCGCGCGCCACCGCCGGTTGCCGGTCGGCGCGGCGGCGTACCGAACACCCTTCCACGCCTGGACCAGCCCGTCGTCGACGCCCCGAACCGGGCCGTGGACCGTCTCGACGACGGGGTTACCGCCTGCCATGGGCATCGATGGTATCGGCGGGTAGCAACTTGGACCGGCAGACGCGGCGCTGTGAAGAGCGTGTGGTATAGATGGTGTATTAAATGTAACATCTCTACCAACGAGGATTGCCGCCATGAAAACCCTGCGTCACCGGATAATCGCCGATTTCGAGAAGGGCGCCGGCCGGCACGACGATCCGGATGTCTACGGCGGCCCGCCGGGCGATCCGGGATTGATCGGTCCGGGCAGCATGTCGTGGGAGATCAACGCCGACCTGGCCTCGGTGTCTCAGGCCGGGCTGCCCGCGATCGTGCTGGAGATCCTGCACCCGTCCGTCGTCGCGGGAGTCCAGGACATGTCGAACTATCGGGAGGATCCATTCCAGCGCGCCCGGGCCACCCTCGGCTACGTGCTGGCCACGACATTCGGCAACGCCGAAGCCGCCACCGCGGTGATCGAACGCGTCAAGCACATCCATTCGTTCGTCAACGGCACCCGTCCGGACGGCGTGGAATACCGCGCACTGGATCCGGAACTGATCGCCTGGGTGCACACCTGCATCCCGTGGATGATCCTGCGGGTGTTTGAAGAAACCAAACGGCCACTGTCCCAAAATGAAAAGGACCGCTATCTCACCGAACAGGCGGTGATTGGCCGAATGGGCGGCGCGGACTGGGTGCCGACCACCGCCGCCGAGCTCGGCGACTACGTCGAGACCATGCGGCCCCGGCTGTGCGTCAACGCCCAGACGCGGGAGTTCATCGATTTCCTGATGACGTCAGCGTTCTTCCCGGACCTGCCCGAGCGGCTCGATCGCCAGCTGCACCGGTTCGCGATATACGCAGGCATGAGCCGGGCGCCGCAATGGGCACAGGAACTCATCGGCTTCGACCGGCCACCAGCGGTGACGCGCGCATTGATGGGCCCGATGCTGCGTTTCGATGCCCAACGGCTGCGCTGGGCGTTCGGCACGCCGCGCTATCTGCAGCTGGCCCGGGATCGGGCGGCCGGAGTCGTGCGGCCCGAGGTCGCCGCGCTGTGATCGACGCACAGCTCATCGAGGTGGTCGGCGGCGCGGGCCGGGCCGGCCGGGTCGACGAGGCCGCAGACCGGACCAGCCAGCGCATCCTGGACGCCGCGGTGGCCGAAGCGGCAGCCGTTGGGCTGCAACGCATCACGGTCGAAGAAGTCGTTCGGCGGGCGGGCGTGTCGCGGATGACGGCCTACCGCCGTTACCCTCGCCGCGACGACCTGGTGGAGGCACTGGTGCGTCGTGAGACCCAGCGTTTTCTGGCCGCGGTCGCCGACGCCATCGACAGCGTCGAGGATCCGAATGAGGGTGTGGCCGAGGCGTTTATCGCCGCGGTGTCGTTCGCCCGCGAACATCCGATGCTGAGGCGGGCCGGACAGGCTTCATCTCTTCAGCCCGCGCCGATCGCCGAGTCCGTCGAGCTGCTGAATATGGGGTCGGCGTTCATCGCCAATTACATTCACGGCGAGGCACCCGGCGCGCCGTCGCAACCGGTGCGCTGGGTCGCCGACGTGTTCGCGCGGCTGTTCTTCACCTACATCTCGATGCCGCCCGGCGATCCCGATTTCGGTGACGACATCGAGCTGCGGCGGTTCGCACACCAGGTGCTCACCCCGATGGTGGAGCGCGTCGTCGGCTAGCTTGATAGCCGTGCGCACGTGGGTCCTGCTGGGCGCGGCCATCGTCGTCGAGGTTGCGGCCACGCTGTCTTTGCGGGCCTCCCAAGACCATTCGGCATGGCTGGCCGTCGTCATCGCCGGCTATCTCGGTTCATTCGCGCTGCTGACCATGGTGCTTCGCGCCGGTATGCCGATCGGTGTCGCCTATGGGGTCTGGGGCGCGCTGGGCACCGCGGGTACGGCGGTGCTGGCCGCGGTGATGTTCGGTGACCCGTTCACCTGGCCGATCGCCGCGGGCATCGGGTTGATCATCGCGGGAGTGCTGCTCATCGAGTTGGGATCGCACCAGGGCGAGAAGGCCACGCCGTGATGTGGCTCACGCTGGCCGGCGCCATCGGTTTCGAGGTGTTCGGGACCATGTCGCTGCGCGCGTCCGAGGGCTTCCGCAAGCGGGGATGGATCGCACCAATGGTGGCCGGCTACCTGGCGTCGTTCTACTTGCTGTGGACGTCGCTGTCACTGGGCATGCCGGTGGGCATCGCGTATGGCGTGTGGACCGCGTGCGGCGTGGCGCTGGTTGCGATCATGGCAAGGTTCCTGTTCCAAGAGCCGCTGACCTGGCTGATGGGCGTCGGGATCGCCCTCGTGGTGGCCGGTGTGCTGACTATCGAGATGACCGGCGCCGCGGGCTGAGCGCCCGCGCTAGCAGCATCACCGCCACACCCGCGACCGGCACGACGAGGAGTCCGACCCGCAGGCTCGTCGCGTCGGCGATCACCCCGATCACCGGCGGCGAGGACACGAACCCGACACGCATCAACCACGCCACCGCCGTCAGACCGGTGCCCGGCCGCAGTCCCGGCAGCTGATCGGCGCCGTGCATGGCGGCGGGGACCAGGGTTGCCACCCCGAATCCGGCGGCGGCGAAACCGGCGATCGTGCCCGGTACCCCGGGAAAAGCGAGCGCGGCCCCCATCCCCGCCGCCGCGATGAGCCCACCGGTGCGCGCCACCGCCCGCTCGCCGAACCGGTCCACCAGCCGGTCGCCGATCAGCCGCCCGATGAACTGGAAGACGACCATCGCGATATAACCGGACACCGCGATCGCGGCCGGCGCCCCGAGACTTTCGTGCAAATACAGTGTGGCCCAGGAGCTTCCGGCATCCTCGACCATGGCACCTGCGATCGCGATCAGCACCAGCGCCACCAGCGTCGAGTAGACACCGAATCCGGAGCGAAGGCCGCCCGGCGCGCGCGCCGACGGGTGATCGTCGTGGTCGGGACTGCGGAGCAGAAATGGATACGCGACGAGCACGACGACGCTGAACAACACCGCGGAGGTCGCCAGATGCGTTGTGCGCGGGACATGCAGCGCGATGGCCGCCGCGCCCATCGCGCCGCCGAGGATGGCGCCGACCGACCACACCGCGTGGAACGAATTGATGATCGAGCGCAAATAGTTTCGCTGCACCCGCAGGCCTTGTGCGTTCTGTGCGACGTCGGTGACGGCATCGGATGCGCCGGCAATGAATAGTGCGGCGCCCAGCGCAACCGCCGACGGCGCGAACGCCGCAACGAACATGAACACCGCGATGCCGATGGAGCCGACCACCGCGACTCGCGACGACCGGAAGCGCCGAATCAGCGCTGCGGCCGCCAATCCGGCGACCAGCGCGCCGCCGGAGAAGGCGGCGATCGCCACCCCGTAGACCGCGTTCGACAGCTGCAGGTCGGCCTTGATCTCGGGATAGCGGGGCAGCAGGTTGGCGAAGATCGCGCCGTTCGACAGAAACAGCGCCGCGACCGCGATCCTGGCCCGCCGGTTTCGTCCCGCGGCGCCGACGTGGTCGAGCCGCCCGAGCGCCATGAGCGGCACGATACCGACGACGCGGTGTGCCGCCCGGTGGCAGGCTGAGGCAATGTCGATGCACGCCGAGGCGACGACCGACGAACTGCTCGGACTGTTCCCGCCCGGGTCGACGCTGGACGGGAACGGCACCCTGATGGTCGGGGGGTGCCGGCTCGACGATGTGGCCGCGGAATTCGGCACACCGGCGATCGTCGTCGCCGAGGACGCGCTGCGGGACCGTGCCCGGGAGTATCTCGGCGCATTCCGCAGCCGATGGCCCCGCAGCGATCTCGCCTTCGCGTCAAAGTCTTTCCCGTGCACCGCGGTTCAGCGGGTGATGGTCGAAGAGGGTCTGCACCTGGATGTGGCCGGCGGCGGTGAGATCCTCACCGCGCTCAAGGCGGGCGCGGAGCCGGCCCGGCTGGTCCTGCACGGCAACGCCAAGACCGACGAGGAGCTCGTGCTCGCCCTCGCCAACGGAGTCGGCCTGGTCGTCGTCGACAACTTCGACGACATCGACCGGCTGGAGCGCATTGTGCCGCGCGGGCACCGGCAACCCTGCCTGGTCCGCGTCATCCCCGGCGTCGAGGCGGCCACCCACGCCTCACAGGCGACCGGGCACGCCGGCTCGAAGTTCGGGCTGCTGCCCGACGACGCGCGGCAGGCGATTGCGCGGATCGAGCGCAGTCCAAAGCTGCAACTCGACGGCGTGCACACCCATGTCGGGTCGCAGCTGCTCAACGTCGAGCAGCTGGCCGCCGCCGTCGAACCGATCGCCAAGCTGGGCACGTTCGAGGTCTACGACCTCGGCGGCGGCCTCGGCGTGCGCTACACCTACGACGAGCACCCGCCCAGCGTCGACGCATACGCCGAGGCGATGGTGACGCAGGCCCGCGAGCTGCTGCCGGACGGCAGCCGGATCATCATCGAGCCCGGCCGCAGCATGGTCGCCGCCAGCGCGTGCACGGCGTACCGCGTCACCACGATCAAACGCGGGGTGATCACCCACGTCGCGGTGGACGGCGGCATGGGCGACAACCTCGAGGTGTCGCTCACCGGCCAGCGGTTCGAGGCGACGATGGTCGACCGGGTCGGCGGCGGCGAGATGGTCAGTGTGGTCGGGCGGCACTGCGAATCCGGGGACCAGCTTGTCGACGGCGTCGCGCTGCGCGAGCCTGCGGTCGGTGACCTGCTGGCGGTGCCGGTCACCGGCGCGTACTGCTACACGATGTCCAACCAGTACAACGGCGCCCGTCGGGTTCCAGTGGTGTTCGCACGAAACGGCAAGGCATGCTTGGTGGTTCGCCGGGACAGCTGGGACGACCTGCTGATGCGCGACGTCGGTTGATGTCCCCCTCGCTCGCCGAGCTGGCGCGGCGCTACGGCGTCGCCACCGGATACCAAGACTGGACCGGCCGCCATGTCGACGTGCCCGAGACGACGTTGGTCGCCGTGCTGGCCGCGCTCGGCGTGCCCGCCGCCACCGAGGACGAGCGGGCGGCGGCGCTCGTCGCGCACGACCGGGATCACTGGTCACGCTCGTTGCCGCCGGCGATCGTGGCGCGGGCCGGCACCGAGTCGTCGTTCTGGGTGCACGTCACCCACGGCGACCCGGTGGGTCTGTGGATCCGGCTAGAAGACGGCAGCGTCCACACCGGTCTTCGGCAATTGGAAAACAACACTCCGCCATACGATCTCGACGGCCGCTTGGTCGGTGAGGCCAGCTTCGAGCTGCCCGACGACCTGCCGCTGGGCTACCACCGATTGCATCTACAGGTCGGCTCGTCCGACACCAGCACGCTGCTCATCGTCTCCCCCGCATCCCTGGACCTGCCGCCGCGGCTGGGCGCGCGCCGGGCCTGGGGCCTGGCCACCCAGCTCTACAGTGTGCGGTCGCAAAGATCCTGGGGCATAGGAGACTTGACCGATCTGGCCGACCTCGCAGTGTGGTCCGGCGCGCAACACGGGGCGGGATACATTCTGGTCAACCCGCTGCACGCGGCCGCCCCGACCGCCCCGATGGAGCCCTCGCCGTATCTGCCCACCTCGCGGCGCTTCGTCAATCCGCTCTATCTGCGCGTCGAGGCGATACCCGAGTTCGCCTATGTCCGCCACCGGGGCCGCATCCGGCGGGCGCGGGCCGAGGCGCAGATCCATGCCGACCGCGTCGACGAGATCGACCGGGACGCGGCGTGGACGGCCAAGCGTGCCGCCCTGGACAACGTTCACCGGGTCGAGCACTCCGCCGGGCGCGAGCTGGCATACGCCGCATACCGTGCCCAGCAGGGACCAAGCCTCGACGACTTCGCCGTCTGGTGTGCGCTTGCCGAGGAGTACGGGGCCGATTGGCACCAGTGGCCCGAGGAGTTCGCACACCCGGCGAATCCCGCCGTCGCGGACTTCGCCGCCGAGCACGCCGCCACCGTCGACTTTCACCGCTGGCTGCAATGGCAGCTCGACGACCAGCTCGCCGCGGCGCAGTCCGCCGCGGTCCGGGCCGGCATGCAGCTCGGCATCATGGCTGACCTGGCCGTCGGGGTGGACCCGAACGGGGCCGATGCGTGGGCGCTGCAGGACGTGCTCGCGCCGGGCGTCACCGCGGGCGCGCCACCCGACGAGTTCAACCAGCTCGGGCAGGACTGGTCGCAGCCGCCGTGGCGACCCGACCAGCTCGTCGAGCGGGCCTACGAGCCGTTCCGGGCCCTGGTCAATGCGGTGCTGCGGCACGCCGGCGGCGTCCGGATCGATCACATCATGGGGCTGTTCCGGCTCTGGTGGATCCCCAAGGGCGCGCCGCCGACCGCGGGCACCTATGTGCGCTACGACCACGAGGCGATGATCGGCATCGTCGCGCTGGAGGCCCACCGCGCCGAGGCGGTCGTGGTCGGCGAGGATCTGGGCACGGTGGAGCCGTGGGTGCGGGACTATTTGGCCGAGCGCGGGGTGCTCGGCACGTCGATTCTGTGGTTCGAGCTGGACCGCGACGGTGCCGGTGGCCCGCTCAAGGCACCCCGGTGGCGCAAGTACTGCCTGTCCTCGGTCACCACCCATGACCTGCCGCCGACCGCCGGCTACCTGGCCGGTGCACACGTGCGGCTGCGTGAGCGGCTGGGCCTGCTGACCCGGCCGGTCGAGGAGGAACTGGCCGCCGATCGTGCCGAGCAGGCGGCCTGGCTGGCGGAGTTGCGGCGGGTCGGCCTGCTGGGCGACGACCCGGATGTCGAACAGATCGTCCTCGCGCTGTACACCTACCTCGGCCGCACCCCGTCGCGGCTGCTCGGACTGTCGCTGGCCGATGCCGTCGGCGACCTGCGCACCCAGAATCAACCCGGCACCACCGACGAATACCCGAACTGGCGGATTCCGCTGAGCGGCCCCGACGGCCGCCGCCTGCTGCTCGAGGACGTGTTCACCGACCCGCGAGCGAACCGTCTCGCCGAGACCATGCGGTCCGAGGTTCAATCGTCACCGGTTTCACATTGATCACATCTGCGATATGTTCGCACCGCACCGAACCGAGGAGAGGTCCGTGAAAAAGCTCGTTGCGCTCGGAGCAGGCGCGGTCGCCACGACCTCGTTTGCCCTGGTCACTGCCGCCGTGGCCACCTCAGATCCGGACGACGTGAGCTCCTACAACGTGGTCGGTGAGCAATACACCAAGGCCGTCACGATTCTGAAGAACATGGGTTACAAGGCGAGTTTCGGTGGCTCATTCGGCAGCGACCTGCCGCAATCGCAATGCCTGGTGGACAGCCAAAAAGTCATCGAAAGCACGGATGCCAGCGGGCAGATGGCTCCCAAGATGGTGTTGATGCTGGATTGCACCCAGGAAGCGGCCGACCAGATCGCGGAATCGGGCCCTTCGGGCGGCCCGACCGTCGGCTCGAACGGCGTCACCACGGTGACCCCAACCCCGGTGGTACCGATTCAGGGCGCCCCCGGCGCAGGCACACCGCCGCCGCCGGCCTGAGGCCTACCGCTCGGCCAGACTTCGCAAGTTCTTCAGCGTCGCCGTCATGTTCCGCCCGACCTCGCGGGCGGCCACCCGGTCGGCGATAAACCCGAGCAGACTTCCCGCGGACTCGTAGGCCAACCGGAATGTCACCCTGGTACGGCCGTCGCCGGCGTCGCGCAACCGGAACCGACCGCGTTGCGACACCCCGGTGATGCCGATCCAGGCCAGTTCGCGGCCTTCGTCGAACTCCACCACCTCTATGACACCGCCTATCGGCACCGAGCCGATCTTCCAGTGCACGGTGTAGCGGGAGCCGACAGCGGCCGGGCCCGCGGTTATGGTCTCCCAGCGTTCCAGGCTCGTCACGAACTCCGGGTAGCAGTCCGGATTGCTGACGAATTTCCACACGGTGTCGCGATCCGCGTCGATCACCAAACGCCGCTCGACCCGCATCAGTGCCGTCGCTTCTTCGCGCAAGCGCTCATCAGCCGATCACCGGGAATCGACGTTCGGCGGCCAGCCGGTCCACACCGGCCTGCAGACTGCCCTCCACCTTGTCGTGCACGGCCTGATCGTCACCATCGACCTCGATCGGCTCCTGCACCTCGATCGTGATCTTGGCCGGCAGCGGGATGTGGCCGGCCAGGTCGCTGATGTTCAGCCCCCACGGCAGCGCCAGCGAGATCGGCACGCTCTTCAGCCGCAGCAGCTTGTCGACCCCGAGCAGTTTGGCCAGCCACTGCCCGCGATCCAGGAACAGGGCGGTCTCCTGGCCACCGACGCTGGCCACCGGGACGATCGGCACCCCGGCCTCCCGGGCCAGCCGCACATAGCCCTTGCGTCCGCCGAAGTCGACGATGTTGCGCTCCCACGACGGCCGGAACACCTCGTAGTCGCCGCCCGGGTACACCAGCAGCGCCCCCCCGGATTCGAGTGCCAGCCGGGCATTTTCGTGATTGGCCGCGACGGTGCCGAACTTGCGCAGCCAGCCCAGCGGCGGCGCCGAGACGACGAGATTGTGTGCCAACTGGTAGAACGGCCGCTCGACGCCGAAATAGGAGCAGAACGCCAGCGTGAAGACGAAGGTGTCCGGCGGGACGTTGCCGCCGCTGTGGTTGCCGACCAGCAGCACCGGCCCGTCGGCCGGAATGCGGTCGAGGCCGCGCACGTCGGCGCGGAAGTACAACGACGCCACCAGCCAGGTGCCGGGCAATTGGTCGCGGATGTAGTCCGGGTCGCGCTGATCGAGATCGGCCCTCGGCACCCGCGACACGACCTGCTCCCGGACCCAATTCAGAACATCACCCAAGCCCGCCATGCCGGTCATATTGACAGAGCCCAGCCATCTGAAACCTGCGTTCCCAGCTAATGGCCGTAGACTCACCCCTGCACACTCCGGGGAGGAGCTGCAATGTTGCGACCACGCCGTTTCGAGCACGAAGTCGATCCGGGGCCGGTTCAGATCCAGGCCCGCAAGGTGCACTTCGACGCCTCCGACATCGGTTTGCACTGGATCCCGGGCCATCCGGTCGCCTCCAATGTCATCAGCCTGCTCAATGTCGTCTTGCCCGCCGCCGAGCGCTGGTTCGTCGACACGTTCAACGAGGCCCTGCCGTTGGTGAAGGATCCCCAGCTGGCCGACGACATGCGCGGCTTCATCGGCCAGGAAGCCACCCACGCCGACGTCCACGAGCAGATGCTGCACGACTACATGGTCGTCAACGGCATTGATCCAAAGCCGATGCTCGACCAGATCGAGTACGTCTTCTCCAAGATGCTCGCGCCGACCACGTCCACCGACCCGAAGCGCCGGCTCAACCATCTCTGCGACCGGCTGTGGCTCATCGCCGCCATCGAGCACTACACCGCGGTGATGGGTGACTTCGCCCTGAACTGCGCGTGGGACGACCACAACGCCGACCCGACGTTGGTCGACCTGTTCCGCTGGCACGGCAGCGAGGAAGTCGAACACCGCATGGTCGCCCATGACGTCGCGGTCTACTTTCACGACAGCTACCTCGACCGGATCCGCGCCATGACGATGGCGGTGCTGGCGATCTTCGTGTTCTTCCAGCGCACGGCGTGGTTCCTGGTCAAGGCCGACCCCACCACCGACATCGGTTGGTGGCGATTCAATGGGCTGCGGATGCGGGACTCGAAGCTCGGCCTGCTGCCCAAGTACCGCAAGCTGTTCGGTTCCAATACGGCGATGTACTTCCGGCCCGGATTCTCGCCGGAGGAAATGGGTTCGACGGCGCAAGCGGTCGCTTACCTGGCCAGCTCGCCCGCGGCTCGCGCGGCCCACATTTGATGGGATTGCTCGACCGCTACCGCCAGACGCCGCCCAGTATTTACGGCCGTCTGCGCCATGATCTCGCGCTGGGCATGGCCGACACCGCCATCACAGGGCTGTGGGCGATCTCGGGTGCCATCAGGAAGATGAAGCCACCCCGGGAACCCGACCGCACCATTGCGTTGACCGTGGTGGACCGGCAGGTGGTCGCGCACGATCAGGACGTGGTGGCGCTGACGCTCGCCGCTGCCGACGGCCGACCGCTGCCGCGCTGGCACCCCGGCGCCCACCTCGACATCCACCTGCCCAGTGGCCGGTTGCGGCAGTACTCGCTGTGCGGGGACCCCGAGCGCGCCGACACCTATCGGATCGCCGTGCGCCGGATCGTCGATGGCGGCGGCGGATCCATCGAGGCTCACGACGGGTTGCCGATCGGCGCGGCGGTGACGACGCACGGCCCGCGCAACGCGTTCCCGTTGACCGTCCCCGGCTACGGGTCTCCGGCCCAGCGATTCCGGTTCATCGCCGGCGGCATCGGCATCACGCCCATCCTTCCGATGCTCGGTCTCGCGGAACGCCTCGGTGTCGACTGGTCGATGGTGTACGCCGGTCGAAGCCGCGACAGCCTGCCCTTCATCGACGAAGTCACGCGCTTCGGCGATCGCGTCGAGATCCGCACCGACGATGTCAGCGGCGTGCCGTCGGCGGCGGAACTGCTCGGTGACTGCCCGGACGGCACAACGGTGTACGCGTGCGGGCCGGCGCCGATGCTGACCGGGATCCGCGCGGACCTGGCCGGCCGCGACGATGTCGAGCTGCATTTCGAACGGTTCGCCGCGCCGCCGGTCGTCGACGGCCGGGAGTTCTCGGTGTCGATTGCGTCGACGGGCGACACGGTGCGGGTCGGCGCGGACGAGACTCTGCTGGCCGCCCTGCGGCGCGCCGGCGTTGCCGCGCCGTATTCATGCCAGCAGGGCTTCTGCGGCACCTGCCGGACGCGGGTGCTGTCCGGCAGCGTCGACCACCGCGACACGCTGCTGACCGACCCCGAGCGGGATAACCAGATGATGCTGGTCTGCATCTCGCGGGCGGCCAGCGGGGAGCATCTGAGGTTGGATCTGTAGCCGTCTGTACTATGCGCCCATGCCGTTGGCCGACGGCCAGACTTTCGCTGGCTACATCATCGTGCGACTCCTGGGCTCCGGGGGTATGGGCGAGGTATATCTGGCCGATCATCCACGCCTCCCCCGTCGCGACGCGCTGAAGGTGCTGCCTGCCGACGTGTCCGCCGACAGCGAGTACCGGCAGCGGTTCAACCGCGAGGCCGACCTCGCCGCCACGCTGTGGCATCCGCACATCGTCGGCGTGCACGACCGCGGCGACTTCGAGGGCCAGATCTGGATCTCGATGGATTACGTGGAAGGCACGGATGCCGCCGAGCTGCTGCGTGACCGCTACCCGAACGGGATGCCCAAACGCCAAGTACTCGAGATCGTCACCGCAGTCGCGGAGGCTCTTGACTACGCGCACCAACAGAATCTGCTGCACCGCGACGTGAAGCCGGCCAACATCATGTTGACCGACCCCGAGGTGGGCGAGCAACGAATTCTGCTGGGCGACTTCGGCATTGCTCGACGGGTCGACGATGCCAGCGGCCTCACCGCTACGAACATGACGGTCGGGACGGTCTTCTACGCCGCTCCCGAACAGCTGATGGGCGACGACCTGAACGGACGCGCAGACCAGTACGCGTTGGCCGCCACGGCATTTCACCTGCTGGCGGGCTCGCCGCCGTTTCAGCATTCCAATCCCACGGTGGTCATCAGCCAGCACCTCACCGCGTCACCCCCGGCCATCGCCGACCGGCGCCCGGAACTGTCGGCGCTCGATCCGGTGTTCGCCAAGGCGCTGGCCAAGGATCCCAAGGATCGGTTCGACCGGTGCGCAGACTTCGCACGCGCCCTGGGGCACCGGGTCGGGGTCGAGCCGGGACGCGACGCCGACCGCACCAATCTGGCGCTGCCCACATCGGCGCCGCCCCGCAATGCGGGTAGACACGAGGCGCCGGCACGGCATCTGCTGTCGCGGCTCGCCATCGTCATCATTGCAATCTTGGCGGTACTGCTGATCATCGCAATCACCGTGGTGGTGACCGAGTTCCGCCTCCTCGAGCGGCTGGGACTGGATCCGACCGATGAATCGCCGCGTCCGATCACGACGACGACGACGGCGGCCGCCGCACCAGTCGCGGTCATCGGGGCCAACTGCTCCCCGGTTGGCAACACGCGGACGACGGAGAACGGCGGCCAGACCCGGCGCGAATGCCGCGAAGACATCCGGGCCAGCAACGAAGCCGGCGGTTAGTCGCGCAGCCATGACCCTGACCGCAGCGGACCGGTTGGCGCTGACCGACCTTGTTCACCTCTATGCAGCCGCGGTCGATGACCGTCGGTTCGATGACGTGGTCGAGTTGTTCACCGACACAGCCGAATTGCGACTGCCCGACCCGCCGCGATCTCTCGAGCCCGTGCGCCACAACCGCGGCCGCGACGGCGTCCGCGCGGCGATGGCGGCGCTGGGCGGCATCGCCCGCACCGAACACTCCATCGTCGGCGAGGTGTACGCCGCGGGCACCGAAGCCGATTACGCGCTGGGTCGCATCACCTGCATCGCGCACCACTGGAGCATTGCCGATGGCGAAGTCACCGACCTGATCTGGCATCTGCGCTACGACGACGAATACCTGCATACCCGGTCGGGTTGGCGCATCCACGGGCGGGCGTTGACGATCAACGCTATCGAGACCCGCCCGGTGCGTCGGCTCCGACCGCACCCAGCAGGTGATCGAGAAGTGGCCGCTGGCCCTTCAGCAGCTTCGATCGCGCCTCAGCCACCGAGAACCAGCCCACGCGATCGATTTCCGGGTACTCCCTGACCTTTCCCGATCCCTTCGGCCACTCCAGCTCGAAGGTGTTGCTGACCGTGCCCTCCAGGTCGAGGTCCCCTCGAACGGCGAAGGCGGTGACGATCTTTCCGCTCGGCTGCTTCAACGGCGGAAGATCAATGCGGGGGCCATCCGGCGGCGGCTTGCCCAGCTCCTCTTCGAACTCGCGCCGGGCGGCCGCCCACGGGTCCTCGCCGTCGGTGTACTCGCCCTTCGGGATCGACCACGCGCCGTCGTCCTTCTTCGCCCAGAACGGACCGCCCGGATGCCCGATCAGCACTTCGACGGCGCCGTTGTTGACCCGGTAGAGCAAGAAACCCGCGCTCAGTTTGGGCATTGCGGATGAGCCTAGCCAAATTCTGGCGTGTCCGACGTTCTGACCCTTAGGGTGTTCAGCTGTGCCTCATATTGATCGCCGCAACATGATGATGATGACCGGGATCGCCGCGCTTTCAGCCGCGGTCCCCCTACCGAAGGCCGGGGCGGAGCCTCTCCCACCGGCGGAACCGGCGCCGATGCCGCCAGGAGCCGCTCCGGTGAACTATCTCTTCGCCGACGACTTCGACGGCCCGGCCGGTGCACCACCCGACTACTCGAAGTGGGCGGTGATCGCCTACAACGAGCCGGTCACCCCGCCGATCCTGGGCCTGTTCCGCGACGATCGCCGCAACGTGTTCCTCGACGGCAATGGCAATCTCGTCCTGCGCGCCACACAGGAGGGCTCTACGTACTTCAGCGGCCGGGTCGAAAGCACCATGAAGATCGGCATCGGGCACACCTGGGAAGCCCGGATGAAACTCAACTGCCTGGTTCCCGGTTGCTGGCCGGCGTTCTGGTTGGTGAACCGGGAGCCCACGCCGGACGGCAGGGGGCCGCTGCCGGACGGCGAAGTCGACATCGTCGAGTGGTACGGCAACGGCAAATGGGCGCCCGGAACCTCGGTCCACGCGCGATCCGACGGGAAAACCTGGAAGGAGAACAGGTGGCCGGTCGACGCGGAATGGCACACGTACCGGGTCCAATGGGATGACACCGGATTCCGCTTCTGGCGGGACGTCATGGACGGCCCGCCGTATTTCACGGTTCCCGCCGAACCCATCGACGGGGTGTGGCCGTTCAACGCTCCCGGCTACCTGCTGTATACGCTCTTCAACCTCGCGGTCGGCGGCCCCGGTGGCGGCGATCCCGCCTTCAACATGTTCCAGCCCCCGGAGATGCTCATCGACTACGTACGGGTCTGGTAATACGCTCAGCACGTGAGGTCCGCGAGCATGCACCGGCTGGCGGCAACCGCGGCCAGCGCCCTGCTCGTGGGGCTCCTCTTGGCCCCGCCGGCTCACGCCGCGCCGAGCTATGGCAGCAACGGCGTCTTCGGCGTCGGCACCGAGCCGAGGGACGGCTGGGCGACCGCATACATTCCGCCGGGACGGTACCGAGTCGACCAGTCACCCAGCATGTACCCGTACCTCAGTCCGCCCGGCTTCTGGCTGCGGTGCAACAACTTCCCGTGCGCCCCAAACCATCCCAACCACATCATCGCCACCGGGTCCGCGATTCGGGACGTCAGCACATTCATGGACATCCTGCCCACCGACACCGCCGTGTCGCTGCACCACGTCACCCTGACGATGGTCGGCTGACGCATGGACTTCCAACCCCGCTGGCGCCTCGACCTCGGCGACGACGCCACGATCACCTTCGACCGCAATTCGCAGACCATCGCCCAGATCAGGACGGGCGAAAGCTGCTGCCTCGGCGACTACGACTCGTTCGCAGTCGAAGAACCGCGGTACCTGTTCGTCACCAGCAGCCACGCACCTCCCATCGGCAAGTGGTACGTCACCGGCGACGAGTAACCGCAGTCGTCAGTCCGGTTTCGGCATCGGAATGCCCTCGCTGGCGGCGAACTGCGCGTCCTCCTTGCTCGACAGCCCGATCGAGACGACGGATCGGTCGAAGAACACGTCGGTCAGATACGCCAGCGACACCGCCCAGCGGTTGGCTCGGCGCGGGATGGCGTGCAGGTGGTATATGCGGGTCACGAACTTCGCGACGTAGCCGGATAGCTGCACGTTGACTGGGTTGGCGACGGCGTAGTGCGGCCCGAGGTCAACGACCAATCCCATGTTGCGATGCCGGTAGCCCTTCGGCTTCCCGTAGCCGAGGCTGGCGGCGACGTTGCGCGCCAATATCTTTCCCTGCCTGGTCGCATGCTGTGCGGTCGGCGGCGTGATCTTCCCGGGTTGCGTCAGGTCGGGCACCGCCGCGGCGTCACCGGCGGCGAACACGTCGGGGTGCCCCGGCACCTGCAGCTCGGCCTCCACCTTCAGCCGGCCGCTCTCCGTCGGCAATCCCAGCTTCTCGATCAGCGGGGCGCCGGTCACGCCGGTGACCCAGGCGACGGTATGTGTATCGATCCGCGAATCATCGCTGAGCACAACATGATCGGAGTGCACTTCCTTCAGCGTTGTCCCAAGACGAATGTCGATGCCGCGGTCGCGGAGCACTCGCATAACGGCGTCGCCGAGCTTCTCCCCCACCTCCGGCATCACCTGTTCGGCCAGGTCCAGCAGCACGAACTTGACCTCTGCCGGATCGAACCCCATCTGCTCTGCGGCGGAGTCCGCCAGCGCGCGCAGCTGCGCGACCAGCTCGGTGCCCGAGTACGAGGCGCCGACCACGACGATCGTCCGGCGGGCCTGCTCGCGGGCTTCGTCGTCGTCGATGTTGGCCAGTTCCAGCTGCTCGAGCACGTGGTCGCGGAGATACAGCGCCTCGGCCGTCGATTTCAGGCCCCGCGCGTGGGTCGCTAATCCGGGGATGTCGAACAGCCGCGTGACCGAACCCGGCGTCAATACCAAACGGTCCCAGGACAGGGTGCGCGATCGGTGTTCGGGGTCGGTGAAAGTCACTGTGCGCTGGTCGAAGTCGACGCCATCGACCCGGCCCCGCACGGTGCGCACCCCTTTCAGCGTGTTCGCCAACGGGATCGTGACGAACCGGGCGTCCACCAGACCGCCGGCGACATCGGGCAGCAGCGGCGTGTAGAGCATGTAGTCGACCGGCGAAATGATAGAGATGTCGACCGATGCATTCTTCTTCCGCAGCTGGCGGGCGAGACGGCGAGCACATTCGAAGCCGGTGAAGCCGCTGCCGACGATTACGACGGACGTCATCGGCCCCACAGTACGACGCGCGTGCCAGGTGTCTCGACCCGCCCGGATCGGCAATGCGAGGATGCTCAGTGTCATGACGCGCTCCGGACCGCTCCGCCGATGGGATCCGTTCCGGCCCCTCGACATGCTGGCGTCGCTGTGGTCCATGGCGGCCGTCGCACCGGTGAGCAGCGGGGCAGCGGTCGCATACCGGACGTTGTTCATGACGCTTCGCCGACTGGTCGTCGGACGCCAGCTGGCCGTCAAGCTCGATGAAGGCGATATCACGCTGACCATCACCGAGTTCGATTCCCGGCTGGACGGCCGCGGACTGTCCGGCGGCCAACTCAACGATGTTCGCCTCGCGGCGCGCGATATCAGCTGGGAAGGCAACAGATTGGACCGTGCCACCGCCGTGCTGCACAACGTTCAGCTGCGGCCGGCCGCGCCCCCGGTGCTGGTGGCGGCGCCCGTCGACCTGTCACTGGAGTTGCCCACCGAGGTCCTCGACGACCTGTTCCGGCTTGCCGCGCCGCGGCTGGCCGGTGAAATCGGGCCGGACGGCGTTGCCCGGCTGCGTTTGGCCCGCCGCCCGACCCTGGGTCATCTCGAGGTCGATGCCAGCCTGGACGGGTCGGCGCTGTCCCTCAAACCGCGTGGCTTGGTGCTACGCAGAAAGCGCTGGAGCCTGCCGCAGCGCACGCCGGCGTACCGCGTGCACATCCCGGAGCTGCCGCACGGGCTGCAGCTGACCGACATCGGCTTCGCGCCCGACCTGCTGTGCCTGTCGGGCACCCTGCCCGAATGGCGGATCGACGTGCCGCGCCGGCGCCTGGAGGACGTCGTCAACCAGCTGAGCGTGGTGGGCCGACCACTCAACCTGACCAAGCTGGGCCGCGGCTAGCCGTGATCATGGCTGACGGCCTTTACACCCGCTATGTCGCCATCGGTGACAGCCAGAGCGAGGGACTTTGGGACGGAGACGATTCCGCCGGAGTTCTCGGATTCGCCGACCGGCTCGCCGCGATGCTTGACTCCCGCCATCCGGGCCTGCTGTACGCCAATCTCGCCGTTCGTGGTCGCCGGATGCGGGATGTGCTCAACGACCAACTGCCACAAGCGCTGTCGATGCGGCCGGACCTGATCACCGTGTGCATCGGGATGAACGACGTGACCCGGCCGGGACGGTTCTTCGACCGCGCTCTCGCGGATCTGGACATCGTGCACGAGCGGCTCGCCCGATCCGGGGCAACGGTCGTGACCACGATGTTTCCCGACGTCGCTCAGATCCTGCCGGCCGGCCGGTTCATCGCGTCGCGGATGCTGCGCATCAACGAAGCAATCGCCGCGGCCGCCGACCGCTACGGCTTCAGGCTCGTCGACCTGTACCACGCCGCTTCGATGACCCAGCCGGACTCCTGGAGCGAAGACCGCGTGCACGGCTCCACCAAGGGCCACATTCTGTTCGCCGCCGCGGCCGCCGAAGCCTTGAATCTGCCGGCGAGCAGCCATGATTGGGCCCACGCCGATCCTGCGGCATCGCTGCCGTCGTTCAGGTCGCGCGCGAACTCACAATGGCTGTGGACCAAGAACATGTTCGCGCCATGGCTGTGGCGCGAGCTTCGCGGCCGATCCAGCGGTGACGATCGAGGGCCGAAACGCCCGCGGCTGGAAGGCCTGCGTCGTTAGAAGCCGAGGGTGACTTCTCCGGCGGCTGGATGCCGCCGGCTTCTTCTCACGCGGCTTGGGCGTGAAGGGCCAGTCCAGCCCGTAAGATGTTGCGTGCGGCATGTTCGTCTGCCGGTGCGCGATGACCGCAGCGTTGGCACACGAATTCCGCTTGCGTGACGCGATTGTCGGCGGCCGCATAGCCACATTTCTCGCAGCCGTCCGAGGTGTGCCGGGGTTCGACCTCAATCCAGGTGCGCCCAGCATCTTCCGCTTTGGCGCGCAGAGTCGAGACGAACTGGCCCCAGCCAGCGTCACTGATACTCCTATTGAGCCCGGACTTCGCCCGGGCGCCGTTGGGCAGAAACCGCCCTGGGTTGTCGGGGTCGGGCACGGGTTTGGCCCGGCGCAGCATGTTGGCGATCTGTAGATCCTCCACCACCAGCAAGTCATAACGCTCAACGAGCGTGCGGGCCTGTTTGTGGTGAAAGTCTTTGCGCTGGTTGGCGACCTTGCGATGGCGGGCCGCGACCGTCTCCCGTCGGCGGATACGACTCTTCGAACGGCGCTGGACGCGGGCCAATCGCTGCTGCGCCGCAGCCAGCCGGTCCGCAGCGGCACGGCCCCAACGGGGATTGTCCACACCAGTCCCATCGCTGAGGGTGGCGTAGCGGACAACGCCGACGTCGATACCGGCCTGCCGGCCGGTCGCCGGTAGCGGATTGGCCGGCACGTCATCACAAGAGAGCACCAGCATCCAGCGCCGTCCCTGGCGTTTGATCTGGATCGTCTTCACCCGACCCTGCACTTGGCGGTGCACGTGTACCTTGACCCGGCCGATGCCCTGCAGATACACCCGGTTGGTCTCGGGCAGCCACCGGGCGCCGTCACCGTCTTTGGGCCACTCCACACTGTCAAACCGGGCCGCACCCTTAAACCGCGGATACCCCGGCGTCTGCCCCGCTTTCACCCGGCGAAAGAACCCGGCGAACGCTTTGTTCAAGCGGCGCAGCGTGGCCTGCTGAGACGAAAACGACCACACCGCCACATCCGGGCGTACCGACCGGATCTCGGTCAGCTGCCCCGACTGGTCCCCGTAGTTCACCCGGGTCTTGCTGTGCGACCAGGCATCCCGGCGTTCCTGCAACGCCGCGTTGTACAGCTCGCGGTGGGCTTCCACACACGCCGCCAACGCGATGTGCTGGCGCGCAGTCGGGCGCAGCCGAAACACATACGCCCGCTTCACGACGCCATCACCGCGTCCCATCGTTGCTCGAGGTAGCGGCGCATCGTCGACTCAGAAACGTAGCCGACCGAGGCGGCGAAATACGGCGGCGACCACAACACATTCGCGAATCGGCGCAGCTGCGCGAACTCGTGGCGCACCACTGGTGCGGTGCGCCCCCTGAACGCCCGCACTACCTGCGCTGGTGCGTCAGTTGGACCGACCCGCACAAACAACCCCTGGTGATCGGGCATGACTTCCTTGGCCACAGTCTGCCAGCCGCGCTCAGCGGCGATCAGCTCCAACAGCTGTCCGCAGCGCGCCGCAGCCCGCCCGCCCAGAATCCGCCGCCGATACTTTGGACACCACAGCACATGCAGCCCCAGCCACGACACACCTCCCGGCGTGCGACGAAACCAGCGCTCTGACACACCCGCACCTTACGAAGCGGGACCGACAACACGAACCATCCACGCTGTCCACCAGCACCCAGCAATTAGAAGCCGAGTATGGAAAGCGGAATCGGTGACTCGCCGGTGCCGATCGAGGACACCATCGCCGGGCAGAAGATCGATATCGCAATACCGGTGAACAGATTCGCACCCCCGAGCGACATGCCCGTCGCGTCTGCGACCGTCGCGGCGACGTCGGCGGTGTTCTGACCAGGCTCCGACAACATCGGGCAGATGGACTGGCCGACCGCGACTGCATTGGCCGGATCGGCGGTGCCGACGCCGGCGTTGGTTATCGCGGCGAGAAAGGCGTCGGTGGTCGGGTCGGCCTGCGCCGGCGCTGCCAGCGCCAAGGCGGCGGTGGTCAGGCCGGCGAACACCGCCAGCACGCGAACGGGCACGGTGGGTCTGCGCGGCATCGCAGCATCGTAAGGCAACGGCCGCCTCGTAGCTAAACGCCCACTTCAACTACGCTGTCACGATGCCGAAATCAACGGACGACCGGGGCGAGCTGACCCCGCACTTCGATGACGTGCAGGCGCATTACGACCTGAGCGACGACTTCTTTCGCCTGTTCTTGGATCCGACGCAGACCTATAGCTGCGCGTACTTCGAGCGCGAGGACATGACGCTGGAAGAGGCGCAGATCGCCAAGATCGACCTGGCGCTGGGCAAGCTGGGCCTGAAACCCGGCATGACGCTGCTCGACGTCGGCTGCGGCTGGGGGGCCACGATGCGGAGGGCCATCGAGCGCTACGACGTGAACGTCGTCGGCCTGACACTGTCGAAAAACCAGGCCGCGCACGTCCAGCAGGCGTTCGGCAAGATGGACAGCCCGCGCTCCAAGCGAGTGCTGCTGCAGGGCTGGGAGCAGTTCGACGAGCCGGTCGACCGGATCGTGTCCATCGGGGCGTTCGAGCACTTCGGCCACGAGCGCTACCCGGACTTTTTCAAGATGGCCTACGGCGCACTGCCCGATGACGGCGTCATGCTGCTGCATACCATCGTCGGTGAGAATCCCGCGCGCGCAAAGGAACTCGGTATTCAGCTGACGTTCGAGTTGGCACGCTTCATCAAGTTCGTCATGACCGAGATCTTCCCCGGCGGACGGCTGCCGTCGGTGCCGATGGTTGAGGAACGCGCCGCAGAAGGCGGCTTCAAGCTGACCCGCAAGCAGTCGCTGCAGCCGCACTACGCGCGGACTCTCGATCTGTGGGCGGCGGCCCTGGAGGCGCACAGGGACGAGGCGATTGCCATCCAGTCGCGAGAGGTCTACGACCGCTACATGAAGTACCTCACCGGCTGCGCGAAGTTGTTCCGCGGCCGCCAGGTCGACGTCTTCCAGTTCACCCTGGAGAAGTAGCGCCGCTCAGCCGACGGTCCAGGCGGCATCCAGACGGTCCGCCACGTCGATGATCTTCGCCTTCGTGGATGCCGGACTGTCGATCTCGCCCGCCACGTGCGCGGCGATGAACCGTCGGATCTCGGCGTCCACGCCCGCGACAATCCGCAGCAGCTCCCCCCGCAGGGACTTCGAGGTGACGTGGATGGAGATGTCCGACGGTCGCGGCTTCTGCACGTCGAGGATGAGCAGCAGCGGTTCGGCGGCGCGCGCGGTAGCGCTCAAGGCGATTTCGCCGAAGACCATGAACTTGGGCTTGTCTATCCGTAGGTCGATGACCATGTCGATCTCGAGCGGGATGCTGATGTCAAAGGTGATCAGCTCGCCATTGGTCCGGGTGACTCGGGGGTCTTGGATTCTGACCTTGGCGGTCACCTTGGCGATCTTGCCCGGCCCCTGACCCATCGGACCCATCTCGAACTCGTCGCCGGCGATCGCGGCGATCGCGCCGCCGACGCGCGCCTCGGTGACGGCGATGTCGAAGAACTTGCGGCCGAACTCTTCGTAGGAGACGTAGTCGTGGGCGTCCATGAGATCTCTACCGTCTCATGCCCAGGTGCCGGCAGCGCTGCTATTGCCGCTCCGGCTCGCTGCGCGCTTCGGCACCGGTTTCCCCGACATCGCCGGCGTCGTCGGGGCCCGTCCGCCCGACGTAACTGCCGTCCTCGTCGTCCTTCCCCGCGCGCGATTGGGCGACGTGTTCGTCCTCGTCGACATCGAATTCGCCCTGGTCGCCTTCGCGCGGATCCATGACGGATAACTACCCGCAGCGGTCCTCCCCAAACGTGGCACCTGTTCAGGGCCCGCCCGATAGGCTTTAATCAGGGCCAGCCGGGCCGTGACTGACCCGATCACAAGACCCGAGGTGGGGACATGTTTCGCGAACTAGCCATCGCTGCCGCAACCGCGTGCGCCGCCATCTGTGCCGCACCGATCGCCGCGGGCGACCCCGAGACGGACTATCACGACCGCCCGGGACGTTACGCATCGGACGTGCCGGGGATGAACTACGACGCCCACTTGGCCGGGCCGTGCGAGAACTTCCAGATATTCACCTTCGGGCGCGGTCCGGGCGGCCAGCCGTTGCAATGCCACTGGATCCCGAACCAGTGGCCGCCGGTGTACACCGGATTCTGGGTCGCTTCGCCGGAACTGCACGGAGTGCGGGACATCGGTTCGCCGTGTCCGGGGCCGCAATCGGCGGCACAGGCCCCCGACGGACGCCCGCTGCTGTGCCTGGGCCAGGGGGGCTGGCAGCCAGGGTTCTTCACCGGCACCGGATACTGGCCGACATAGACGAGGTCTAGTTCGGCGCGCATTCGAAGCGTCGCCGGATACCCGCCAACATCGCGATGTGCGCCTTCACCGCCTCGCGTGTGGTCACCCGGGCCAGCAGCCGCGGTGCTTCTATGGTCATCCGCTCGACGACGCGGGTGCCCCCCTCGATCGGCTCGAACGCAACCGTGCTGCGCAGGCGCACGCCAGGGAACTGGCGCGCCTCGGAGGACACGTCACCGGTGACGGGGACGTGTAGCCGCGCCCGATAGCTGGTCGGTAAGGTGAACGGCCCCAACGGAATCCGATCTCGCACTCGGTAGGTCTGCACGTATCCATCTGCGGTTTCGCTTCGACCCGTGCTCCGCACCGACACCACCAGCGGATGCACCAGCTTGATGTTGTCGAGGTCGACGTAGAAGCCGCGAACCCGCTCCGGGTGCGCCGGCACCTCTTCGGTGAGCGTGCGCTCCGCACGCGTGATCCACCTGCTCACGACGGACAATCTATAGATTGGTTCCGTGCGTGACGTACTGGCGGAGTTGATGTCCGTCTGGCAGGCCGGCGACACCGCCGGGGTCGTCACCGTGGTTCGCACCTTCGGGTCCGCGCCCCGGCCGACCGGCGCGAGCATGGTGATCGCCCCGGACGGCACGGTCGCCGGGTCGGTGTCCGGTGGCTGCGTGGAAGGCGCGGCGTACGAGCTCGCCAACGAGGTGGTACGGACCGGTCAACCGGTGTTGGAGCGCTATGGCATCAGCGACGATGACGCGTTCGCCGTGGGCCTCACCTGCGGCGGGGTCCTCGACGTGTTCGTCGAGCCGATGTCACAGGCGAATTTTCCGCAGTTGAAGGCGGTGGCCGACGACATCGCCGAGCACCGTCCGACGGCGGTCGCGACCGTCATCGCCCATCCCGACCCGCAGTGGGTGGGCCGCAGGCTGGTTATCACGGCCGATGGAGCCGACGGGTCGTTCGGCTCGGATCGGTCCGATACCGCCGTCATCGACGACGCCCGCGGACTGCTTGCCGCGGGGCGGACCGCCGTCTTGACCTATGGGCCGGACGGGCAGCGCCAGGAGACGGGCATGGAGGTCTTTGTGTCGAGTCACGCGCCGCGCCCGCGGATGCTGGTGTTCGGTGCCATCGACTTCGCGGCGGCCCTTGCGCGGCAAGGCAATTTGCTCGGATACCGGGTCACCGTCTGCGATGCCCGGGAGGTGTTCGCGACCCCGGCCCGCTTCCCCACCGCCGACGAGGTTGTCGTCGACTGGCCGGACCGTTATCTGGCGGCCCAGGTCGAGCAGGGTGCGATCGACGGTAATACCGTCATCTGCGTGCTCACCCACGACCCGAAGTTCGACATTCCGCTGCTGCGGGTGGCGCTGGGGCTGCCGGAGGTCGGCTACGTCGGCGCGATGGGCTCGCGGCGCACGCACGACGAGCGCCTTGACCGGTTGCGTGAGGCCGGGCTCAGCGACGCCGAGCTGAGCCGGCTGTCCAGCCCAATCGGCCTTGACCTCGGTGCCCGCACTCCGGAGGAGACCGCGGTATCGATCGCGGCGGAGATCATCGCCCGCCGCTGGGGCGGTGGCGGCCGGCCGCTTACCGAGGTCGACGGTCGCATTCACCACGACGGTTGATACGGGCCGGTCAAGCCACGAGAATGTCATATGCTCAATAGCGAGAATCTCGTATCCGGTAGGCTTGCTGGGCAACTGCTTAGCACGCTGTCGTAGCGGTCCCACCGACGACGAATTGGAGCGTTTGCCATGGGCGAGGCCGTCGCAACCCGCTACGCAGGCATGCGGGTCGAACGGGTGGAGGACTCCCGCCTGCTCACCGGCCACGGCACCTTCGTCGACGACATCATTCGACCCGGGATGCTGCACGCATGCTTCGTGCGCAGCCCCTTTGCCCGGGCCCGCATCAACGGCATCGACGCGTCGGCGGCGCTGGCCCTCCCCGGCGTGCACGGCGTGTTCGTCGCCGGCGACCTCAACCCGGACGTGAAGGAGGCCTGGCACGCGGTAGCGGGCAAGGACATCCCTGACACCCCGCGTCCGCCGCTGGCCGAGGACGAGGCGAAATTTGTTGGCGATCCCGTTGCCCTCGTGGTGGCCGAGAACCGGTACCTAGCCGAGGATGCCGTCGAGTTGGTGGACGTCGACTACGAGCCACTGCCCGCCATCGCCGACTTCACCAAAGCCGTGGACTCTGACGTCGTCGTGCACGAGGCCTATCCCGACAACGTGGCGGGCGGAATGGGCGGCGCCCCGCCGGACGAGGACACCTTTTCGTCGGCCGCGCACGTCGCATCGGCGAACGTGTACCAGCAGATCTATGCACCGGTTCCGATCGAGACCCGCGGACTGGTGGTCGAATGGGAGGCCGCCTCCGGCGAGCTGACGCTGTGGGCCTCCACCCAGACCCCGCACGAACTTCGGGCGTTCTGTGCGCGACTGCTCGGCATTCCGGCGCAGAATGTCCGGGTAATCATGCGCGACACCGGCGGCGGATTCGGCCAGAAGGTGGTCCCGATGCGCGAGGACATGTGCATCATGCTGGCCGCCCGCAAGGTGCCCGCCGCCCTGAAGTGGATCGAGGACCGACGCGAGAACCTGATGTCGGCCGGGCAGGCCCGCCACGTCGACGGCAACGTCCGGATGGCGTTCGACGACGACGGCAACATCCTGGCCGCCGACATCGACTTCGTCCAGGACGTCGGGGCCTATCCGACCCCCTACCCGGTTTTGACGACCGCCGCGATCGGCATGTTCTTCCCTGGGCCGTACCGGGTTCCGAAGGCCAGCTTCAACTACCAGACGGTGTTCTCGAACACCGCCGGCCTGGCGGCCTACCGCGGTCCGTGGCAATACGAGACGCTCACCCGCGAGATCCTGCTCGATATCGCCGCCCGCAAGATGGACATGGACCCCGTCGAGTTGCGCCGCCGCAACATTCTTCGCGGCGACGAGATGCCGTACTTCAACGCCAACGGCATGCCGTACGAACACGTCGCACCCGCGGACACGTTCGAGCAGGCCGTGAAAATCCTGGACCACGAGGGCTTCCGCAAGGAACAACGGGACGCCCTGGAACAGGGCCGCTACATCGGTTTGGGGTTCTCGGCGTACATCGAGCCGACCGGCGCGGCGACCGGTCACCTGGGCACGGAAGGCGCGACGATCCGCATGGAGCCGACCGGCAAGATCAACGTCTACGTGAACGGCGGATCGACCGGCAACAGCATCGAGACGACGGTTGTCCAGCTGACGGCCGACGCGCTCGGCGCCGACATCGACGACGTGGCGACGATTCAGGGCGATACCGCCGTGACGCCGTACGGCGCCGGCACTCAGGGCAGCCGCAGCGGCCCGATGACGGCCGGAGCGGTCAACGAGGCGGGAACGATTCTGCGCAAACAGATCGTCGCGATGGCCGCCCACCGTCTCGAGGTGGACGAAGCCGACATCGAGCTGGCCAACTCGCGGGCCAGCGTCCGCGACGCCCCGGAGAAGAGCGTCAGCTTCGCCGACCTCGCCTATCGCTCGTACTACGAGCCCGCGCAGTTGCCACCGGGAATGGCGGCCACGCTGGAGGCCACCGCACGCTTCACCTCGCAGGCCATGATCCACTGGGCCAACGCAACCCACGCGTGCACCTGCGAGGTCGACGTGGACACCGGCCATGTCACGTTGACGCGCTACATCGTCAGCGAGGACGTCGGGCCGATGATCAACCCGAACGTGGTCGAGGGCCAGATCGCCGGCGGCACCGTGCAGGGCATCGGCGGCGCGCTGTTGGAGCACATGGCCTACGACGCCGACGGCAACCCGCTCTCCTCGACGTTCGTCGACTACCTGCTCCCGACTGCCACCGAAATCCCGCCGATCGAGTACGGCCACGTCGAGATTCCCGGACCGGGTGTCGGCGGCTACAAAGGTGTCGGCGAAGGCGGGGCCATCGGCTCCACGCCCGCGGTGATCAACGCCATCAACGACGCGCTCGCGCCGCTCGGCGTGGAAATCACGCGGCTGCCCGCCAGCCCCGCCGCGATCGTCGACTCGATCGAGAAAGCACGAAAGGACCAGTAGCCGTGGAGCTCAACAACGAATTCCGTGTCGCGGTGCCCGCGGCGAAGACCTGGAAGGTGCTTACCGACGTCGAGCGTGTCGCGCCATGCATCCCGGGTGCCCGACTGCTGTCCGTCGACGGCGACGAGTTCACCGGGGCGGTCAAGGTCAAGGTCGGCCCAATCACCGTGTCCTACCAGGGCGAAGCGGCGTTTCAGGAGAAGGACGAGGCGGCGCAGCGCGTGGTCATCAAGGCCAACGGGAAGGAGACCCGCGGCAGCGGTAACGCGGCCGCTCTCGTCACGGCCCAGCTCCATGAGGACACCCACGGCACCACTGTTGCAATCACCACCGACCTCACCATCTCCGGCAAGGCGGCGCAGTTCGGCCGCGGGGTGCTGGCCGACGTGTCGACCAATCTGATCGGTCATTTCGCCAGGAACCTGGAGGCCGAACTTCTCGGTGGTTCCGCGCCGAGGACCGCGAGCACGTCGACAGCGACCGCCGCACAGGCCGACGCGGGTGATTCCGTCGATCTGCTGAAAGTCGTTGCGGTGCCGATGGCGAAGCGGTTCGCCCCGGTGATCGCCGGCGTGGCCGCGGGCGCCGCGATCGGCTTCCTGCTGGGCCGGCGCAAGTCATGAAGGCAGCCGCCTTCGCCTACCACCGCCCGGACACCGTCGCCGAGGCCGTGCAGATGCTCGGCGAGTTCGGCGAGGACGCCAAGATCCTGGCCGGCGGGCAGAGCCTGGTACCGATGCTCGCGATGCGGCTGACGTACTTCGAGAACATCATCGACATTTCCCGGATAACTGAGCTGCAGAATATCGAGCTGCGCGGCGAGGATTTGTGGATCGCGGCCGGCACACCGCACGTGCTGGTCGGTATGGACGACGAAGTGGCCGATTCGGTGCCGCTGCTGACGTTGTCGACGCCCTACATCGGCCACTTCCAGATCCGGACCCGCGGCACCCTGGGCGGCGCCATCGCGCACGCCGATCCGGCCGCGGAGTACGCGGCGGTGGCGCTTGCCCTGGACGCGACGATGGAGGCGACGTCATCGCGTGGGCCCAGGGAGATCCCGGCATCGGAGTTCTTCACCGGGTTGTGGGAGACCTCGTTGCAGCCCGACGAGATCCTGACGGCAGTGCGGTTCCCGGTCTGGGGCGGCCGGTCCGGTTACGGGGTCGAGGAATTCGCCCGCCGCCACGGCGATTTCGCCATCGCGGGCGCCACCGTCGCGGTGCAACTCGACGGCGACGACCGGGTGGCGCGCTGCGGTATCGGGCTGCTGGGCCTCGGTTCGACGCCGTTGCGTGGTTCGGCAGCGGAGGATGCCGTGCTCGGTCGGCCCGCGAACGACATCGATGCGGACGAGGTCGGCCGGCTCGCGATGAGCGGGCTGTCTGACATTCCGGCCGACCTGCAGGGTTCGGCCGACTACCGGTCCCGGGTGGCGGCCGCGATGGTGGCACGGGCCTGGACCGGAGCGGTCCGGGAAGCCGAGACCTCGGAGACGGAGGCGATCCATGCATGAGCTGCCGGTCGAGGTGACCGTGAATGGCCGCACACATCAAGGCGTGGTCGAGCCTCGCCTCACACTCGCGGACTTCCTGCGCGAGAAGTGCGGCCTCACCGGCACCCATCTCGGCTGTGAGCACGGCGCCTGCGGCGCATGCACCGTCTTGTTGGACGGTCAGGCGGTGCGGTCGTGTCTGATCTTCGCCGTCCAGGTTGACGGTCAGGAGGTCACCACCGTCGAAGGAATTGCCGGCGACGACGGCGAGCTGTCACCGGTGCAGTCGGCGCTGCGGGAGTGCCATGGACTGCAATGCGGCTTCTGCACACCGGGTTTCGTCACGTCCATCACCGCACTGCTGCGTGACAACCCGGAACCCACCGACGAGGAGATCCGCGAAGGGCTGTCCGGCAACTTCTGCCGGTGCACCGGCTATCAGGGCATCGTGAACGCGGTGCACCGCGCCGCGAAGACGATGTGAGTCAGGCCTTTTCCGGCGCGTAGCCCATTGTGGACTTGGTCTCGAGGTATTCGTTGAAGCCGAACTCGCTCCATTCCCGACCGTTGCCACTCTGTTTGTAGCCGCCGAACGCCGAGTTCAAGTCGAACGCGTGGTTGATCGCCACGCTGCCCGCCCTGATCCGGCGTGCCACGGCACGGGCCTTCTCTAGGTCGCCCGACGATACATAGCCGGCGAGGCCGTAATTCGTGTCGTTGGCGATCTCGACCGCGTCGTCAATGTCGTCGTAGCCGAGGATGCACAGCACAGGACCGAAGATCTCCTCGCGTGCGATCGTCATGTCGTTGGTGACGTCGCTGAAAACCGTTGGCTTGACGTAGTAACCGGTGTCGAGTCCGTCGGGTCGACCCGGGCCTCCGGCGACCACGTTGGCGCCCTCGTCAATGCCCTTCTGGATCAGACCCTGGATCTTGTCGAACTGTGCCTTGGAGGCGACCGGTCCGATGGCGGTCTTCTCGTTCGGGTCTCCGACCTTGACCTGCCCGGCGACATCCCGCGCCAGGGCAAGCGCTTCGTCCATCCGGGATTTCGGCACCAGCATGCGCGAAGGCGCGTTACAGCTCTGGCCGGAGTTGGGCATCATCGCGGTCACTCCGGCCGCAATGCTCTTTGCGAAGGCGTCGTCGTCCAGGACGATGTTCGGGCTCTTGCCGCCGAGTTCCTGGGTCACCCGCTTCACCGTCGGGGCGGCGTTTCTGGCGACGTCGATGCCCGCGCGCGTCGACCCGGTGAACGACACCATGTCAATGTCGGGATGGCTGGACAGCGCCACGCCGACGCCGGGACCGTCACCGAAGACCATGTTGTACACGCCCGCCGGAACGCCGGCGGCGTCGACGATCTCGGTGAAGATCTGTGCCGAGTATGGCGCGACCTCCGATGGCTTCAACACCATCGTGCAGCCGGTGGCCAGCGCCGGGTAGACCTTGCAGGCGATCTGGTTGATTGGCCAGTTCCACGGCGTGATGAGGCCGCACACGCCGATCGGCTCCTTGATGACCATCGTCGTCCCGTGCTGCTCTTCGAACGGGAAGTTCTTCAACACGTCGATGGCGTTGGCTAGATGACCGAGGCCCAGCGCGACTTGAGCCCCCGCCGCCAGCGACGGCGGCGCGCCCATTTCCTCGTTGACCGCGTCACCGAGGTCGCCGGCCCGCTTCTGATATTCGGCAAGGATCGCCTGCAGCAGGTCCAAACGCTCCTCACGGCTGGTTTCCGAATAGCTGGCGAAGGCCCGGCGCGCGGCCTTTACCGCCTTGTCGACGTCGGCCGCCGAGCCCAGCGAGATCTGGCCGGACACCTGTTCGGTGGTCGGATTGTCCACGTCCAGCGTCTTCGGCTCGACGGGGTCGACCCACTGGCCGTCGATGTAGAACTTGAGGTACTCCCGCATGATTCTCGCCGTCCTAAGATTCTTCGCGGTTCGACCGCGTCCTTACTGCGTGCCTTCTGCATACCACGTTCTGAATTCGTCGTACTTGGGCATCTCCTCCGAGTTCGCCTTCGGGTCGATGCAGACGTGCACCACGGCGGTCTTGCCGCTGGCGAAGGCCCGCTCGATGGCCGGGCCCATCTCGTCGTCCTTCTCGACGTACTCACCGTGGCATCCGAACCCCTCGCCGATCTTGTCAAAGCGCACGTCCTTGCTCCAGTGCACGCCCGGCTGCGGAGACGGCTGAGTGAATGTGCGCTTGTAGACGCCCACTTCCAGGCCCCATTGATGGTCGACACCCACCACACACACCAGCGGCAGGTTCTCCCGCGCCGCCGTCTCGAGTTCGGCGACGTGGAACAGGAAGGCGGAGTCGCTGGTCAGCAGCATCACCGGGCGCTTGCGGCCCTCGGCGACCGAGGCGCCGACGGCGTACGGGAGTCCGGTTCCCAGGTGGCCGAAGTTCTGGTTCCAGATCACGTCGCGTGGTTTGGCCTGCGAGTAGGTCCACTGAAAGATGACCGTCGCGCCGCCGTCGCGCACCAAGATGCCGTCCTTGGGGAAGGCCTTCGTCGCCTCGACGACGAAGCGCGCCGGGTGCACCGGGGTCCTGCCGGTCGGGGCCGAAGCGGCCAGCTCCGCTAGTTCTTCCATGTCCGCCTTGATCCAACGGTCGAGGTCGGCGGAAGGTTGCCTCGGTGCATCCCGGAGGGCTTCCACCAACTGCGGCACCACACCTCGCAGATCACCGACCAGGGGAACGTCGATCGGCCGGTTCACGCCGATCGCGACGGGATCCTGCTCGACCATCACCCATTTGCGGTTGGCGTCGTTCTCCGCCCAATGCCGGGTTCTGCCGTAGTGGCTCGGCTCCCCGAGCTCGGTACCCAGTGCCACACACACGTCGGACTTCACCACCGCTTCGACGGCTGCGGGCGAGAATCCGTAGGCGAAGGTGCGGTCCTCGAGCCCGGGGATGAACGACGTGCCGCCCGAGGTCTGGATCACCGGGCAGGCCATCAGGTCGGCGAGCTCCTTGACCGATGCCCCGGTACGGGACGTGTGCACGCCGTGGCCGACCAGCAGGATCGGACTCTTCGCCTGTTGGATCAACTTCGCCGCCTCGGCGATTTCGCGGGCACCCGCGCCCTGGTTGACAAGCCGATACCGGCCCGGCGGCAACGGATCCGGCACGTCGAGTTCCTCGAGGATCACGTGCGAGGGAAACTCGATATAGCACGGGCCCGGCGTGCCGGACATGGCGCGCCGGATCGCCTCCCGGACAATCTCGTCGGTTTGGTCGGCGTACTCGATCGAGCTGCTGTACTTCACCGACGGTGTGAAAAGGCCTTCCTGCTGGACGAATTGGATGCGGCCGCGGCGCACCCGCCGCTCGGTGATGCGGGCCCGCTGGCCGCCGAGAAATATCACCGGCGAGTTCTCCACATACGCGCACATCATCGCCCCGGCGATGTTGGCGACACCCGGCCCGAGGGTGCCGATGCACAGGCCGGGTTTGCCGGTCATCCGGGAGGCCGCCTCTGCCATGAAGCCGGCGCTCAACTCGTGATGTGGCGCCACCACTGACCAGCCGCGCGCGTCGGCTTCGGCGAACATGTGGACGAAGTTCGGGTCCGGGATACCGAAGAGCGTGTTGACACCCTCGGCCTCGAAGAGGTCCAGAATGCGCTTGTAAACGGGGACACCCATGACGAAACTCCTCTTATAGGTAGCGTTTAGCTAGTTCTCTGCGGTGTGCTGCCGGTGATCCGAACAGCGAACGGTTGAGTGCGGCGCGTTTGAGGTAGACGTGGATGCCGCTCTCCCACGTGTATCCGATGCCGCCGTGCAGCTGCATGGCCTTGCCGACGACGTCCACCGCCGCCGTGGTGGTGTACGACTTCGCCATCGCGGCCGCAACACCGGCCTCCGGCCGCTCCTGGACAATGGCGTCGACGGCGGCGACGACGAGCTGGCGGGATACCGAGATCGTCACCAGCATGTCGGCACAGGCGTGCTTGACCGCTTGGAAGGACCCGATCGGACGGCCGAACTGTTGGCGGACCTTCGCATAGGACACCGTCGCGGAAAGCATTGCCTCGGCAAGGCCGAGGCTGTCGCACGCGACCGCGACCGATGCGCGATCGAGCAGTTGGGCAACCGCGGCCTCGGGGTCTGCTGCGAACTGCATCACCTCGCCCGCATCGGCGGTGTCCGCCGTCACCGTGGCCAACCGGCGCGTCTCGTCCAGCACCGGTTGCGGTGTCGCGGTCACGGCGGCCGCGGCTACACCACCGTCGGTGATCATCAGAACCCGGTCTGCGCCCTCGGCGTCGGGCACAAACTCCGACGATTCGACCACGACGGCCAGCCGGACGGCCCCCGACGCTACATCGGCGAGAAGCCTGTCGCGGGTATCGCTGGGCTGCAACGCATTCAAGATACTTACCGCTAGCACCGCGCTGCCGAGGTAGCCGTTGGAGCTGGCGGCGCGTCCCATCTCCTCGCAGATGACGGCCACCTCGGCAAAAGTCGCGCCGGCCCCGCCGAACTCCTCGGGCACCTCCAAGCCGACCCATCCGGCGTCGACGAGCGCGGGCCACCCAATCACGCGGTCCTTGGCGAGCAGATCGCCGGCCACCGACCTGAGTTCGTCGTGGAACTCCCGATACTGATCTGCCATCAGACCGCGCTCGGTTCTCGCGGCAGTCCCAGGCCGCGCTCGGCGATGATGGTGCGCTGGATCTCGCTTGTCCCGCCGGGGATCGTCCATTCCCACGAGCCGATGAAATCCAGAACCCACGAACCGGATTCCCACCCGCTGGACGTGGACTTGACGAGTTCGGTGTGCGCGGCAAGGCCGCCGATCTCGGCGCCGAAATCCGTCATGCGCTGCAGCAGTTCGCTGTAGTAGAGCTTGACGACGGATGGGTCCGCGGCCGGCGCGGTGCCGGCCTCGCTGCGTTCCACCAGATCTCGGCACAGCCCGCGCAGGCCGGTGATCTCGGTTTCGAACTGTGCCAGCCTGTCGGCCACCACCGGATCGTCTGTCGGACTCGACTGCACCAGCCGGCGAAAGCCGGCGTTGCCGAGCCGTTCGGCAAGCTCGAGCATGGTCATGCCACGCTCGGCGCCCAAAGTCTTTTGTGCCACCTGCCATCCCGCGTTCTCCGGACCGACCAGGTTGGCGGCCGGAATCGTCACGTCCTTGAGGAAGATCTCGCAGAAGTGCGAATCTCCGATGGCGTTGCGGATGGGGCGTACCTCTACGCCGGACGACTTCATGTCCAGCAGAAAGTAGGAAATGCCCTTCCGTTTAGGTGCATTCGGCTCGGTACGGGCCAACAGCAGACACCAGTCGGCATGCGCGGCACCGCTGGCCCACAGCTTCTGGCCGTTGACGACGAAGGCGTCACCATCCCGGCGGGCGGTGGTACGCAGGGAGGCGAGGTCGGATCCGGCCTCCGGCTCGGAGAAGCCTTGTACCCAGATCTCTCCGTCAAGGATGGCGGGAAGGTGTCGCGCACGCTGCTCCTCGGTGCCGGCAGCGAGCAATGTCGACGCGGCGTGGTGGATACCGACAAATGCGAGCACGAGCCGCGGCGCATCGTGGGCGGCCAGCTCCTGATACAGCACGATCTGCTCGGCGACCGGCATCTTCCCTTCTGCTCCTCGCGTGCGCAGTCCACCGCCCCATTTCAGCGGCCAATGCGGCACGGCGAAGCCCGCGCTGTGCAGCTCCGCGAACCACGCCTTCTGGAAACTGACAAACTCCTCGTCGCTGGCGCCGGTCTGCGATTGCCGCCAGTCCGCCGGGATGTGCTCGTCACACCAGGCGCGCACGGTGGCCCGGAATTCGTCGTCGGGCGGTTGGTATTTCACGCGTAGAGCCCCGTCAGCCCACGCCGGCCGACCCGGCGGGTCAATTGGTCGCGCGTCGCGGACAACCCGAGTGGTAGCCGCCGCAGCGGCTGACTGTATCGGGACAGCCACGACAGGGTCGTTTCGTCACAGAATCCGACCGCGCCGTGCAGCTGATGACAAACCCGGAAGGCGACCTCTGCCGCCTCGATGGCCGACATCCGCAGCGCAAGCGCGTCCGCTGCCGCCTCGGGCCGGCCGGTGCCGATGCTCCACAGCGCGTACTTGGCGAGGATCTCCACCCCACTGCGTTCGACCTCGGCGTCCGTCAGCTGGAACTGGACACCCTGGAACGCCGATAACGGCTGCCCGAACTGCTTTCGCAGGCTGACATGCGCGATGGTGAGCTCGAGGGCGCGATCCAGCATGCCGAGCAGCGTCCAGCAGGGCAGCACGAGTCCGAGTGCTACGTCACCCGCCCCGTCCCGGTCCGTCTCCGACAGTTCGAGCGCGGTCACGAACGCCGGCCCAGTCACACCGCGGCCCACCACCGCGCTTCGCACACCGTCCAATGTGACTGCCGCCCAGCGTGACTCGACGCCACCGATGGCGCCCGCCGGCTGGCGGTCGGCCACCACGATCAAACCGTCGACGTCGAGATCCACCGGCCGGGCCAGCCGCTCGGCAACCGGGTAGGGCAACGCCCAGTAACCCGCACTGCGGCACAGCGCCGCGGCGGCCTCCAGCCCGTCGGCATCGGTGCGGGCATCGAGCTCCCAGGCGCCGAGCTTGGTCAGCACCGGGCTTGCGAGTGCATCCCGGGTTTCGGGTTTGGCTTCGGCCTCCTGCACCAACTGGTCGCCGCCGGCCGCCTCGAACGCGCGAAGCGCCTGGCGGCCGTATTCTTTGGCGTCCTCGCCGAGGTCCAGAATCATTTCGCTGATGTCTTTCCGCTCCTCACGTGCGCGCTGCCAGCAATGCTCGGGACAGCAGGATGCGCTGCATCTCGATGCTGCCGGACGAAACAGTGGAGGCCTGTGAGTACCGCCAGTGGTCCTCGGCTTCGTTCAGGAACCATGGCCCGCCCGGATCATCGGACGACACCTCGGCGGCTTCATTTTCGCGCGGCACTTCTGCCGCGATGTCCAGCAGGACCTCTGCGCTGTCCTGGTCCAGCTTCGTCACGGCGATCCGGTACGCGGCGGCGTCACCGGGCTGGATTCGGCCGCTACTCTGCAGCGACACCACCCGATACGCCAGTAGCCGGGCCCGGCGGCAGTGCGTCAGCATCCGCACCCACCGGCCCCGCAACTCCGCGGGCAGATTCTCCCAGCGATCGCCGAGCACCCCCGGCGCGGCGGCCAGCAAGCGTTCGCACCGGGCGTACCGGGCGATGCCGACTCGCTCGAAGGCCATCACGTCCTGAACGATGGACCACCCCTGGTCGACCTCACCGAGCACGTCGGCTGCGGTGACCCGCAGGTCGTCGAAGAACACCTCGTTGAGGTGGTGTGGCCCCATCATGCAGCGGATGGATCTGACCTGGATCGCCGGATTGTCCATGGGAACCAGGAAGATCGTCAGGCCCTGTTGCTTCTTCTCCCCCTTGTGGGTGCGCGCGAGCAGAAAGCACCACTGCGCCATGGTCGCGTAGGACGTCCAGATCTTCTGGCCGCTGACCAGCCAGCCGTCTCCGTCGGGCCGGGCAGTGGTGCGCAGCGACGCGAGGTCGGAACCCGCCTCCGGTTCCGAGAAGCCCTGGCACCAGATCACTTCGCCACCCGCGATGGGCGGCAGGTGCTTGCGCTGCTGCTCTTCGGTGCCGTGCCGCATGATGATGGGCCCGACCCAGTTGACCCCCATGTACTGAGCGCCGCGCGGCTCGTGGTGTGCCCACATCTCCTCGCGCACCACGGTCTGCTCCCAGACCGAAGCGCCACCGCCACCGAATTCCTGCGGCCACGACAAGCACAGCAGATTGCGTTCGGCGAGCGTCCGGCAGAACTGCTGCGCCGTCTCCAGGTCCGCGGGGTTGTCGGTGAAGGCGCCCAGAAAGCCCTCCGGCACATGAGTATTCACCAGCTCACGCAGTTCACGGCGTAGGTCGGCGGCTTGCTGCCCCATCTCGAAGTCCACCGGCGTGCCTATCCCGAGCCCACTGCGGGCTCAACGTCGGCGAGTCCGAGCTCATCGAGCACCTCCGCGGTATCCGCGCCCAGTTCCCGGGTAGGGCCGGCGATCCGGCCCGGCGTACGCGAAAACCAGGTCGGCACACCGGGCATACGCACGGGCCCGTGGGGGGTGTCCACGGTTTCGAACATCCCGACCGCGTTCAGGTGCGCGTTGTCGAACAGCGCGTCGGGTGTATTCAGCGGCGCCGCGGGGATTTCCAGCTCACGGAACAATGCCAACCACTCCGCGGTGGTACGCTCCCGCATCGTTTTGGCCACCAGCCCGTAGACCGTGTCGATCTGGTTCGCGCGCAGTTCGAGGGTGGAGTACAACTCGGTCGCCCACGCCGGTCGCACGGCGTTCACGAAGGCGTTCCAGTGCTTGTCGTTGTAGATCAGGGCGGCGATGTAGCCGTCACTGGTGCGATACGGCTTGCGATTGGGCGCCACGGTGCGGGGGTAAACCGCTGGGCCGAGCGGAGGATCGAACATGGCGCCGTTGGCGTGTTCGACGAGCATGAACGACGCCATCGTCTCGAACATGCTGACTTCTACCTCTTGGCCCTCACCGGTTCGCTCGCGGTGGTACAGCGCCATCATCGTGGCATACAGCGCGGTGAGGCCCGCGACTTTGTCGGCCATGATCGTGCCCACGTAGTTGGCTTCACCGGTCAGCTGTTCCTGCACGGCGGGCAACCCGCATTCGGCCTGGATGGTGTCGTCGTAGGCGGGCAGATCGCGGTTCGGCCCCCGCCTGCCATACCCGTAGCAGTTGGTGTAGACGATCGCGGGGTTGATGGCGGCGACGTCGTCATAGCCGAAGCCGAGCCTGGCGACCGCCTTAGACCGCATCGAGTGGATGAAGACGTCGGCGGTCGCAATCAGCGCCCGCAACGCGGTCCTGCCCTGATCGGCCCGCAGGTCGAGAACGATGGCGCGCTTACCGCGATTCACGTTGACGAAAACCCCGCTCATGCCGGGCACGGGACCGACCGAGATGTAGCGGGTGTTGTCGCCTTCGGGCGGCTCGACCTTGATCACGTCGGCGCCCATGTCGGCCATTATCTGGGTGCAGTACGGCCCCATCACCATTGCGGTGAGATCGACCACCCGCACACCGGCCAACGGACCCGAGCTACCCATGGTGCGCCGCCTGCTGAGCAGTTGGCTCTTCGCCCGAGCGGCTCATCGCCGCCATCGCGAAGCTGTAACCGATGTGCTCGCCGTGCGCGGCGGGCACCACCGGGAAGATCACCGACTCGGCACCGTCGCCGATGGCGTCGATCTGTTCGCCCACGCCCTCGATGGACCACGACGGCTGGTACACACCGCGGGTCTCGGCGACAACGGCCTTGGCCACCCGGCCCGCAAGTGCGACCAGAATTTCTCCTGTGATCGAACATGATTCGTGCGCAAGCCAACCCACCACGGGAGCCACCAACTCCGGACCCATGGGCGGATAGGCCGAAGTGTCAATGCCCTCGGCCATTCTCGTCACGGCCGCCGGAACGATCGCGTTGCACTTGACCCCCTCCGCGGCGCCTTCGAGGGCCACCACGTTCGACAGCCCGATGATCCCCGCCTTGGCGGCCGCGTAATTCGCCACCCCGTGATTGCCGTACAGACCACCGATCGACGAGGTCAGCACCACCCGGCCGTAACCCGCCTGGCACATCACCGGGAACGCCGGGCGGACGACGTAAAACGCGCCCTTCAGGTGCACATTGACGACGGCATCGAAATCCTCGTAGGTCATCTCCTTCAGCGAGCCGCGGCGCACGATGCCGGCGTTGTGGATGAGGACGTCGATCCGCCCGTAGCGATCGAGCGCCGTGTCGACGATCGCCTTGCCGCCCGCGGCCGTCGCCACGGAATCCGTGCATGCGACCGCCTCACCGCCGGCCGCGGTAATCTCGGCTACCACCTCTTGCGCCGGGCCGCCGTCGCCGCCGTCGCCCGTCAGGGTGCTGCCCGGATCGTTGGCCACGACTTTCGCGCCGCGCGAAGCCAACAGCAGTGCGTACGCGCGGCCCAGGCCCCGGCCGGCACCGGTCACCACGGCGACGCGATCGTCGAATCTCAGTTCAGGCATTCACGTTCCGAGCACCAGGCCGTCCAGATCGCCTTTGTCGCGCCACTCCTGCAGTAGCTCGTCGAAGACGTAGAAGCCAGGCATGAAATATTCGCCGAGGTGTGACCTGATGCCTTCTCCGCCACCGCCGCCTTCATTGTTGTAATAGCCGGGCGTACAGGCCTGATCGAATGCCGAGGTATCTACGGAGGTTTCGCGGATCGTCCTGATCCACGCGTCCTGAGCCTCTTGGCTCGGCTCGACTATGGTGGCACCCCGATTCACGGCTTCGGAGATGACGTAGGCGATGTGCTCGGCCTGCTGCTCGAGCATCGCGGTGGTGTTCGCCGCCACACCACCCTGGATGAACCCGGTGTGGAACTGGTTGGGGAAGCCACGGCTTGTCATGCCGTGCAGCGTCTTATAGCTGTCGCGCCAGTGATCGAACAATGACACCCCGTCGCGGCCCTCAATCGTGTCGATGGCGTAGCGACGGCTGATCTCGGTCGTGATCTCGAAGCCGCTCGCGTAGATGATGCAGTCGACTTCGTACTCGGAACCGCCGACGACTACTCCCTTTTCGGTGATCCGTTCCACACCCTTCGACCCGGACACATCAACCAGGGTGACGTTCGGCCGGTTGAACGTGGGCAGAAATTCCTCGTTCGAGCACGGCCGCTTGCAGAGGAATTGGTAGTACGGCTTCAGCGCCTCCGCCGTCTGTGCGTCGTCGACCATGCTCTCGATTCGACGGCGCAAGCGTTCCATGAGCTTGTAGTCTTCATCTTCCCGGATCGCCATGATCTGCTCAATGGTCAGCGAGGCGGGGTCCTCCATCGCCGCGATCCGCGCCGTCATGCCGCGGCCCAGTTCGGTCCAGAAGTCACAGATCTGATCTGGCTGGTCGAACACGACGCCTTCGAACGGGCTCCACCGGTGAAAATTGCGCTGCCGGTCCTTCTGCCACCCCGGCTTCAATGTCTTGACCCATTCGGGATCGGTGGGCGTGTTGTCACGCGTGTCCACAGACGAAGGTGTCCGCTGGAACACGTACAGGTGCTTGGTATAGCGACCCAGGAAGGGAACGACCTGAATGCCGGTCGCGCCCGTGCCGATGAGTGCGACGCGCTTGTCAGCGAGCTTGTCAAGACCGCCGGTCGAGTCTCCCCCCGTGTACTCGTAGTCCCAGCGCGACGAATGGAACTGGTGCCCTTGGAAGTTCTCGATCCCCGGTATACCGGGAAGCTTCGGCCGGTTGAAGGAGCCGTTGGCCATGACGACGAAGCGTGCCCGGATGTCGTCGCCGCGATCCGTGCTTATCCGCCAGCGCTTGATATCGTCGTCCCAGCGCAGCGTGCGGACCTCAGTCGAGAAGATCGCGCCATCGTAGAGGCCGAAATGCTTTCCGATGTTCCGGCAATGCTGAAAGATCTCGGCGCCGTCAGCGAACTTCTTCGACGGGACGAAGTCGAGCTCCTCGAGTAGCGGTGTGTAGCAATAGGCATCGTTGTCGCACTGGATGCCGGGAAAACGGTTCCAGTACCACACGCCGCCGAAATCTCCGCCCATCTCGATCACCCGAACGTCGTCAACACCGGCCTTCTTCAGGTATGCGCCGGCCAGCAAACCAGCGATGCCTCCGCCCAGGACGACGACGTTGACGTCCTCGGAGATCGGATCACGAACGGCGGGTGGAGTGTACGGATCGATCTCGTAGTACTTCGCGAGCTCACCCGAGAGTTCGATGTATTGCTTGGAACCCTCCGGACGCAGTCGCTTTTCGCGCTCCAGCCGGTACTTCTCCCGCAGCGCGTCGATATCGATGTCGTCGGGGGTCTGCGTCGGCGCGCATTCGGTCATCGATCGGTCTCCTTTGCGAGGTCTTGTGGTTCGCCGGTGCCCATGTACTTCGACAATTGGGTGTGAAGATTGACGGTGCTCCGTTCGCGATACGGATTGGGCTTGGTGCCCGAAAAGCCAAGGGATTTCATACCCTGCTGCACGGCAGCCATATTGGAAAAGTCCTGCGGCAGTACCGACAGCCACCGCGGGTCGCCGACCGGTGTGTACTGCCACTCCGTCTGTGGCTCTTCGCCTTTCGGATACCGCTCGAACACGGCGACTTCGAAGATGCACTTGTTGGGGTCATAGCTCGGGTCGGGCCGTGCGCTGTAGCACAGCGCGCTGGTCAGACCCTGCCCGATCTGGAAGTTCGGGAAGATCTGCCAGGCGGTGCCGCTCTGCCCCAGGATGTCGGCCGGGATGGTCGGCCAAGTGACGCCGCGGGCTTCGTCGTCGCGACGCGCCGAGGCCAACCAGTGTTCGAGCACCTTGTCCGGAGGCGTTCCCTCCGGCAATTCGTCGACCAGTCGCTTCGCGGCGTTCACCAAGGTCTGGGTGGTGGTGGCGTTGGTCTCCTCCATGGTGTAGACCTGCATCTCCGCGGTCGTCACTCGGGGATCCGCGCCGGTGCCCAGGCGAATCTTCGACTTGGTGGCCTCCATATCCTTCGGTGCGTCGTAGCCGATATTGCTGTGTCTGCCCTGCGCCTTGGCCCAGCCCTTGAACTCGCCGAACTTGTTGAACTCCGGATGCGTGGTGAAGACGTGATAGGTCTCGTTGAAGGCCTCCATCGCGACCTTCCAGTTGCAGTCGAAGTACAACCACTTGCGCCACTTGTAGCGCACGTTCTCCAGCCCGAACGGGTCGAGGATCTTCGCGGCCGGGAACAGGTAGTCCGCCAGCGGCTCGCAGTCCGGATCCATGTTGATGAACAGCCACCCGCCCCAGGTGTCGACCCGAACCGGGGCGAGGTGGGTGTTCTGCGGGGTGAGCGCGCCCTTCCAGTCGTCTTGCTCCCGGATATGGGTGCACGCACCGTCGAGGCCGTACGTCCAGCCGTGAAAGCCGCACACGAACGACTTGCGGGCGCGACCGGTCGCGTTCTTGGCGCGTTGCGGGGTGTCGACCAGGCGGCGGCCGCGGTGCATGCACACGTTGTGGTGGGCAGCAAAATCCTGCGACGATGAGTTCGGCCCGGTCCGCACGACGATGATGGAGTCGTCGAGGATGTCGTAGGTGAGGTAGCCGCCCGCTTCGGGGATCTCCTCGACGCGGCCCACCTGTTGCCATACCTTTCGCCACAGCTTGTCCCGCTCGGCGCGGGCGTACTCGGGTGAGACATAGGCGTCCGCGCCGATCGTCATCGGCTCCGAAAGTTCCTCGGCGCTAGCCGGATTTACACGGTTTTCGGTGTCGGTCACACTTCCTCCTTTAGGGCCGACTTATGGCTTGCCGGAAGGATTCGTCCTTGAGAAACAGTGAGGTGTTGTCGGCGCCGAGGTGGGTCCACTTGAGATTCAGGCCACCGTCGACGAGCAGCGTCTGACCGGTGATGTAGCTCGACAGGTCGGACAGCAGAAACAGGATGGCGCCGGCCTGTTCCTCCGGCCGCCCGCGCCGTCCCATCGCTATGGCCGTCCGGTCGCGGTCGGGGTCTTCCTCGGTGTAGGTCAGCGACGCCGCCGTCGCGGTAACCCCGGGGGCGACCGCGTTGACGCGGATGTTGTCCTGCGCCAGTTCGACCGCCATCGTCCGGGTCATCGCGACCACCGCTGCCTTGGCCGTCCCGTAGGCGATGTGGAACGGTGCGGTGTTCATGCCGCTGATCGACGAGATCGAGACGATCGACCCGGGGTTCTGATTCCGCCTGATCTCGGCCGCCACCGCCTGGCTCATGAAGAACGCGGTTTCCAGGTTCGCGGTGAACAACGCGCGCCAGTCGTCGCGGTTGACGCGGGTCGAGGGCATCCAGGTGGACGGGTCGGCGCCGCCGGCGACATTGACCAGCCCGTAGAGATCGCCCTCGGTTTGTCGCACCTCATCGATGACGGTGCCGATGCCCTCGTCCGTGGATGCGTCGGCGGCGACAGGGACAACGGACAGGCCCTGGGCGCTCAACGGCGCAATGTGCTCGTCGAGGTTCTCTTTGGACCGACTCACCGCCACCACGGTCGCGCCGGCCCGGGCAGCCATCCGCGTCACCGTGGTGCCGATGCCGCCGCCTCCGGCGCCGGACACCACAACGATGCGGCCGTCGAGGCTCAGAAGATCGTCCATCGGTCTATTTGTCCGGACAACATATGGTGCTCTGCATATTGAAGAACACTATTCCGCAGCCATAATCCGGCCGTCAAGGGGATGCCGGCACGACGCCGAGGCTATTGTCTGGACCAATCAGGCTTGATAACGTCCGAGGCCATGACGACCGCCCGCTACCCCGCATCGAACCCGACCGTCGACCAGGGTTGGCGACTCGAGCGGCTCACTCCGCCTAGTCGGCTGTTCGGCGCAAACGGTCTGCGCACCGGTCCCGACGGCCGCATCTATATAGCCCAGGTGACCGGCAGCCAGATCAGTGCGCTCGATGTCGAGAGCGGGCAACTCGACACCGTCAGCCCCAAGGGTGGCGACATCATCGCGCCGGACGACGTCGCCTTCGACCCCGACGGCACCATGTACGCCACCGAAGTCATGGACGGCCGGGTCAGCGCGCTCGAGAAGGACGGCCGCGCCCGCGTGCTGCGCGACGACCTGCCGTGTGCGAACGGCATCACCGTGCACCAGGGGCGGCTGTTCGTCAACGAATGCCGCGAAGGCGGACGGCTAATGGAACTCGACCTCAATGGCGGTGCCCCGCGCATCCTCCTGGAGAATCTGCCGTCCCCTAACGCCATGGAGGTCGGACCCGACGGCCTCCTCTACTACCCGCTGATGACCGCCAACGAGATCTGGCGAGTAGACCCGGACGCCGACGGGCCCGGTGAGCCACAACGAGTCGCTGGCGATCTCGGTGTGCCCGACGCGGTGAAGTTCGACGCCGACGGCTACATCGTCTCCACCCAGGTGGCCAGTGGGCAGGTGCTCCGCATCGACCCGCGCAGCGGCGACCAGACCCTGGTGGCTCAGCTGACGCCCGGACTGGACAACCTTGCCGTGCTCGGCGACCGGCTGTTCGTGTCGAACTTCACCGGCGAGATCACCGAAATTCTCGGTGGCGGCGAAACCGGGACCGTGTTGCCCGGTGGCCTGAACTGGCCGCTAGACGTGGCGGTCGGCGACGACGGCCTCCTCTACGTAGCCGACGGGACCTACTTCTACGCGGTCAGCGACGACGGCGGACTGCAGACGGTAGGGATGCTTTTCTCGCCGGGCTACCCGGGGTTCCTTCGCGGTTTCGCCCCGGCCGGCACCGGCGAGTTCGTGGTCACGACGTCGAGCGGCCAGGTGTCGCGCTATCGGCCGGCAAGCAGCGAAACCGAGGTGCTGGCAGACGGTTTGGATCAGCTCTACGGCGTCGCGCTCGCCCCCGGCGGCGCGGCCGTGGTCGCCGAACTGGGAACGGGACGGCTGCTGTCGGTTCGGTCGGGCGAGGTCGACGTGCTGGCATCCGGCCTGCAGGATCCGGTCGGGGTGGCGATCGCTGCGGACGGCAGTCCTCTGGTGGCCGAGTCGGCGGCAGGGAGAGTGGTCAAACTGAACGGCTCGGGCAACGAGGTCGTGGTGGACGGGTTGCAGGAACCTCAGGGCGTTCTGGTGCGCGACGGGCACATCTATGTCGTCGACGCCGGAGCCAAAGAAGTGATCGCATTCGACCCGAACAGCAAGGCGCGCACCACGATTGCCTCCGGACTACCGGTCGGTCCCCCGCCCGGCGTTGTTCCCAAGCCGCTGCGGGGCATGCCGCCGTTCTCCGGCCCGCAGGGCCCATTCGCGGGTATCGCAGCGGGACCGGATGGCACGCTTTATATTTCGGCCGACGGGGACGGCAGTGTCTTGGCGTTGCGTCAAAAAGGTTGACCGGTGACCGACACCACGCCCGCTGATCATCGCTACATTCAGGTAGCGCGGGCTCTGCGGAAGGACATCGTGGACGGTGTCTATCCGGTGGGATCGCAGTTGCCGACCGAACACGAGCTGTGCGAACGCTTTTCGGTCAGCCGCTATACCGTGCGGGAAGCCCTGCGCAGACTGCGTGAAGACAACCTGGTCTCATCCCGGCCGCGGGCCGGTACCCTCGTCGTCCCCCGATCCACATCGGACTCCTATGACGTCATGTCGATCAACGACCTGGTGGCCTTCGCTACCGAAGCCCGATTTGCGATCGACTCCATCAATATGGTCACGCTCGACGACGACCTGGCGACTCGAACCGGACTGGACAGCGGTGAAGAGTGGCTAACCGTCCGGGGCTTCCGGCAGTCGGAGAACGCGGAATTCCCGCTGTGCCGCACGGAGTACTACATCAATCGCTCCTTCGCCGCGATCGGCAGGCTGCTGCAACGCCATACCGGGCCGATCTTCCCGTTGATCGAAGACTTGTTCGGCGTCAGCATCGTCGAGGTCCACCAGGAGATCGCGGCGGTGCTGATCACCTCGGAGCTGGCCGACGGCCTGGGGATCGAGCCGGGAACGCCGGCCCTCGAGGTGCAACGCACCTACAAAACGTCTGACGGCGAGGTTGCGCAGGTCACGATCAACACCCATCCGGCGTCCCGCTTCCGCCATTCGATGACGATGCGGCGGGTCAGAGGCTGACATGCCGTCACACGTCGTCGAGGACCACGCCGCCGATGCCTACACCCGTGGGTTGTGGGTCCGTGCCACGCTGGCCGACTCGATACGGGAGGCCGCGCAGCACACGCCGCAACGCGTGGCGCTGATCGACGGCGACGTTCGCCTGGACTGCCGGAAACTCTACAGCCAGGCATCGACGCTGGCGCATGCCCTGCTGTCCCGGATGCCGACGGGCAGTGTGGTGTCATTCATGCTGCCGAACTGGCACGAAGCCGCGGTCATCTATCTGGCGGCGACCATGGCGGGAATGCCGGTCAACCCCGTCCTGCCGTCCCTGCGGGACCGTGAGTTGCGCTTCATCCTCGACGACGTCGACAGCCGAATGATCTTCGTGCCGACCGAGTTCCGCCAGCACGACTACGCCAGGATGCTCGACCGCGTCACGGCGCGGCTGGGCTCACGACCCGAGGTCGTCGTCGTCCGAGGCGAGCATCGTGGCCAGACGCCCTACGCATCGTTGTTCTCCGACGCGGCCGGCGAGCAACAGCTACCGGCGCTGGACCCCGACAACGTGAGAATGATCCTCTACACATCGGGCACCACGGGTCGTGCAAAAGGCGTGCTGCACAGCCATAATTCGATCCACGCGCTGATCTGCCAGATTCGCGACCACTGGCGCGTCGAACCCGGCGACAAGTTCTTGGTGCCCTCTCCCATCGCTCACATCGGCGGTTCCATCTATGCGTTCGAATGTCCGCTGCTGCTGGGCGCGACCGCCGTGCTGATGGAGCGCTGGGACCCGGACGATGCCGTGCAGATCATGCAGACTGAGCGCTGCACCCACATGGCGGGCGCAACACCGTTTCTGGACGGGCTGCTTGCCGCGGCCGAGCGGGCCGATACCCGTCTACCGGATCTGAAGGTGTTCATCTGCGGCGGCGCATCCGTGCCACCGTCGTTGATCCGTAGAGCCGCGGGATATTTCGACCAAGCCATGGTGACACGCGTCTACGGCTCGACCGAAGCGCCCGTCACCACCGTGGGCTCCCCCGGCGACCCGGAACACGCGGCGGACACCGACGGCCGCGCCGGGATCGCCGACATCAAACTGGTCGACGGCGAGATCCGCGCGCGTGGCCCACAGATGCTCGTAGGCTATCTGCATCCCGAGGACGAGCAGGACTCCTTCGACACCGAAGGCTATTTCCGGACCGGCGATCTCGCGCAGTGGGTGGACGATGACTACCTCGTCGTCACCGGCCGTGCCAAGGACATCATCATCCGCAGCGGCGAGAACATCGCGCCCAAGGAGGTCGAGGACATCCTCGCCGGCCACCCCGACATCACCGAGATCGCCATCGTGGGTCTGCCCGACGCACGTACCGGAGAGCGGGCGTGCGCGGTCATTGTGCCCACGACCTCGCCCGGCCCCGACGTCGGCAGCTTGCGCGATTTTCTGGAAGGCCATGGCGTCGCCAAGTTCAAAGTTCCCGAGCAGGTTGTCATCACCGATGCGCTGCCGAAGAACGACGCGGGGAAAGTGTTGAAACATCAGATCCGAGCAACGCTGATGAAGGCGGATGAGTGATATGCAGGTAGCGATCGTTACAGGCGCGAGCAGTGGCATCGGTTTCGGCTGCGCGACCAAACTCGCCGACGTGGGCATGGCGGTACTGGGTACCGGTCGGGACAAAGACAGGCTCGGCGAGTTGGAGAAGGCGATCGACGACCCGGATCGGGTGGCCACGCTCGCCGTCGACCTGACAGCGGACGACGCGCCGAAGCGCATTGTGGATCTTGCGGTGGAGCGGTGGGGGCGCATCGACTTCCTGGTCAACAACGCCGGGGTCGGCGGTCCGAAGCCGCTGCATGAAACCGACGACGAATCACTGGATTACTTCCTCGGTTTGATGCTGCGCGCGCCGTTCCGGCTGGCCCGCGAGGTGATACCGCACATGCAGCCGGGCTCGGCGATCATCAACGTCACATCGACGTTCGCGGTCGTCGGCGGCCTACGTGGCGGCGCCTACTCGGCGGCAAAGGGCGGCCTGACGTCGCTGACCCTGCACATCGCCTGCCAGTACGGGCCCCAGGGAATCCGTTGCAACGCAGTGGCGCCCGGAGTGACGCTCACCCCGATGGTCGCGCGGCGGTTGGAGGACGAGCGGTTCCGCAAGATCAACACCGAGATGACACCGTATCCGCGGCTGGGCGAGGTCGATGATATCGCGAGCACCGTCGCCTTCCTGTGCTCAGAGGGCGCCGGCTTCATCAATGGGCAGACGATCGTGGTCGACGGCGGTTGGACTTCCACCAAGTACCTGTCCGACTTCGCGCTGACTTCGGAATGGGTCGCCCGTTGAACCTGTTCGTCCTGCTCGACCAGGCGGCCGCGCGCTTCGGCGATCGCGGCGCGGTGTATCACGGTGAGCGCCAATTGTTTACCTGGGCGCAGCTGCGGGATCGGGTACTGCGGCTGGCGACCTCGATCAGGCAGTCGGGCGCCGCAGGGGCGCGCATCGCGATCGCCACCGAGAACCGCCCGGAGATCGTCGAGCTGATGTTCGCCATCTGGGCAGCCGAGTGCGCGGTCGTCCCGATCAACTACAAATTGCATTCCCGTGAGATGGCGCAGATCCTGGAGGACGCCGGCGTCACGCAGGTGTTCGCCTCGCCGAATATCGCCAAAGATCTGGAATCCGACGCCCCTGTCGAGATCGTTGGCACAGAAGCGTATTCGCGTCGCCACGACAGCGAGCCCGCCGTTCCACCCGACTCCGACCCCGCCGCGTTGGCGTGGCTGTTCTACACCAGCGGAACCACCGGCCGGTCCAAGGGCGCGATGCTCTCGCACCGCAACCTGATGGCGATGACCATCGCCCACCTGGCGGATTTCGATTCGCCCGACCAGGACTGCAGCCTGGTGCACGGCGCACCGATGTCGCACGGCTCGGGCCTCTACATTCCGCCCTACGTGCTGCGCGGAGCCCGTCAGGTGATACCGGAATCCGCCGCGTTCGAGCCCGGGGAGTTCCTCGATCTGTGTGAGCACCATCCGGGCTGCAGCGCCTTCCTCGCCCCCACCATGGTCCAGCGCCTGGTGCAGACCGGACGCTCGTGCCCGCGCAACCTGCGCACGGTGGTCTACGGCGGAGGACCGATGTACGTCGACGGCCTGAAGAAGGCGATGGCCGCGTTCGGCCCGATCTTCACCCAGCTCTACGGTCAGGGCGAAGCGCCCATGACGATCACCGGCCTGCGCCGGGCCGACCACCTGGGTGCCGACGACGCCGTTCTGGGGTCGGTCGGTTACGCACGGTCCGGCGTGGACGTCGCGGTGCTGCTCGACGACGGTAGCCCGGCCCCGGTCGGCGAGGTCGGTGAAATCGTCTGCCGCGGCGATGTGGTGATGTCCGGCTACTGGAAGAATCCCGAGGCCACCGCCGCCACCCTGCAGAACGGCTGGCTGCGCACCGGCGACATGGGATCGTTCGACGAGCGGGGCTTCCTCACGCTGCGCGACCGGTCGAAGGACGTGGTGATCAGCGGCGGCAGCAATATCTACCCGCGCGAGGTCGAGGAGGCCCTCCTCGAGCACCCGGGCGTCGTGGAGGCCGGGGTGGTCGGTGCGCCGGATGAGGAGTGGGGCGAGGTGGTGGTCGCCTTCGTCGTGGGCCGGGTCGAGGAGGCCGAGCTGGACGCCCACCTGCTCGATCGCATCGCGCGTTTCAAGCGGCCCAAGCGATACTGCTTTATCGACGAGTTGCCGAAGAACAGCTACGGCAAGGTGCTGAAACGCGAACTGCGCAGCCGGTTGGCGTGATCAGGTGGCCGGCGTGGCGCCCAGCACCCGCTGGATGTCGGGTTTCATCTGCTGCAGCTGCTGGCCCGAGTGACCCCAGCTGTGGATACCGTCGGGGAAGTTGAACACAGCGTTGTTTCCGCCCGCGGCGATGTAGGTGTCAGCGAAGGTGCGGTTGGAGTCGATCGCGAATCCTTCTAGGAATCCGAGTCCGGCGATGGGAGCGTCGGGGCTGGCCAGGGCCGGGTCGGTGGGTGTGCCGCTGCCGCAGTAGATCCAGAGGCGGGTGCCGTTGGCGGCCAGCCTGCCGGCCTGCAAGGTGGGATCATTGCGTGCCCAGGCCGGGTCGCCCGGCGGACCCCACATCGCCTCCGGGTTGAAGCCGCCGTTCCACATCATGGCGATACGAACCTGGCCTCGCTGGTTGGGAGCCGAGAGGTTCAGGAAGCCCGACAAGGATCCGGCGTAGATGAACTGCTGCGGATGGTAGGCGGCCAGCACCAATGCCGACGAGCCACCCATCGAAAACCCCACCACGGCGTTGCCGGTCGACGGGACGTTCTTGTTGGCGGCCAACCACGTCGGCAGCTCCTGGGTCAAGAACGTCTCCCACTTATAGGTAAAGGTCTGGCCGTTGCCCACCGCAGGCCCGTACCAGTCGCTGTAGAAGCTCGACTTGCCGCCGACGGGCATGACGAGCGAAAGCCCAGAGCCGTTGAACCAGTCGAACGCGGCGGTGTTGATGTCCCAGCCGTTGAAGTCGTCGCCCGCCTCCATGCTGTCGAGCAGGTACACCGCGGGTGCGCCCTCACCGCCACTGCGGAACTCCACGCGAATATCGCGGCCCATCGACGGCGACGGCACGTCGAGCTGTTCGACCGGCACGCTGGAGAAGGCCGTTGCCGAAGGCGAGCCGCCCGCGACGCCGATCAGACCGGGCAACAGCGCGGCGACCATCGCGGCGACCACCAATTTCCCCACGAACGCCATCGCTGCCTCCCCGTAGCTCAGCCCCGGCCTGAGCGGACAATACAGCCAAAACGCGCGTCGCGAGCCCACTTCGGACGTTTGCCGGTCAGCGCCACGGGAGTTCCGTGGTGTCCCCCCGCCAGCGTGACGGCGGGATCATCGGCGCACCGAGCAGTCCAGATTCCTCGACGTGCCGCAGCGCGGCGTCGAGGTGCTGGCGCATCCGGCGTTCTGCCCTACCTGGGTCGCGGGCGGCGATCGCCGCCGCAATGGCGCGATGCGACCTTGCCGCTTCCTCGCGTTCGTACTGGGTGATGTCCTGTTCGGCGGCCGCCCACCGGACGGCCTGCTCGATGGCGGCGAGAACCGTGGTGAGGATCGGATTTCCGCTCGCCTGCACCACTCGTTCGTGAAACTCGTGATAACCGGCGCCATCGGGCGCAATTCCGCGGTCGGCTACCTCGACGATCGCGGCACGTTCCGCTTCGGATGCGCGCTCGGCGACGTCGGCCGCCGCCGCGGGTTCCAGCATCCTGCGGAAGTCGAGCAGATCACCCCAGGTCGCGCCGGTCAGGGTGAGCAATTGCACCAGGGACCGGGCTGCCCGGTCGGGTTCGGGATGGCGGATGCGGACACCGCTACGGCCCTGGCTGGTCGCGGTGAGTCCTTCGGCGTCGAGCAGTCGGAGGGCCATCCGAACCGTCTCGCGACTGACACCGAGCTGGTTGATCAGCTCACCTTCGGTTGGCAGCGAGTCTCCCGGCGCGAGCTCGCCGCTCAGGATTCTGCGCCGCAGAGCGCCTGCTACGACATCGGGGGCCCGGGAGGGTTTTGCCGCGGTCATAATACTTAGTATACTAAGTTGCCATGGTGGGCATACCAAACGCAACGGTGCTGACCGGTGCATTCCGGCCGATGCGGTTTGAGGCGACCGTCGAAGACTGCGTGACGACGTTCGGCGAGATCCCGGCCGAGTTGTCCGGCGGCTTCTACCGCGTCGGACCGACGTTCAAGCGACCGACCAAACGGGGCAGCAACGGACTGCTGGCGATGGACGGCATGGTGCAGGGCCTGACGTTCGACAATGGCCGCGCCGACTTCCGCAACCGCTGGGTCCGCACACCCAAATACCTGCTCGAGGAACGACACGGCCGCGGCATGTTCGAGTGGGCCGACGACGACTGGCACGACTGGCGCAACATCGGGTTCGGACCGGCGATACGCGACGAGTTCACCCGGGGAATCCCGCAGGGCACCAACAACATCAACTGCTTCCCGTTCGCGGGCGAAATCCTGGCGTCCGGCGAGCAGGGCAGTCCCCCGGTGGCACTGCATCCCGTCACCCTGGAGACCCGCGGTCTGGTGTCCTGGTCGGCCCAGCTGTCCCGCGGGATCTTCGAACAGTCCGGCTACGGCGACGCGGCGTTCACCGCGCACCCGAAGTGGGACAACGACAGCGGCACGTTGTACGGATGGTCCTACAGCGACCGTCCGCCCTATGTCACCGTGCACGTGGTGCAATCGGGCGGCGGCGTGATCTCCCGCGAATTATCGGATGCGCCGTACTGCTCCGAGGTGCACGACATGTGGTTGACGCCCGACTGGCTCGTGCTGCCGTTTCAGGGTTTCGTTTTCGACCCGGGCCGGCTCGACCGTGGCCTGCCGGTGCACGGATGGGAGCCGGATCTCCCGATCATGCTGGCGATGGTTCCGCGCGACGACGTCGAGCACGGCGAGATCCGGTGGATCACCGCAGACATCGAGCCGCAGTACGTGATGCATACCCTGGCGGCCAACGTCGCCGGAAACACCCTCACGCTGGACGCGCCGATCTTCGAGCGGCCGCCGTTCCCGTTAAACATCGATCGCTTCCAGGGCGAAGACATCGCCTTGTTCTTCAATTTGGCGCGCAGCACGCTGGGCCGGTGGACGGTCGACCTCGCCACCGGCACCGTCAAGTCCGAGTTGCTCGGCGATCGGCCGCGTGAGCTGCCGAAGGTCGACGAGCGGTTCTACGGCCGCGGGCACCGCTGGGGTTATCTGATCGGCGGGGACGCCCGCGGTAACGGGATGCGAATGCACAGTTTGGTGGTGCACGACATCCAGACCGGTTCGGAGCAGGAGTACCGGCTGCGCCATGACCGCCCCTCTCTGGTGATGGAGCCGACGTTCGTCCCGCGCACACCCGACGCCCCGGAGGGCGACGGCTACCTGATGGTGCCGGTGTCGCGGTGGACCGAAAACCTGGGCGAGTACGTCATTTTCGATACCCACGACATCACCGCCGGCCCCGTCTGCCGCATCGAGATACCGTTCCTGCTCGGTTTCACCCCGCACGGTCACTGGATGGACTTCCGTTGACCGCCACACTGAACCTCGCCGAGGAATCCCAGTTACGCTCGTCGGTTTACGGAATCGTCGCGAAATTCGGCAACGACTACTTCTCCCGGTGCAGCGAAACTCTGCAAGCCCCGACCGAGTTGTGGGACGCGCTCGCCGCCGGTGGGTTCGTCGGCGTGAACCTGCCGGAGGAATACGGCGGCGGCGGAATGGGATTGACTGCCCTGAGCGTCGTCGCCGAGGAAGCGGCCGCGGCGGGCTGCCCGGAGATCATGTTGATGATCTCCCCCGGAATCGTCGGCAGTCTGCTGGCTCGCCACGCCAGCGATGAGCAGAAACGGCGGTGGCTTGCGCCGATGGCCGCCGGGAACGTCAAGATCGCGTTCGCGATCACCGAACCCGACGCCGGCTCGAACTCCCACCACATCACCACCGCCGCACATCGCGACGGCGACACCTACTACATCAGCGGACAGAAGACGTTCATCACCGCTGCCGACCAGGCCGACGCCATGCTGGTGGTCACCCGCACCGGCACGAACGCCGACGGCCGCGCGCGACTTTCGCTGTTCATGGTCGACCGTGACACTCCGGGCATCGACATGCACCGCATCCCGATGACATTCGAGATCACCGACAAGTCGTTCACGGTGTTCTTCGACAACGTCGCCGTCACGCCCGACCGCCTGGTCGGCGGCGAAGGCGACGGCCTGCGGGTGGCGTTCGACGGGATGAACCCCGAGCGGGTGATCATCGCGTCGATCTGCAACGGCGTCGGCCGGTATGCGATGGACAAGGCCGTCGCCCACGCCCGCGAACGCCGGGTGTGGAAGGTGCCGATCGGCGCCCATCAGGGCGTCGCGCACCCGTTGGCCGAGGCCAAGATCGCGCTCGAAGCGGCACGGCTGATGACCCGGCACGCCGCGGCCGGCTTCGACGCCGGCACCGATGCCGGCGAGGCAAGCAATATGGCCAAGTTCCTGGCAGCCGATGCCGCGACCCGATGCGTCGATCAGGCCATTGAGGTACACGGCGGCAGCGGATTCACCCGAGAGATCGCGCTGGCCAACATGTACGAATTCGTCCGCCTGTTCAAGACGGTGCCGATCACCCGCGCCATGATCCTCAACCACATCGCGCAACACAGCCTGGGGTTGCCCAAGTCGTACTGACGGGTGGGTACCTGCGTACCACTTACCTGAGCTAACCTGTTGCACAGCGACAAGTTATATTGGCTAAGTTCAGCGTGGCTGAGCTGCGGCGACGGAGCAAGAAGAGGTGCAGATGGCGCGGGCGGAAACGCGATGAGTGTTCTCAAGCGCGTCTGGATTCCGCTGGTCATCGTCGTCGTGGTCGTCATCGCGGGGTTCATCGTGATGAGGGTGCGCACGTTCTTCGGCTCCGAAGGCATCATCACCACACCCAGGGTCTTCGCCGAAGACCCCGAGCCGTTCGACCCCAAAGTGGTGACGTACGAGATCTACGGCTCGGGGACGTACGCGGACATCAACTATCTGGACCTGGACGCCAAGCCGCAACGCGTCGACAGTGTGGCTCTGCCGTGGTCGCTGACCTTGGAGACGACGGCGCCGTCGGCGGCCCCCAACCTCATCGCGCAGGGCGACGGCAATTCGATCACCTGCCGCATCGTCGTCGACGATGAGGTAAAGGACGAGAGGACCACCACGGGCGTGGACGCCATGACCTTCTGCTATGTGAAGTCCGCATGAGCGCGCCTACGACGGACGCGCCGACTGACGCCTTCCCACCCCCGAAACACGCCGCACGGCCCGCCCTGGCGCGGGTGATCCGGACCCTCGCCGTGCCGATCATCCTGGGCTGGATCGCCCTCATCGCCATTCTGAACGTCATCGTGCCCCAGCTGGAAACGGTCGGACAGGCGCAGGCGGTCTCGATGAGCCCCGACGAGGCACCGTCGGTGATCGCGATGCACCGCGTCGGCGAGGCTTTCGAGGAGGGCACCTCGGACAGCTCGGCCATGATCGTGCTGGAGGGTCAGGAACCCCTGGGCGACGCCGCGCACGCGTTCTACGACCAGATGATCGAGAAGCTCGAGGCCGACACCACGCACGTCCTGTCCGTCCAGGACTTCTGGAGCGATCCGCTGACGGCGACGGGTGCGCAGAGCACCGACGGTAAGGCCGCCTACGTCCAGGCGAAACTCGCCGGCAATCAGGGTGAGGCGCTGGCCAACGAGTCGGTGGAAGCGGTTCAGAAGGTCATCGACAATCTGCAACCTCCGGACGGCGTCAAGGTCTATGTGACGGGCCCGGCCGCACTTCTCGCAGATCAGCAGATCGCCGGCGACCGCAGCCTACGAATGATCGAGATGCTCACGTTTGCGGTCATCATCACTATGCTGCTGCTGGTCTACCGGTCGATCATCACCGTGCTGTTGGTGCTCGTCTCGGTGGTGCTGTCGCTGGCCGCGGCCCGGGGAGTGGTCGCGTTCCTGGGCTATCACCAGATCATCGGGCTCTCGACGTTCGCGACCAGCCTTCTGGTGATGCTGGCGATCGCCGCCGCAACCGACTACGCGATCTTCCTGATCGGTAGATATCAGGAGGCGCGCGGGGCCGGTGAGGACCGAGAAACCGCGTATTACACCATGTTCGGCGGCACTGCCCACGTGGTGCTGGGTTCGGGACTCACGATCGCCGGTGCGACCTTCTGCTTGAGCTTCACCAGGCTGCCCTACTTCCAGACCCTCGGTGTTCCCTTGGCGATTGGCATGGTCGTCGTGGTGATTACGGCGCTCACATTGGGGAGTGCGATGGTGACCGTGGCCAGCCGCTTCGGGCTGCTGGAGCCCAAGCGGGCAATGAGGGTCCGGTTCTGGCGCAAGATCGGCGCCGCGGTGGTGCGGTGGCCCGGCCCCATCCTGGTCGCAACGATGGCGCTGGCGCTGATCGGCCTGCTCACCCTGCCCGGGTACCAGACCAATTACAACGACCGTACGTACCTGCCATCCGACCTGCCGGCCAACGAAGGCTACGCCGCGGCCGACCGACACTTCTCGCAGGCCCGGATGAACCCCGAAATACTGATGATCGAAAGCGATCACGACTTGCGGAACTCGGCGGACTTTCTGGTCATCAACAAGATCGCGAAGGCCATCTTCCAGGTGGAGGGCATTTCGCGGGTGCAGGCCATCACCCGGCCGGAGGGGACTCCGATCGAGCACACCTCGATCCCGTTCCTGATCAGCATGCAGGGCACCAGCCAAAAATTGACCGAGAAGTACAACCAGGATCTCACGGCCAAAACGCTGGAACAGGCCGAAGACATGCAGACCACCATCAACCAGATGGAGCGGATGCAGAGTCTCACCCAGCAGATGGCCGACGTCACCCACGGGATGGTCGCCCAGATGAAAGGGATGGTGGTCGACATCCAGGAGTTGCGGGATCACATCGCCGATTTCGACGACTTCTTCCGACCCATCCGCAACTACTTCTACTGGGAACCGCACTGCTTCAACATCCCCGTCTGCTGGGCGCTGCGGTCGGTGTTCGACACCCTCGACGGCATCGACACCATGACCGCCGACATCGAGAACCTGCTGCCCCTCATGGAGCGCCTGGACGCGCTCATGCCCCAGCTGACGGCGATGATGCCCGAGATGATCCAGACCATGAAGAATATGAAGGCGATGATGCTGAGTATGCATTCCACGCAGAAAGGGATGCAGGATCAGGTGGCGGCGATGCAGGAGGACGCGTCGGCCATGGGCGAGGCCTTCGACGCGTCGATGAACGACGATTCGTTCTATCTGCCCCCCGAGGTGTTCGACAACCCAGACTTCAAACGGGGCATGGAACAGTTCATCTCACCGGACGGAACGTCGGTGCGCTTCATCATTTCCCATGAGGGCGACCCGATGACACCGGAAGGTATCTCGCGCATCGATGCGATCAAGACCGCGGCGAAAGAAGCGGTCAAGGGCACACCGCTGGAGGGATCCACGATCTACCTCGCTGGTACGGCGGCGACATTCAAGGACATGTCCGACGGCAACACCTATGACCTGTTGATCGCCGGAATAGCCGCGATGGCACTGATATTCATCATCATGCTGATCATTACGCGCAGTGTGGTCGCGGCCGCCGTCATCGTGGGCACGGTGGTGCTTTCGCTGGGCGCCTCCTTCGGACTGTCCGTGCTCATCTGGCAGCACCTCATCGGGATCGAACTGCACTGGATGGTGTTTGCGATGGCGGTCATCATCCTGTTGGCCGTCGGCGCCGACTACAACCTGCTACTGGTAGCCCGGCTCAAACAGGAAATCCACGCCGGGCTCAACACCGGGATCATCCGCGCGATGGGCGGCAGCGGCTCCGTTGTGACCGCCGCCGGCCTGGTGTTCGCCTTCACGATGATGTCCTTTGTGGTAAGCGAACTCACCGTCCTCGCACAGGTCGGCAGCACCATCGGACTGGGCCTGCTGTTCGACACGCTGGTGATCCGGTCATTCATGACGCCGGCGGTCGCCGCCCTGCTGGGACGGTGGTTCTGGTGGCCGCAGGCGGTGCGTTCGCGGCCTGTTCCGCAGCCGTGGCCCAAGCCAAGGCCGTTGACCCCGGCCCCGTCGGAAGGATCCACGCCATGAAGCGAGCGGTCGTCGGAATCGCGGTCGTAGCAGCGGGACTCGCCCTTGCGGCACCCGCCCACGCGGACGTCGACACCGACTTCGCCCACGAACTGCACACCTACGGCATCTACGGCCAGCGGGACTACAACGCGTGGATCGGAAAGATCGTCTGTAAGCGGCTGCGCAACGGCGTCGACCTAGACGCCTACAAGTCGGCCCAGTTCATCTCTACCAACCTGGAGAAGGACACCACCACCGAGCAGTCGTGGCAGTTTCTCGGCGCCGCGCTACGCACCTACTGTCCCGACCAGTTGCCCGTGCTGGAGCGAGCGGCGCAATAGCAAGGAGTCATAAATGTTGGGTAAAGCAAGCGTTGTGATGACGGCTCTCGGCGTTGTCGCGCTGGCCGTTGGCGGCACTGCGTCTGCAGACGCCACGGATGACTATCCGATCCCGAACCGGATGCTCAGGACGACCTGCACCGCCGAACAGATCATGGCGGCCGCACGAGATACCGACCCGGTGTATTACGAGCGGTACATGATCGACTACAACAACAAGTCACCGCAGATTCAGCAGGCGACCCGGGACAAGATGCATTGGTTCTATTCGATGGACTATGCCGGGCGCCGAGCCTATTCGGAGGAATTGGTCACCAACTTCGCCGATCCGCTGACGGCGGCGTGGCCCAATCACGCGAAATTGTTCTTCAACAACAAGGGCGTAGCCGCCCACACCACCGCCGTGTGCGCCAACTACCCGCCCGATGACCAGTCCGTCTGGAACTGGTAAGTGCCACGCAGAAACTTCAACGATGCGGTCACGCGGTTCTGGGGCGTTGCCGCTCCGGTCTACGACGCGCAGTTTCTCCAACGTTGGGCGTATCGTCCTGCGCAGGACGAGATGATCGCTCAGCTGAGAATTCACGGTTCCCGGCGCGTTGCCGATATCGCCTGCGGCACAGGCATTCTCGCAGACCGAATCGAACGCGAACTGCATACCGACGAGGCCTACGGTGTCGACATGTCCGAGGGCATGCTGGCCCAGGCCAACAAGCGATCGTCGAAGGTGCAATGGTTACGGGGACCTGCCGAGCAACTACCTTTCGGCGACGGCGCCCTCGACGCGGTCGTGACCACGTCGGCATTTCACTTCTTCGACCAACCCGCAGCGCTGCGCGAATTTCACCGAGTGCTCGCGTCCGGGGGTTTCGCCGCGGTGGCGACGTTGAGCCCGCGGCACCCGCTCCCGCTGCAGTGGTTCACCGCCAACCGGTTCAACCCGTCGCACAACCCGTCTCCGACCGAGATACGAGCGCTATTCGAACGCGCCGGGTTCCGGGTGAGCGACCAGCATCGCGTTCAGCGGCCGGTGTGGACCCGCCTGTTGTCCGACCTGATCACGGTCGGCGTCAAGGACTAATCGCCTCGCGTCGTCTCACGAGTAGTAGAGGGAGTTGAAGTCCATGCTCCACGCCAGGCCGTCACAGGACAACGGCAGGCCATCGGGGCCTTGCGCCATCCCTTGCTCGCCCGCGGCGCAGGGCGCTCGGTCGGTGCGTACCCCGATCAACGGCGCCGAGGGTACCCACTCGTTCATGGAGTTGCAGACCAGCGTGTCGCCCGATGCAGTCAACCCGAACGGGAAACGCGACTGGAAATGGCACGACGCACCGGCCGCGACGTCGCGATCCACGTGCGGGACACACTCCGCGCCGTCGCAAAAATTCGGCGGCAATCCCGATGCGGTTCCGGCGGCCATCATCGGCGCGGCAGTGAATCCGCAGGCCAGTGCGAGTACTGCCATGAGCTTCATGTTTGTCCCCTCCGCTGTGGACCGGCTTCGTTTCTTCGCGTCCTTCGAGGCTTACCCTATGTTCCGTTCGGTGCCAGCAGAGCAATTTTGCCCTCAAGTCCCCCTCAGCTTCTAGCCTGATAACTGGTCAAAGGAGCTCACCATGGGATTCACCACACCGAACCTGCCAGCGGTTGAACCCGAATCATTCCTGCGGCAACCGCTGATGGAGCGCATCAGGATCCTCGCCCTCAAGTGGGTGGAGCACGGGTATGGCGTCCCGCGAATGGTCCACACCATCTACATCGCCAAGCTGGTGTTCTTCTACTCGCTCGGTGGCATCGTGATCGCCACCGTCACGTCCGGTCTGCCGGCGTTCTGGCATGTGTCGCAGTGGTGGGACCAGCCGATCGTGTACGAGAAGACGGTTCTGTGGACCGTGCTGCTGGAGCTCATCGGCCTCGCCGGATCCTGGGGCCCGCTGGCCGGCAAGACCAAGCCGATGACCGGGGGTTATCGCTTCTGGGCCCGGCCCAACACCATCCGGTTACGGCCGTGGCGGTGGGTTCCCTTCACCGCTGGCAACCGCCGAACCTGGTTCGACATCGCCGTGTATGCGGCCCTCATGGTCAGCGTGGCGGTACCGCTGGTGCTTCCCGGTGTGCACAGCGACTCGCTGTCGTCCGTGCTGCCGTCCAACACGTCCGGCCTGGTGAATCCGGCACTGTTGATCGCGCCCATCGTGCTGCTGGTGGTTATCGGCCTGCGGGACAAGACCATTTTTCTGGCGGCGCGGGGCGAGCAATACCTGCCGGCGTTGGTCTTCTTCGCCGCCCTTCCTTTCGTCGACATGGTCATCGCGCTGAAACTGCTGATCTTCACGGTGTGGTTCTGGGCCGGCATCTCCAAATTCGGGTTGCACTTCACCAACGTCGTTCCGCCGATGGTCAGCAACAGTCCGGCCTTGCCGTTCAAGTGGCTGAAGCGGGCGCACTACCGCAACTTCCCGCACGACCTGCTGCCATCGCACGTCGCCAGCTTCATGGCGCACGGTCCAGGCACCGTGGTCGAGATCATCGCGCCGTTGGCTCTGCTGCTGTCACCGTGGCCGTGGCTGACGATCATCGCGGCCGGGATCATGGTGGCGTTCCACCTGTTCATCATCTCCACCTTCCCGTTGGCGGTGCCGGTGGAATGGAATGCGCTGTTCGCCTACGCGACGATCTTCTTGTTCTGGGGCTTCCCCAACTGGGAGGGCTACGGCATCGGCGACATGTCGTCGCCGTGGCTGACCGTCGTGATCTTCGCCGCCTTGTGCTTCTTCCCGGTACTCGGCAACCTGCGCCCGGACCTGGTGTCCTTCCTGCCCGCCATGCGGCAGTACGCGGGCAACTGGGCGTCGGCCACATGGGCGTTCGCGCCGGGAGCTGAGGAGAAACTGAACAAGGTGACCCGGTCGGCCGGAAACCAGGTCGCCCAGTTGATCGATTACGGCTATGAACCGAGGGAAGCCGAGATCTTCGCGCAGCAGACCATCGCGTGGCGGGCAATGCACAGTCAGGGCCGCGGACTGTTCTCCGTGTTGTTGAAGAATATTCCCGATATAGACCACAGAACGGTGCGCGAGGCGGAGGTCGTGTGTAACACGTTGATCGGGTTCAATTTCGGTGACGGCCATCTGCACAACGAAGACCTGATCCAAGCCGTGCAGGACGAGGCCCAGTTCGAGCCCGGCGAACTCATCGTGGTTTGGGTTGAGGCGCAGCCGATCCACCGCAGGGTTCAGCACTACAAGGTCATCGACCCGGCGCTGGGTGTGATCGAGCGCGGCACCTGGAACGTCGAGGACGCGGTGACGGAGCAGCCGTGGCTGCCCAACGGCCCGATCCCGTTGAACGTGACCTGGACCCGACCGGCGACAGGACAGAGTAAGGGCCCCATCGGGCAGCCCGCATGAGTACCGCCGTGGTGGTCGGCAGTGGGCCCAACGGTCTCGCCGCCGCCGTCGCCCTCGCGCGAGATGGCGTTGCCGTGACGGTCTTGGAGGCCACCGACGAGATCGGCGGCGGGGCTCGCTCCGGCGAGGCGATCCTGCCCGGGCTCCTACACGATCACTGCTCGGCGTTTCACCCGATGGCGGTCGGCTCAACGTTTCTGAACAGCCTCGACCTGGACCGCTACGGCCTGAAGTGGCGGTGGCCGGAAATCGACTGCGCACATCCGCTCGACAACGGGGATGCCGGTGTGCTGCGCCGCTCACTCGATGAGACGGTCGCCGGGCTCGGCCGCGACGGGTCGCGTTGGCGGGCCGTGTTCGGTACACCGTCCGCGCGCTTCGATGCACTCGCGCAGGACATCATGGGCCCGCTGCTGCGCGTGCCATCACATCCGTTGACACTGGCCCGGTTTGGTGCGCCCACGGTGCTGCCCGCCTCAATGTTCGCCCGGCTCTTCCGTACCGAACGTGCGCGGGCGCTGTTCGGCGGCGTCGCCGCGCACACCTTCCGGCCGCTGCACTTTCCGATGACCTCGGCGATCGGCCTGGGGATCATCACGGCCGGCCACCGTTATGGCTGGCCGGTCGCCGCGGGCGGATCGCAATCGATCAGCACCGCGCTGGCCTCGCTGCTTGGCGATCTCGGCGGCAAGATCGAGACCGAAGTACGGGTGCAATCGGCAGCGCAACTGCCGCCGGCCGACGTGACCATGTTCGACCTCGCGCCAGGGGCCGTCGTCGACATCCTCGGCGACCGGTTGCCACGCAGGGTGGCCCGCGGCTATCGGCGTTTCCGGTACGGGCCGGGTGCCTTCAAGGTCGACTTCGCGGTCGAGGGCGGCGTGCCGTGGACGAACGCCGACGCCCATCGAGCGGGCACAGTGCATCTCGGCGGCGGTTACGACGAGATCGCGGCCACCGAACGCGACATTCACGCCGGACGCATGCCCGACCGGCCGTTCGTTCTCGTCGGTCAGCAGTATCTGGCCGACCCCGGGCGCTCGGTTGGAAGCACCCACCCGGTGTGGACCTATGCGCATGTGCCACACGGCTACACCGGCGATGCCACCCAGGCGATCATCGGCCAGATCGAACGTTTCGCCCCTGGGTTCCGGGACCGCGTCGTCGGGCAGGCGGTCCGATCAACGACGGACATTGCGGAACACAACGCCAACTACGTCGGCGGCGACATCGTGACCGGGGCCAAGGACGTCCGGCAGTTGGTGTTCGGTCCGCGGACCACCCTGAACCCGTATCGAATAGGCATTCCCGGCATGTACATCTGCTCGGCCGCCACCCCGCCCGGCCCGGGCGCACACGGAATGTGCGGCGCCAACGCGGCGGCGGAGGCGCTGACTTACCTGCAGGCTTAGGGTTTCGTCATGCCCGTTGCAGGCGGCGGACCGAACGTAGCTGCTGGCCGTTGCGCCCGGGGGCAAAGAGAGGAATGACGAGGGCGGCAACGCCGACGATGACGGCCATCACCAGGTATGACGAGTTGTTGGCCTCCACGAACGCGGTCTTGCCGACCTCGGCCAGCTGCTCCCCTTGCGGGCCAAGCCGGTCGGCCACCGAAAGGGCTTGCGCCAACGACTCGGATGCCGGACCGCGTACGGGTTCCGGAAATGCACTCAGCCCCGCCGCGACGTGATGGCTGTAGCTGCCCGCAAGTATCGAGCCGGCCATCGCGATGCCCAGCGCGCCGCCGACCTCCCGAGTGGCGTCGTTGACCGCCGACGCAACGCCTTGCTTCTCGTTGGGCGCCGCCGTCATGATGGCCGATGTCGTTGGCGCCGTGCATAATCCGAAGCCGGAACTGATCACGAGTAGCGGCCACAGCACGTCGAGGTACGACGAGTCGGGCTGCAGCGTGCGCATGCACAAAAAGCCGACTGACACCAGCACCATGCTTGCGAACACCACTGCGCGCAGCCCGACCTTTGGCAGGTACCAGGACGACAGCGTCGAGAATGTCAGCAACGGCACCGCGAGTGGCGCCAGCGCGATCGCGGTCGCCAACGCGGTATAGCCCATCACCTGCTGGACGAACTGCGTGACGAGGTAGAAGAGGGCGAAGGTGCCGAGAAACACCATCGTGATCGCCGCGGCACCGGTGCCGAAGTGTGGGTCGAGGAACAGGCGGATATCGAGTAGCGGTTGCCGCCGCCGCAGTTCGATGAACCCGAAGACCACCGCGAGCACGACGCCGGCGATCATGCAGCCGTACACGCGCGGGTCTGTCCATCCGTGGGCCGGGGCTTCGAGGATGCCGAACACGAACACCGCGACCGCCGCGCCGATCGTCACCGAGCCCGGCCAGTCCAGCGGTGGAGCATCGCCCTCTCGGGACTCGGCAATGGTCAGCGTCAACAGGAACAACAGCACGCCAATGCTGGCGAGCGCCCAGAAGATCGACTGCCATTCCCAGAACCGCAGCAGCAGACCGGTGCCGATCAAGCCGAAGACCCCGCCGGAACCGGCAACGCCCGCCCAGATGCCAACCGCCTTGGTGCGCGCCTCGGCCGGGTACACCACGGTCAGCAACGACAGTGTCGCGGGCATCACGAACGCCGCGCCGGCGCCGGCCAACGCCCGGGCGGCGATGATCTGCACCGGGCTGTCGTAGACCAGCGGCGCAAACGACGCTGCCGCGAAGATGGCCAGTCCGACCAGCAAGGCGGTCCGCCGACCGTAGCGGTCACCGATCGCACCCGCCGGCAGCAGCAGGCAGGCCAGCAGGAGCGTGTAGCTGTCGACGATCCAGGTCAGTTGGGTCTGGGTCGCCGTCGTGGAGACGGCGATGTCGGCCAGTGCGGTATTCAGCGCGACCATCGATGCGATGACCAGCGCCACGCCGGCACAAGCGACGAACAGGGTCCAGCCGCGTCGCACCGCTGACCCGCCGGCGAAGGCACCGGTACCGGGGTCGGTCTGTACGGCGGCATCCGTCATTGCGCGTCTCCTTGGGATCGGTCAGAACGAGACTAACAGTCTCGTTTCCCGCCGAAGGGAACCGCGAAACACGGCCGCGGCGCTGTGCCGCTCAGGGCAGGGCGCCGAAGAGCGGACTCAGCACCACTCCAAGGGGATCCTGCGGCGGCGGTGGCAGCGGCGCTGGTGGAGGCGGTGTCGGCACCGGCTCCGCAACCGGCGACGGGGCGAGTGGCTCCGGCGAGACCTCGACCGGCGCGGACGGCTCTTCGACAATTTCTGGTGGTGGCGGTGGCACCGCAATGTCAACAGGCGGCATCGCCGGTGGCGCCTGCGGCGGCGCCCGAGCAGCAAGTGGGTCGAGCGCCTGAACCGGCGGCGGCGCAGCGGGCGGCGGCGGCGCAGCGGGCGGCGGCGGAACGGAGTAGTCGGTGGTCGGCGTCACGGACTTATCGGCAGCCGGCGGATTGTCGGCCGCCCTGAAGTCGGTCATCGCGGCGGGCTGTGCGTCTGCCGCGCACAGCGCAATCACCATGCTTACCGAACCGGCGACCACCAGGCTCGATGCGCGAGTGTGCGACGTGAACCATGACCGGCCGGCCAGGGGCTTGTTGCTGGACCGTTCCTCGTCGTCCGCCAACGTCAGCGCCGCACCGCGCGCGAGAGCCAACTGGTCCTCGCCTGAGGAAAGAACCGGCATCGGCAGGGCCGCGTCCAGCAAGCCGGCAACCTCGTCAAGGTCGTTGCGTGAGCCGACCAGGAACAGGACTTCGGGCTGCTCACCGTTGCGATCGAATACCGCGGTGAGCCAGTCGCTCAGGCCATCGGCGCCGTCGCGGGTATGGGTGGCGGCTGTCTGCACCGCGCCATCACCGGCACCGACGGTCAGCACGGTCACCGCCGCGGGCCCGATGATGCACACCGCCGGCTTTTCGTACCCCAGATCGCGCGGGACGCCCCGCGCCCACGTTTTGGTCGCCTGCGACAACGGCACCCCGACGACATAGTCGAATTCGGAGTGGGCCAGAAATTCAAGCAGCCGGGTAGCTTCCGTTTCGACGTCATCGCTCCACGTCACGCCGATCGAGTGCACCGGGTGGCCGCTGGCCGCCGCGATCGCCTGCGCTCCCCGCACTGCCGCCGCAAGCTGAGAGGCGCAGCCGGCGACGTCCCCCTCGTCGACGTGCACATCGAATGCATCGTGGTCGAGGCTGTCCCCGTCGGCGTTTGCGCCGTCAACCAGGACCCAGCCAATACTGGTCGTCGTGAACGACAATCCCAGTACCGTCGTCATCGCGGCCCCCCTAGCCACTGAGCCTAGTTGCGGCCTTTATCGGCCTGTTGACCAAGGTTGTTACCGCGGCTCGACGCGGTTGTCACATCCTTGGGTCGTTGTGCGACATATCAGCATGAACACAACGAGCGCACGCAGGCTCACACGCATCCTCGGTGCTGTGGTGGCAATGGCCGGCGCATTGCCCGTCGCCCTGGTCGGTCTGCCGGCTGCCGGTGCAGCTCCATGCCCAGATGTTGAGATCGTGTTCGCCCGCGGCACCACCGAGCCACCTGGTGTCGGCGGGATCGGACAGGCCTTCGTCGACTCGCTTCGTTCACAACTCGGCGGGCGTTCCGTCGGGGTATACGCGGTCAATTACCCGGCCAGCAGGGACTTCGTGACCAGCACGCCGGCCGGTCGCGATGATGCGAGCGCCCACATTCAGTCGATGGCGGTGAACTGCCCGAACACCAGGATGGTGCTCGGCGGATACTCCCAAGGCGCCGCCGTCATCGATCTGGCCACCTCGGCACTGCCACCCCAGGTCGCCGATCACGTCGCTGCGGCCGCCATCTTCGGGGGTCCGAGAAGTACCTTTGCGGACACCCTGTCTCCAGGCCCGCTGCCCGCGACCGGCCCGCTCTTCGTCGCCAAGACCATCGACCTGTGCGTCCCCAACGACCCGATCTGCTTCCAAGGGGGCTGGGACATGCGGGCGCACGGCGCCTATGTCCGGTCGGGGATGGTCAACCAGGCCGCTGCCTTTGCCGCGAGTCGCCTCTAGCAATATGGGGTATCCCATGCCCGCACCGATGTGTCAGCATCGGAGTGCAGGCAAAGGGTCGGGATGACGCGATGCGGAGAGTGCAGTTGAAAGTCGTCAAGCTGCTTGGTGCGGCAGTGGTAGCCAGCTGGGCAGCGCTAATGGGCATGCCCGTCCCGCATGCGTCCGCCCAGCCGTGTCCCGACGTCGAGGTGATATTCGCCCGCGGCACTGGCGAGCCACCCGGTGTTGGCGGGGTAGGACAGGCATTCGTCGACGCGCTGCGCTCGCAGGCTGGCGGCAGGTCGGTCGGGGTGTATGCGGTGAACTACCCGGCCAGCGCCGATTTTGGCAACGGGATTCAGTTCGCCTTGACCATCGTCGACGGGCTCAGGGACGCCGGTGCGCACGTCGAGTCCACGGCGGCCGGTTGCCCGAACACCAGGATGGTGATCGGCGGATTCTCGCAAGGCGCGGTCATCGCGGGTTTCCTCACCTCGGCCGAAATCCCCCCGGAGATACCTGCTGAGTACGTCTCATTAGTACCCCAGCCAGTGCCGCCGGAGGTGGCCGACCACGTCGCCGCCGTCGCGCTCTTCGGACGGCCTTCGGATCAGTTCCTGCGCCAGGTCGGGGCGCCGCCGCTGAGGATCGGCCCGTTGTATGCGGACAAGACGATCGACCTGTGCGCGCCCGGTGACACCATCTGCGACGGCTCTCCCCCTGGTGGGCCCACCGTCGCGCACGGGATTTACCCGGTAAACGGGATGGTCAACGAGGCCGCAACTTTCGCCGCGAGTCGCCTCTAGAGGCCCTGGTTCGGCCTAGATCCCCAGTACGATCGGCCAGGTCGAACGAGAGGGAGTTCAATGGCGGTGCTGACTCCTCAGCACGACGACTTTCCACGGTGGTACCAAGATGTGCTGACCAAGGCGAAGCTGGCCGAGAACGGTCCAGCGCGCGGAACGATGGTCATCCGGCCGAACGGCTACGCGATCTGGGAGCGCATGCAGGGGGAGATCGATCGACGGATCAAGGCCGCGGGGGCCCAAAACGCTTACTTCCCTTTGCTTATCCCGATGGACTTCTTCGAGCGTGAGGCGGAGCATGTCGAGGGGTTCAGTCCTGAGCTTGCCGTCGTAACCCACGGCGGAGGCAAGGAGCTGGCCGAGCCGCTGGCCATCCGCCCTACCAGTGAAGCCGTCATCGGCGAGTACATGGCCAAATGGGTCGACAGCTATCGCGACTTACCGTTGCTTCTCAATCAGTGGTCCAACGTCGTCCGGTGGGAACTGCGGCCGCGAATCTTCCTGCGCACCACGGAGTTTCTGTGGCAGGAAGGCCACACCGCACACGCCACAGAATCCGACGCCCGGCAGTATGCCCGCAGGATCCTGCACGACGTCTACCTAGATTTTATGCATAGCGTTCTCGCCATGCCCGTGATCGTTGGCCGCAAGACCGCCAGGGAGCGGTTCGCAGGCGCGGCGAACACCATGACCTGTGAAGGCATCATGCGCGACGGCAAGGCGCTGCAGATGGCCACGTCGCACGAACTTGGCCAGCGGTTCAGCCGCGCCTTCAACATCACCTACTCCAGCGCCGAGGGCTCGACCGAGTTGTGCTGGACCACCTCATGGGGCGCGTCGACCCGGATGCTGGGCGGCCTGATCATGGGCCACGGCGATGACTTCGGGCTCGTCGTGCCGCCGGCGCTGGCACCGGTCCAAGTCGTCGTCGTGGTGGTCAAAGAAACGGCTGGCACCGATGGTGCGGTCACCCGCGCCGCCGCGGACCTGGTTAAGGAGCTCAAGGGGGTGAGTGGCATTCGAGTAAGACTGGACGACAACGTTTCTCAGGGCTTCGGCTGGCGGGCCACCGAGTGGGATTTGCAGGGCGTGCCGATCCGGGTAGAACTCGGTCCCCGCGATCTCGCCGCCAACGCGGCGCTACTCTACCGGCGGGACACCCGCGAGAAGAACTCGGTGAGGCTTGACACCGTCGTCGACGAGGTACAGCGGCTGACCGGCCGCATTCAGGCCGACATGCTCGAAGCGGCGACCGCTCGCCGTGACGGGTTCATTTCCGACTGCACGACGCTCGACCAGGCGCGTGAAGCCGCGCAGACGGGCGTCGCCCGACTGCCGTGGGAGTTGGTCGGCCTCGCTGGCGAAGAGGACCTTGCCACCAGTGGCCTCACAGTGCGGTGCCTACAGCACAGAGACGGATCACTGCCCGAGACCGAGGACGACTCTGGCGTTCTCACCTACGTCGCCCGGGCCTACTGAATGCCGTGGACAGGTAGGCGTCGCCAGATTCGCATGAGGGGGTTCTATGGACGCGTGGCTTGATTCAACCGTGCAGCGGATCGGCGACTGGCTCGTCGAAGCCGCACGTTGGGTGGGCTCGATTCCTGATGGCGTCATCGGTGCCGTAATCGGCGTCATTGCGATGCAGATCGTCACATCAGTCAGTACCTACCGGCGCCGTCGAGACGAATATCGGGCACCTCAGCGCGCGGCGATCGCGGCACTTCTCGCGGCGGCGAACGGATTACGAGTCAGCATTACCGAGACCCGAAATGACCTTGTCAGCCGCCTAATCGGCGTCGACCAAGCACTTGAGCTCGCATTCCTCACCGTGGTCGATGGACCCTGCTACGACCAACTCGTAGCCGCCGAGAAGCCATACGAGACGCTGAAGAAGATCGCGGACAATCCACTCCAATCGAGTACCGACAAAGACTCTGAGTCCGAGGGTTTCAGGCAGAAGGTGAGCACAGCGTCGAACGACCTCGACGCCGAACTGGGCTACCTCGTCGAGCTCGCCCAGAAGCGCCTGCGTACATCGCGGCGACGCTTGTCGAAAAAACCGACGGTCACGAGAACCCCCAGAGGCACGCCATCAATCGAGAACGCCGATGAAGACGACGTCGAAAAGGTTGATGATGTATCGCCACCACCTCCGGACAGTGAAGCCGCGCAAGAGGAATCGGCTAAGAGTCGACCGGAGTATGGCCAGAAGCGAGTCCTCGCTACGTCGATCAAGCGGGGTGACCGCGTCTTCTGGACCAAGGAGGGAGTCGATTTGATGCTGGTCGTAGGGACCGTTACGCCAGCGACAGAGGATGGGATGCCATGCCTGAGCTTTAGTGGCATGACGTATGCGTTGAGCCCAGGCGCGGACGAAGAAGCAGTCTCAGGAGCCGAGCGTGGGCAGGCCGACTGGACGATTCCCGAAAGCCATATGGTGTGGAAATCGGTGCCGTGGGCGGACGCTGATCACGGAAAGCCGTGATATCGCACGTGCAGAGTGGGCGGTTTGCGGAACACCAGGCCTCGCGGGGCATTGCCGTGGTCGGGGTCGAGTCGCAGCCCGGGCAGTCGGTCAAGGAGTCGACCGACCGCAATCGTGGTTTCGGTCATAGCGAGCTGTGCACCGAGGCAGAAGTGCGATCCCTGCGCGAATGCAACGTTGAAACCGGCATTGGCACGGCGGACGTCGAACCGGTCGGGGTCGGTGAACACGGCCGGATCCCGGTTGGCGCCGGCGATCGATACGGTGACCAGGTCACCACGCCGGATCTGCGCACCCCCGAGTTCGACATCGCGGGTGGCGTATCGGTCGACGACCGCGGCCGCCGGCTCCAACCGGATCGATTCCTCGACCGCGTTCCGCAACAGATCGGCGCTGCCACGCACGAGCGCGAGCGCCTCCGGGTCATCGAGTAGGTGCCGGACCGCGTTGACGATCATGCCCTCGGTGGTGTCGACACCGCCGAACATCAGCACCGCCGCGTTCGACACGACCTCGTCCCGGCTCAGCCCTTCCGACGTGCGCATTGCCTCCGTCAGGACCGATGGTTCTTCGGTATTGCCGATGGTGCGCAGCACGGCGGCCCGCAGCTGGCCAAACGCGTCCGCGCCCGCCGCAGTGACCGGCCGTCCCGCGGTCACCTCCGACACCGCCGCCACAATCGCCGCGTACCAGGACAACACGGTGTCGGCGTGGACACCGCTCAGCCCGAGGGCGTCGGTGATCACCGCGACCGCGAGCGGACCGGCGAACTCGCGCCGGAGCTCGGCGCCGCCAGCCGGTTGGATCGCGGAGATCAACGTATCCGCCTCGGCCTCGATGAACCGGGTGAATCTTTCCCGCACCTGCGCTGGGCGGAACGGATGTGCGAACGGTTCGCGATGCCGCGCGTGCTCCGCGCCGTCAAGCGAGAGCATGCTCGGGCCGACCACCCGCGAAGTGGAGAACCGGGGGTTGTCGACGGTGAAGGTGACGGGATCACGCATTACCCGCACCGCGAGGTCGTACCGGGTCACCAGCCACGCTCCGAGCACCGGAAGCCACGACACCGGCTCAGCCGCCCGCAGCCGCGCCAGGAGTGGGTGCGGGTCCTCGTCCAGCTCGCACAGCGTCGCGCCCCGCCCAATTGGGAACTTCTCGATAATCACTATCTACCACGGCTCCGCCCTCAGCGAGTGCATGTGTTGAACATGCACGATATGCTTATGCCATGCCTACAATGGTTCAGATCCGCAACGTACCTGACGAACTTCTCCACGAACTGAAGACCCGGGCAGCGGCACAGCGGATGAGCCTCAGCGATTTCCTGCTTGCCCGGCTTGGCGAAATCGCGGAAGAACCAGCCCTCGACGACGTTCTCGATCGGCTCGCGGCGTTGCCGCGTCGGGACCTCGGCGCTCACGCTGCTGAACTTGTTGGCGAGGCTCGATCCGAGTGATTGTGTTGGATGCCTCGGCGGCCGTCGAGCTCGTCCTCGCGACGCGGCCGGGTGCGGCGGTGGCCCGGCGCTTGCGGGGCGAGACGGTGCATGCCCCTGCCCACTTCGACGTCGAGGTGATCGGGGCGATACGTCGAGCGGTCGTGCGCCGGCTGATCAGCGATCATGAAGGACTCGTCGCGGTTGCCGACATCCTGAGCCTGCCGGTTCGGCGTTGGCCTATAAAGCCATTCGCCCAACGCGCCTACCAACTGCGGACCACTCATGCCGTGGCCGATGGAGTGTACGTCGCCCTCGCCGAGGGCTTCCCTGCGCCGCTCATCACTTGCGATGGGCGACTCGCCCAATCCCATGGCCATGATGCAGAGATCGAGCTCGTCGCCTGATCATGCAGCGTTGCGGGTGGCCGCCGAGACGCAAATCGGCGCAGGTCAGGCTCTATTTCTATCGGTCGGGCTGACAGGATTTGAACCTGCGACCCCTACACCCCCAGTGTAGTGCGCTACCAAACTGCGCCACAGCCCGGTGCCCACCGGCACCGCCGGCAGCAGGACGAAACTCTACCGCAGACCGCGACGTCAGAGCGTCAGCAGCCGGTAGAGCCCGATCAGGCCGACCACGACGATCACCGCCCGCAACGCGTTCGGCGACAACCGACGGCCGTAATGCGCCCCGAGGAATCCGCCCACCAACGAGCCGACGGCGATGAGACCCGCCGCCGCCCAACTGATTCGGTCGAACGCGACCAGTGTGTAGGCAACCGCGGCAACGACGTTCACCACCAGCGCCAGCAGGTTCTTGGCGGCGTTCATCCGCTGCATGTCCTCCGGCAGCAGCGCACCCATCGCTCCCAGCAGCAGGATGCCCTGCGCTGCGGTGAAGTACCCGCCGTAGATACCGATGGCGAACGTGGCGAACACCAACGCCGCCATCCGGCGGGGTGACACATGCTCGGCCGAGCGGCCGGCGTCTTCGGCCCGGCGGCGCGCCCACTCCTGGATCCGTGGGCCGAACACCACCAGGATCAGCGCCGCGACCAGTAGCACCGGCACCACCTGGGCGAAGACCTGCTCCGGCAGGTGCAGCAGTAGGAACGCGCCCAGTGCGGCGCCGACGAACGACGCCGGGATCTGCCAGCGCAGCCGGTGTCCCTGGCCCCGCAGCTCCCGCCGATATCCCCAGGTGCCCGACACGCTGCCCGCGACCAGGCCGATCGCGTTCGACATCGTCGAAGTCACCGGTGGGTACCCCAACGCCACCAGCGTCGGGAACGTCACCAGGGTGCCCGACCCGACGACGGCGTTGATGGCACCGGCCGCGACGCCCGCCAACGCGATCAGGATCATGTCGACTGCGGGCACTCGGAAAACCCTATCTAGAGCGTGCGCCTCTCTTTTCTCGCACCCGGACATTGATCCGGATCGGGCTGCCGTCGAACCCGAACGTCTCGCGCAGCCGCCGCTCCAGGAACCGCCGATAGCCGGCCTCCAGGAAACCGGTAGTGAACAGCACGAACGTAGGCGGTCTCGTGGTGGCCTGGGTGGCGAACAAAATCCGGGGCTGCTTGCCGCCGCGCACCGGCGGCGGCGTGGCGGCAACCACTTCCTTGAAGAATGCGTTGAGCCGGCCGGTCGGGATCCGCATGTCCCACGACTCCAACGCGGTCTCCAGCGCCGGCACCAGCTTCTGCACGGCCCGCCCGGTCTTGGCCGAGATGTTCACCCGCTGCGCCCACTGCACCTGCGCGAGCTCGCGCTCGATCTCGCGGCCGAGGTCATAGCGGCGGTCCTCGTCGACCAGGTCCCACTTGTTGAACGCCAGCACCAGCGCCCGGCCCGCCTCGATGACCATCGACAACACCCGCTGGTCCTGCTCGGTCAGCGGGTGCGAGGCGTCGATCAGCACGATGACCACCTCGGCCGCGTCGATCGCGCCGTGGGTGCGCACCGATGCGTAGAACTCGTGCCCGCCGGCTTGGCCGACTTTGCGGCGCAGGCCCGCGGTGTCGACGAAACGCCAAGTCTTCCCGCCCAATTCGATCAGCGAGTCCACCGGATCGACGGTGGTGCCGGCCACGTCGTGCACCACCGCCCGCTGATCCCCGGCCAGCTTGTTCAGCAGCGAGCTCTTGCCGACGTTCGGCTTGCCTACCAGCGCCACCCGCCGCGGGCCGCCGCCGCTCGCCCCGACCTCCGATACCTCGGGCAACGACTCGACCACCCGGTCGAGCAGGTCGGCCACCCCTCGGCCGTGCATCGCGCTGATCGAGTGCGGCTCCCCCAACCCCAGCGACCACAACGCCGCAGCGTCGGCCTCGCCGCGCTCGGTGTCCACCTTGTTGGCCGCCAGGAACACCGGCTTGCCGGACCGGCGCAGCATCCGCGCCGCCGCCTCGTCGCCCGCCGTCGCGCCCACCACGGCGTCGACGACCAGGATGATCGCGTCCGCGGTTCGCATGGCCACCGACGCCTGCTCGGCCACCAGCTGCTGTAATCCCTTCGCGTCGGGCTCCCAGCCACCGGTGTCCTGCACGACGAACCGGCGTCCGACCCAGTTCGCGTCGTAGGAGACCCGGTCACGCGTCACGCCCGGCACGTCCTGCACGACGGCCTCGCGCCGCCCGAGAACGCGGTTGACCAACGTGGATTTGCCGACGTTCGGCCGCCCGACGATCGCCACCACCGGCGGCGGACCCGACACCTCGGATGAATCGTCTGTGACTTCCGAATCGACGAGCTCCCAATCGCTTTCGTCGGTCCAGGTGCCGTCACTCATCCCCGTGCCCCGGCACGCTGCTTCACCAGTTCCAGCAGAAGCGAAACCACCTCGGACTCGGTCATGTCGCTGGTATCGACCAACAGCGCATCATCGGCGGCCCGCAGCGGCGACGCCGCACGCGTCGAATCCAGATGGTCGCGGCGTTTCACATCGGCCAGTGCCGCCTCATAGTCGTCACGCAGACCGGCCGCCATGTTCTGCTCGTTGCGCCGCCGCGCCCGTTCTTCGGCCGATGCAGTCAGGAAAAACTTGACGTCGGCGTCGGGCAGCACCACCGTCCCGATGTCGCGCCCCTCGACCACCACGTTGCCGGGACCGACCGTCAGTTCGCGCTGCAGACCAACCAGGCGCGCCCGAACGGCGGGTACTGCCGACACCGCCGACACCGCCCCGGTCACCTCGGCGCCGCGGATCTCGACGGAGACGTCCTCGGCGTCGAGATAGGCGCGATCCTGATCGGGGTCGTAGCCCACCGACAGCGGGACATCCGCCGCCGCCGATTCGATGGCCGGGGTGTCCCTCAGGTCGACACCGGCGCGGATCACCGCCAGCGTCACGATTCGGTACATCGCCCCGGTATCCAGATAGCGCGCCCCCAGGGTGCGCGCCAAACCCTTTGACACCGACGATTTTCCGGTCCCGGCCGGCCCGTCGATCGCGATCACCAGCGAGCCGCTCACAGACCCACCGCCTTGTACAGCTCGCCGATCTCGTTGCGGCCCAACACCCGGATGCTGCCGGGTCGCTGGTCCCCCAGCGAGACCGCCCCGATGTCGGTGCGCACCAACTCCTGGACCGGAAACCCGACCGCGGACAGCAGCCGCCGCACGATGCGCTTGCGGCCCTCGTGCAGCGTCACCCGCACCAGCGACTTGCCGGGCACCGCGTCCACCACCGCGAAGTCGTCCACGTGCGCGGGCCCGTCGTCCAGCTCGATCCCGGCACGCAGCTTTCGGCCCAGGCCACGGGGCACCGAGCCCCTGACCGTCGCCAGATACGTCTTGGGCACCTCGAAGGACGGGTGCATCAGCCGGTGCGCCAACTCGCCGTCGTTGGTCAGCAGCATCAGGCCTTCGGTGTCGGCGTCGAGACGACCGACGTGAAAGAGCTTCTTGTTCCCGCGAACTCGGTGCTCGACCAGATCGCCGATGCACGGCCTGCCGCGGTCGTCGGACATCGTCGAGTGCATGCCGCGGGGTTTGTTCAGCGCCAGGTGCACCAGCGTGTCGTCGACCATCACCCGCGCCCCGTCGACACGGATCACCGACGCATCGGGGTCCACCCGGGTGCCGAGCTCGGTCACCACTCGGCCGTCGACATCGACGCGACCGTCGACGATCATCTTCTCGGCGACGCGCCGCGATGCGATCCCGGCCTGCGACAACACTTTCTGCAGCCGCACGCCCTCGGAGTCGGTCATCTCAGTCTTTGTCCACGTCAAAGGACATCGGCCGGTCATCGGACGGCGGCGCGCTGAGCTTGACGAAACGTGGCTCCTCGCCCAGCGATTCGCTCAGATCGTCGATCACGTCGACGTCGGGCAACAGCGGCGCGATGTCCGGCAGGTCGGTCAACGACGACAGGCCGAGCCGCTCGAGGAACAGCTCGGTCGTCGTGAAGGTCATGGCACCGGTGTCCGGGTCGGTTCCGGCCTCGGTGATCAGCCCGCGGGCCAGCAGCGTGCGCATCACCGCATCCACATTTACCCCACGCACCGCGCTCACCCGGGCTCGCGTCACCGGCTGCCGGTACGCCACCACCGCCAACGTCTCCAGCGCCGCGCGGGTCAGCTTGGATCGGGCGCCGTCGAGCAGCAGCCGTTCCACGTACGGCGCGAACCGGGACCGGGTGTACATCCGCCAGCCACCGCCCGCCTCGCGCAGGTCGATGCCGCTGTCGCGGACGGTGAGTTCCTCGGCCATCAGCGCCAGCTTGGCCGCCACCCGGTAGGCCGGCTGCTCGGTCGCGGCGGCCAGCGCATCGACGGTCACCGGGGTGTCCACCACCAACAGCAGCGCCTCCAGCACCGCGCCGAGTTCGGAGTCGTCCAGCTCGGGCGGGGTGTCAACATCGATGTCCAGATCGAGATCCGGAATGTCGTCAGTCATCGTTTCGCTCTTCCACCGTCTCAGTGGTTGCCACGTCGTCACTGGGTGGCCGATCTCCGGTCCATGAAACCTGGAGCACACCAAGCGGTTCAGATTGATCAAATGCTACCGCCCGCGCCCGATACAGCTCGAGCAGCGCCAGGAACCGCCCGACGATCAGAATCGGCTCCCGGCAGTCGGCGACCAACTCGGCGAAGGTGGCCCACTGCCCAACCCCGCGGCGTTCCAACTCGGTCAGCAGCCGCTCGGCCTGTTCCGGCACCGACACCATCAGCTCATGCAGATGCTCGGTGGCCACCGTCGGCACCGGCCGCGGGGTGAACGCGCTCGCCGCGATCTGGGCGAACAAATGCGCGTCGACCCCCAGCATCACCTCCGGCAGCAGTTCTTCGTAACGCTCCTCCAACGACACCGAGCGCGGGTAGCTGCGCAGCGCGGCGGCCTCGAGTTCGGCGAACATCTCCGCGACGTGCTTGAACGCCCGGTATTGCAGCAGCCGCGCGAACAACAGGTCGCGCACCTCGAGCAGCGCCAGGTCTTCCTCGTCGTGGACCTCACCGGCGGGCAGCAGCCGGGCGGCCTTGAGATCCAGCAGCGTCGCCGCGATCACCAGGAAAGCCGTCGTCTCGTCCAGCTCGAGCTGCGGGCCGATGGCCTTGGTGTAGGCGATGAAATCGTCGGTAACCTGATGCAGCGCCACCTCGGTGACGTCGAGGCGATGCGCGAAGATCAGCTGTAACAGCAGATCGAACGGACCCTCGAAATTGCTCAGCCGGACCTGGAAACCTGCCTGCGGGGATTCCTCCGGTCTGGCCTCGGTAGTGTTCACGAACCGAACCGGTCGATGACCTCGCGGGCCAGCGAGCGGTATGCCTCGGCGCCACCGGATTTCGGCGCCCACGAAGTGATCGGCTCGCCGGCGACGCTGGTCTCCGGGAACCGCACCGTGCGGGTGATGACGGTGTCGAACACCAGGTCACCGAACCGCTCCAGGACGCGGGCCATCACTTCGCGGGCGTTGACGGTGCGCGGGTCGTAGCGGGTGATCAGGATGCCGCCGATGGACAGCCGCGGATTCAGCCGGTCGTGCACCTTGTCGACCGTGTCGTTCAGCAGCGCCAGCCCGCGCAGCGAAAAGTACTCGCATTCGGTCGGGATGATCACGCCGTCCGAGCACGCCAGTCCGTTCACGGTGAGCAGACCGAGCGACGGCTGGCAGTCGATCAGCACGTAGTCGTAGCGGTCCAGCACCGGATGCAGCGAGCGGGCCAATGCCTGCTCGCGGCCGACCTCGTTGACCAGCTGGATCTCCGCCGCTGACAGGTCGATGTTGCTCGGCACCAGGTCCATGTGCTTGACCCGGGTCTTGATCAGCACGTCGTCGATGGATACCCGCGGCTCGACCAGCAGGTTGTGGATGGTGTGTTCCAGCTCGTAATGCGGAACCCCCAGCCCGGCCGACAGCGCGCCCTGCGGATCCATGTCCACCAGCAACACCCGGCGGCCGTATTCGGCGAGGCTGGCTCCCAGGTTGATGGCCGAAGTGGTCTTGCCGACGCCGCCCTTCTGGTTGCACATCGCGAGGACCTTGGCCGGCCCGTGCTTGCTCTTGGGCTTGGGCTCGGGAATGGTCCGCGGCGTTCGGCCGGTCAGGCCAAGTTCTGCGCCGCCGCCTTCGTCGGTCATGCCCATGCCCGACCGTCGCTGGTCGGAAAAACCACAGGCATGGCGAACATCCGGGAAAGTTTAACGGGGCGCGCAGGCCAGCACCGGCAGACCCGCTGCAACGTATCCCTCGATTCGGTCTGCGGCGGGCCTAGGGTGGGCGCCATGAGCTTGAAGCAGCGGATGCCATTGTTGCGTTGGTCGATCATTCGGATGGCGATCGGCCTGCGCAACCTCTTCGCGACGGGTCAGATCGGCGACGGACGGGAGGCCGCTGCGGCCGACTACGTGGTGGCCAATGCCCGGCAGGGCGACATCGATGACGTGATCGCCGCCATCGACAAATTCGCCTATGAGAAGTCGTTTCTGATCAACGTCGGCGACGAGAAGGGCGAGCTGCTCGACGCCGCCGTCCGCCGCGCCAACCCGAAGCTGGCCCTGGAGCTGGGCACCTACTGCGGCTACGGCTCGCTGCGGATCGCCAGGGCCGCGCCGTCGGCCAAGGTGTTCTCGGTCGAGCTGGCCGAGGCCAACGCCGAGATCGCCCGCCGCATCTGGGCGCACGCCGGGGTGGGCGACCGGGTGACGTGCGTGGTCGGCACCATCGGCGACGGCGGGCGCACCCTAGGCGCACTCGCCGAGCAGGGTTTCGCCGCCGGCAACCTCGACTTCGTGTTCCTCGATCACGACAAGAACGCCTACGTGCCCGATCTGGCGAGCATCATCGACCGCGGCTGGCTCCATCAGGGCTCGATCGCGTTCGCCGACAACGTCCGCTTCCCCGGCGCGCCGAAATACCGCGAGTACATGCACCAGCAGCAGGGCAAGCAGTGGAACACCGTCGAACACAAGACCCACGCCGAGTATCAGACGTTGATCCCCGATCTGGTGCTGGAGTCGGAGTACCTAGCCGGCTGACAATTCCCGGTCTATTCGCTTCGCCATCCGGCGCGACAACTTTGCGCACACGCCGATGACCGACGGCCGGACCAAGTATCCGAGAAAGCGCAAGCCCTCGGCGGCGGGCGTTTCCCCGATGACGACCGGTTTGCCGTTCGCGTCGAGCACTCCGAGATGACCGACCAGCGGTTCAAGGCCACGGACAAACCCGGTGGCCAGAATGGCGGCGTGCGGATCCAGCCGCGATCCGTCCACCAGCACGACCTTGTCCCCGTCGAAGGACTCGACCGTCGGGACCACCTCGATCGATCCGTCCCTGATGGCATCGATGACGTCCATATCGACCAAGGCGGGGACTTTTTCGCAACGTTTGACGCTGGAAAACACGCCATCCGCGGGGAACGGCAATCCGAACCCGCTGAGATCACCGAGGTTGGCCTTCCGCGCCGCCCGGCTGACGGCATCGGCGATGCGGATCGGGCTGTGGTACAGCGGCAGGGAAATCAGGTCACCCGGCAGGCCGCCGGGCAGCGAGCGCAGCAGGATGTGCGGCGGCGTGCGGACCGCCAGCCACACTTGCGCCGCTCCGCCCGTCACGAGGTCGTGTGCGATCTCCATCCCCGACGAACCGGTGCCGATCACCAGAACTCGCTTGCCCGAGTACGGGGCGGGATTGCGGTACGCCGACGAGTGCAGCATCTCCACCATGGTCTCGTCGGTGCCTGGCCAGTCGGGAATCCGCGGCGTGTGCTCGTTTCCGTTCGCGATCACCACCTGGCGCGCGTCGATATCACCCGCCGAGGTCTCCAGTCGCCACTCCCGCGCCCTGCGGTCGATGCGATAGACCTCGGTGCCCAGACGCAGCTCGATCCCGTCCTCGTGGGCGTGCCGTTCCAGGTGGGCGATGACATCGTCGCGGTGCGGGAACATCGGCGTTCCCTTCGGATACCGCCGATTCGGCAGATGTGAGAACGGGCGGCCGGTGTTGAGTTTGAGTCGGTCGTACCGGCCCCGCCAGGAAGCACCGACCTTGTCGGCCCGGTCGATGACCAGTGGGCGCCGTCCGCGGTCGCGCAGGCTGACCGCCATCGCGATACCGGCCGGGCCGGCGCCGATGATCACAACGTCGTGCTCGCTCATACCCATTCCCTACGAGGCACCGCGCCCGATCGTTCAACGCGCCCGCGGATGGGCTCCCGCCCAGACCTCCCTCAGCGCGTGCACGGTGACGAGCGTGTAGATCTGCGTCGTGGTGACCGACGCGTGGCCGAGCAGTTCCTGCACCACCCTGACGTCGGCCCCGCCGTCGAGTAGATGGGTGGCGAAGGAGTGCCGCAGCACGTGTGGCGACACCGCGGCGGTGATGCCGGCCCGTTCGGCGGCGTCCTGCAGCACCTGCCATGCGCTCTGCCGCGACAACCGCCCACCGCGAGCGTTCAGGAAGATCGCCGGGGTGCCCTTGCCGCGCCGGGCCAGATCGGGCCGGCCGCGCACCAGGTAGGCGTCCAGCGCGCTCACCGCCGGACGGCCGACCGGAACCAGCCGCTGCTTTCCGCCCTTGCCGCGCAACAGCACCGAGCGGGCCTGGGTGTCGATGTCGTCGACGTCGAGCCCGACCGCCTCCGAGATCCGCGCCCCGGTCGAGTACAGCAGCTCCAGCAGCGCGCGATTGCGCAGCGTCAGCGGGCCGTCCGCGTCACTGTCGCCCCCGGCACCTTCCAGTAAAGCCAGCACCTCGTCGATGGTCAGGCTCTTGGGCAGCCGCCTGCTCGGCGTCGGCGGTTTGACCGCCCGGGCCACGTCGAGTTCGGTGAGTCCCTCGGCAGCGGCGAAGCGGTGCAATCCGCGGACGGCGATCAACGCGCGGGCCGCCGACACCGCCGACAGCGCGGCCGCTCCGGTGTCCGGGTCGCCGCGGCGCAGCGCAGCCAGGAAGTCACTGACGTCGGCCTCGGTGACGTTGGCCAGGTCGTCGATGCCGCGCGGCGTCAGGTGCTCGGTATAGCGACGCAGGTCTCGCCGGTAGGAGCTCAACGTGTTGGCGGCGACGCCACGCTCGATCTTCAGGTGATCGAGATACCCCCGCACCTGGTCGTCGAGGGCAGGCTTAAACGTCGTCATGCGTGCCCTTTCGGCGAGCGAACGCCCCCGACTTGTCGACCCACTCCGCGTCGACCGGGCGCAGCGCACCGATATCGTCGCGCGCGGCGTGCGCGGCCAGAATTCCGCCCACCGCAATGGAGTTGACGATCTCGCCGCTGATCACCATCCGCACCGCCTCGTCGAGGGAGAACCACCGCAGCTCGAGGTCGGCTTCCTCGTCGTGGGCCGTGGGCCTGCCGACATCCGTCAGTGCGGTGGCCAAATACACCCGCACCCCCTCGTCGCTGAAACCTGGCGCGGTGACGAGGTCGACGAGCACGCGCCAGTTCTGCGCGGTCAACCCGGCCTCTTCCTTCAGTTCACGGGCGGCGGTGACGTGCGGCGGCTCCCCGCCGAGGTCGAGCAGTCCGGCGGGCAGTTCCCAAAGCCGGCGCCCCACCGGATGGCGGTACTGGTACACCAGCACGATGTTCTCGTCGTCGTCTTTGGCGAGGACGGCAACCGCGCCGTAATGCTCCACGACTTCGCGTCTGGCGGTGTTGCCGCCGGGCATCCGGACCTCGTCGCCGCGCAACGCGAAAATCTTTCCGACGTGGATAGTTTCGGAGGCGACGGTCTCGAAGTCGTGATCAGCCACGGACCCGAGATTTTTCGAGCGGGGCATCTTGCAGCAGCTGCCCATCCTCCTGGTGCTCGGCTCCGTTCGCTCGCTGTTCGGGGATCTCCACCGGCAATCGCTCGCCGGCCTTGTAGTCCAGTGCCGCACCGATGAACGCCACGAACAGCGGGTGCGGGCGGGTGGGACGGCTCTTCAACTCCGGATGAGCCTGGGTTCCGACGATGAACGGGTGCACGTCGGCGGAATACTCGACGAACTCGACCAGATGCCCGTCGGGTGAGGTTCCGGAGAACCGCAGCCCGCTCTCGGCGATGCGGTCGCGATAGGAGTTGTTGACCTCGTAGCGATGCCGGTGCCGTTCGGATACCTCGGTGGTCTCATACGCCTGCGCCACAATGGAATCCGGTTGGAGCACAGCGGGATAGGCACCCAGTCGCATGGTGCCACCCAGGTCCGCCTCCCCCGCGACAGCGTCGCGTTGGTCGGCCATTGTGGAGATCACCGGATCGGGTGTGGACGGATCGAACTCCGCAGAGTTGGCCTCGGTGAGCCCGACCGAGCGGGCGGCTTCGATGACGATGCACTGCAAGCCGAGGCACAGGCCCAGTACCGGCAGACCGCGCTTACGGCCATAGCGGATGGCGCCGATCTTCCCCTCGATGCCCCGGATGCCGAATCCGCCGGGAATCAGCACGGCGTGCGCCTCGCTGAGCACCGCGGCGGCCCCGCTGTCGGTTTCGCAGTCATCGGAGGCCACCCACCGCAGCTCGACCTTGGCGCGGTGCTTGAAGCCGCCGGCGCGCAGCGCCTCGGCGACCGAGAGGTAAGCGTCGGAGAGGTCAATGTACTTGCCCACCAGCGCGATCCGCACGGTCTCCTGCGGCTCGTGTACCCGGCGCAGCAGGTCGTCCCACTCGGTCCAGTCGACATCGCGGAATGGTAGATTCAGCCGCCGCACCACATAGGCGTCGAGTTCTTCGCGGTGCAGCACCTTGGGAATGTCGTAGATCGACGGCGCATCCGGCGTGGAGATCACGCCATCGATGTCGACGTCGCACATCAGCGCGATCTTGTTCTTCAGCGGTTCGGGCACATCGCGGTCGCAGCGCAGAATCAACGCGTCGGGGGTAATACCGATGCTGCGCAGCGCGGCGACCGAATGCTGGGTCGGCTTGGTCTTGAGTTCACCGGATGGTGCCATATACGGGACCAGCGAGCAGTGCAGGAAAAAGCAGTTCTCCCGGCCGACCTCGTGGCGCACCTGGCGCGCGGCCTCCAGGAACGGCAGAGACTCGATATCGCCTACCGTGCCGCCGATTTCGGTGATCACCACGTCCGGTCGGTTCCCGTCGGCGTCAGGCTCCGCCATCGCCAGGATCCGGCTCTTGATTTCATCGGTGATGTGCGGGATCACCTGAACGGTGTCGCCGAGATACTCGCCGCGGCGCTCCTTGGCGATCACCGACGAATACACCTGTCCCGTCGTCACATTCGCCGACCCGGACAAGTTGCGGTCCAGGAACCGTTCGTAGTGTCCGACATCGAGGTCGGTCTCGGCGCCGTCCTCGGTGACGAACACCTCGCCGTGCTGGAACGGATTCATGGTGCCCGGATCGACGTTGAGATACGGGTCCAGCTTCTGCATCGTCACGTGCAAGCCGCGCGTGGTCAGCAACTGCCCGAGGCTGGACGCGGTGAGGCCCTTCCCGAGCGATGAAACCACGCCGCCAGTGACAAAGATATGCTTGGTGGCGGTTTGCGGGTGCTTGCGTAACGCTGGCAAGAGCAACCTCCGTGACGACGGGCAGGGCTTACTTTTCTAGGCTGGGGCCTAGCTCGGGGCCTGCCGACCCACGGAACTTAACCCTAACACCGACGCCGACAAGGCGTCGCTGACGCGCCGTGCGCGACGCGCCGGCTATTGCGGAACGGTCACCGACGTGGCGCCCTGGCCGATGCCGTACTGGCCGGGCGGACCCCCGGTGATCAGGTCGTGCAGGGCCAGCACCGTGGTGAGGCGCCCGGACTCGGTGTCGACATCGTCGACGGTGCTCACCGCGGCCGTCAGGCCGGCGTCGGACCTCGTCACCGCCACCGCGGCGGTCCCCGATGCGGAGCCGTCCCGGCCCGCGATGACGGTGCCGGAACCGTGCGGTGCCAGCCCGGCGGCGAACCGGGCGACCGTGGCGCCCTTGTTCCCCGCGTCGTCGCCCAACCCGCCGCCGGTGACGATCAGCGCCGTGTTCGCCGCCCCGATCCGCTCGTTGCCGTAGGTGACGAACCCGCTTTCGCGCAGCGCCGCCAGCACGGTGTCGCGCTGCTGGTCGTTGACCGCGGCGACGGCGGGATCCTTGCTCATCAGAAGCGCGATGCCCAACAGGTCGCCGGCCTGCGAGCCCTGGTCCACCGCCTGGGTGCTCAGCTGCGCCCCGGCGGGAACGATCGGCGAGTTCACCACCGAGAGCAGCTTCTCCGCGGAGTTGGCGTCGACGAACTCCTGGGTCAGTGACACCGTCCCGGTCACCGTGCCGCCGGCCTGCTGCACCATTCGCGATATCGCGTCGACCTCGTCGTCTGCGGCGTCCGGGGTGCGAAAGACCACGACGGATTTGCCCGACAAGGTGTCACGCAGGATCCGCGGCGACATCTGCGCATCGAATTCTCCGGCGGCACTCAGCTTTTCGTTGAGTGCGTTCTTCTGGTCGGCGAGCACGTTGATCTGGTTCTGCAACTCGTGCTTGTCATCACGCAGCCCGGACAGCACCGTGTTGGATAGCAGACCGGAACCGAGCGCCACCCCCACTGCGAGCGCGAGGAATACCGCGGCCAGTGAAATCGCATGTGTGCGTAGGGATATCACTGCTGCACGACCTAGGTGGTCCAGCCCTGTACCCACAGCGAGAAGCGGTTCCAGTAGTCACCGACCCAGTCCAGCACCGCGACATCCGCGCGCGATACCCACAGCGCGACGATCACCGCGACCAGCATGGCCAGCACCAGCAGGGCGATGGCTCCGCCGGACACCCGGCTGCGATACAGGGTGGCGACCGCCTTGGCGTCGACCAGCTTCTCTCCGACCTTGAGCCGGGTCAGGAACGTCGACGGGTTGCTGTGCTGGCGGGACCGATCGAAGAATTCTTCGATGCTGGCGGTGTGGCCGGCGGTGACGATCAGCGACGCGCCGTGATGGTCGGCCAGCAGCAGCGCCAGGTCGGCGGCCGAGCCCGCCGCGGGGAAGGTCATCGCCCCCACGCCGAGGTCCTGGATGCGCTCCAGTCCGGCCGCGTGACCATCCGCGTCGGCCGGGATCACCACCTGGGCGCCGCACCGCAACACCTCCGCGCTGATCAGGTCGGGATCGCCGACGATGAGCTGCGGCCGATATCCCGCCCTGCGCAGCACATCCGCGCCGCCGCCGACGCCGATCATCACGGGTTGATACTCCTTGATGAAGGGCTTGAGGGCCTTCAGGTCGTAGCCGGCGCTGGGTTCCTCGGCGACGATCACGACATGGCGGCGATTGAGGTTGACGTCGATGTCGGGGATGCCGATGCCGTCGATCAGCAGCGGGCTTTCACTGCGGATGAATTCGATGGTGTTTCCGGCGAACGCCTCCAGGTGGGCCACCAGACCGCTCTTGGCCTCGTGCATCAGCTCGTGGATCTCGTGGTCGGTGCGCTCGGTACCGAGAATCAGCCGACGGTCGCCCGCGTACACCCCGCCGTCGTGCAGCCGGACCCTGGCCCCGTCCTTGACCTTCTTGAAGACCTCCGGGCCGGTCTCGTCGATCAGCGTGACGCCGTTGGTGACAAGCACCTCGGGCCCCAGGTTGGGATAGCGCCCGGAGATCGACGGCGACGCATTGACCACGGCGGCGATATCGGCTTCGACCAGCGCATCGGCGGTGATCCGGTCGAGATCCAGCGCGTCGATCACCACAATGTCTCCGGGTCCGACGCGCTGCAGCAGCCGATCGATGTCGCGGTCCACGCGGGCCGTGCCGGTGACGCCCGGCCGTGAGCTGGCATTACGGGTTAACAGCGCTGACATCTTCATGGGCCGATTCTGTCGGCGAAGACCAATCAGCAGGGGGAGGCGCGCCGTAACATTAGCCCCAGAAGTTACCTCTTGTCACAGCTGTCACAGGCTCATTCCAACGGCTGGAACAGCTCCACCAGGTTGCCGGCTGGATCAACTACGAGCGCCTGACGGCCGCCTCTGCCGGTGATCACGTCGCCGCGAAGATTCACGTCGGCCTTCCGCAGGCTGGCTACGGCGTCGTCCAAATCATCGACCTGCAGCTGAAATCGGTTCCAGCCACCAGGTTCCGGCCGGCTGCCATCGGCGAGCGGCTGGCCGGCGCCGCCTCCACCGCCTGGCGAATTCAGCAGCAGCCGCAATTCACCGCGACGGAGCATCGCGAAGCCCGGGCCCGGGTGCATCGCCACCTCGAACTGGAACTGGGATGTGTAGAAGTCCACCGCAGCATCGACGTCATCGACGATGTAGCGAACACTGATGTCGGTCATCTTTGCACCTCCTAGGGTTTATGATACAGAAGTGTCCCACTCACGTCAGCCCGATCCGCGCGTCGGCCACTCCCGACGGGTGATCTGCCGCGCTGCCCTCGACGAGTTCGCGAGGGTGGGTTACGCGGGCTTCCGGATGGAGTCGGTAGCGGCGCGGGCCGGAGTCGGGCGAAGCACCGTATACCGGCACTGGCCGGACAAGGCCGCGTTGATCGCCGATGCGCTCGAGACGCTCAACGTACAACCCGACCCGGAACGCGAACTCGTCGCCGGCACGGCTCGGCAGCGGGTCGAGTTGCTAATGAGGCATCTTGCGCGGGCACTCACCGACTCGCCGGTGGCGGCCTGCATTCCCGCGTTGGTTCACGCCACCGACAACGATTCGGCCGTGCGCGAGTTCTTCCACCGGTACTCGGCGCAACGGCGTCGGCGGCAGACCGACACGATCGCCGCAGGCGTTGCGAGTGGGGAATTTTCGGACCGCATCGACCCGGACGCCGCATCCGCGGCGCTATCGGGCGCGCTGTTCTATCGCCGACTGATGACCGACGACGCCCTCGACGCGGCGTTCATCACAAGCCTGATGGGCACCGTGCTCGGGCAATGACGCCTTAGTCGCTGCCCGAGCGCAGTTGCTGTGCCGCTTCGAGCAGTTCCCGCGCGTGCGCCCGCCCGCTGTCCGATTCGCCGAGTCCGGCCAGCATGCGGGCCAGTTCGGCCACCCGATCGTCGCCGTCGATCCGACGGACCCCGCTGGCCTTGGTGCGGCCGGCGCTGTCGACGACGAGATGGATGTCGGCGTATGCGGCGACCTGCGGCAAGTGCGTGACGACGATGACCTGGTGGGTGCGCGCCAGCCGGGCCAGCCGCCGACCGATCTGCACCGCGGCACGCCCTCCGACGCCGGCGTCGACCTCGTCGAAGACCATCGTGGTGCCCTCGGCGGACGCGGCCAGAACGACCTCCAACGCCAGCATCACCCGGGACAGTTCACCTCCCGATGCGCTCTTGTTCAGCGGCAGCACGTCGGTGCCCGGGTGCGCGGCAAAACCGAACTCCACGGCGTCGGTGCCATCGTGACCGGCATGCACCGGCACGCCGGACGGCAGCGTGAGCCGCGCGGAGTCGTCTGCCCGTGCGGCCAGCGGCGCCACTGCCACGGTGAACTCGGCGTCGGCCATCGCCAGTCCGGACAGCTCGGCGGTCACCGCCTTGGCCAGACCCTTGGCCGCCTTCGTGCGCGCCTTGGTGAGTTCGGTTGCCGCGGTGACGAGTTGGGTGTCGAGCTCGACGACCTGTCGCTCCAGCTCGGCGAGCGCCTCCTCGGACACGTCCAACTGCGCGAGCCTTTCCCGCGACCCGCGGGCCCACGCCAGCACCCCGTCGATGTCTGCGGCGTATTTGCGCGTCAGCACCCGCAACTCGCTCTGCCGCGCCAGCTTGGTCTCCAAGGTGCTGGCATCGGTGGGCAGTTCGGTCAGGAAGTCGCCAAGCTCCGCGGCCACGTCACCGATGACGGCCAATGCCTCCCCGAGCCGCGCGCCGAGCGCCCGCAGCGCATTGTCGTCGGTGGCTTCCAGCGCCGACTTCGCCTGCCCGACACCGTCGACAGCCGACATCGCGTCCGACTCCACCGCGTCGTCCAGCGCGCCGGACAACGCCGACCGCGCGACCTGCGCGGCTTCCCGCAACGCGTCGAGCTCGGAGAGCCGCCGGATGTCGTCGACGAGCGCATCGTCCTCGCCAGGCTGGGGATCGACCGCATCGACCTCGCCGATGCCGAACTTCAGCCGATCGGCCTCCTGCGCCAATTCCCTTGCCCGCTGCGTCCTATCGGCCAGATCCCGCCGGGCGTCCTGCCAGGCTCCGCGCAGCTTGCGATACCGCTGCAGCAGCGGCCCGACGTCGGCGAAGCGGTCCAGCGCGGCACGCTGTTCGTCGGCGCGCATCAGCCGCAGCTGATCGTTCTGGCCGTGCAGGGCGAGTAACTCAGTGGTGAAGCCGCTCAACGACTTGGCGGGCACGCTGCGGCCGCCGAGGTAGGCCCGTGAGGGTCCGTCGCGGCTGACCGACCGCGCCGCGATGACGCTGCCGTCCTCGTCGCGCTCCGCACCCGACGAGTCGAGGATCACGTCGACCTGGGCGACCACTTCGTCGCCGAGCTCGGCCGTGCTGAATCGGCCTTCCACCACGGCGCGATCGGCGCCAGACCGGATCCGGGTGGCGTCCGCGCGCGCACCGCCGAGCAGGTGCAGGCCGGTCACCACCATCGTCTTCCCGGTACCGGTCTCCCCGGTCAGCACGGTCAGCCCGCGGTCGAATTCGGCGGTCGCCGTGCCGATGGCGCCCAGCGACTCGATTCGGATCTCGGCGAGCACTACTGTCCGCGCCAACCCGTGACCGGCAGCCGGAACTTCCGCACCAGGCGGTCGGTGAACGGGGCGCTGTCCAGTCGCACCCACTTCAGCGGTGTGCCGCAGCGCGTCACCTCGAGGCGGCCGCCCGCGGGCACCACCATCTCGCGGCGACCGTCGCAGAACACCAGTGCGTCATGGCCGTCGGCCTCGATCTCGATGGCGATGGCGGCGGCCGGGCTGGTCACCATGGGCCGGGCGAACAGCGCATGCGCGTTGTTGGGGACCACCAGGATCGCTTCCAGATCCGGCCATACGATCGGCCCGCCCGCCGAGAACGCCCACGCGGTCGACCCCGTCGGCGTCGCGACCAGCACGCCGTCGCAGCCAAACGCCGAGACCGGACGGCCGTCGACTTCCAGGACGACACCCAGCACGCCGAGCCGCGGACCCTTCTCCAGGCTGGCCTCGTTGAGCGCCCAGCCACGGTTCACGATCCGGCCTTCGACGCGGACCACGACGTCGAGCGTCATGCGCTCCTCGACGCGGTAGTCGCACGTGATGACATGGTCGAGAACCGTGTCGATTGAGTCCGCCTCAGTTTCGGCGAGGAAACCGATGCGGCCCAGATTGACGCCCAGCACCGGGATCTCGACATTGCGGGCGAGTTCGGCGGCGCGCAGGAAGGTGCCGTCGCCGCCGAGGACGAGGACGAGCTCGCACCCTTCGGCGGCGCGTTCGTCGGCGTCCACCACCTCGATATCGACGCCGAGCGCGCGCATGTCGTCGGGCGCAAGGTGCACCGGGCCGCGGTCAACCGCCTCGGCCGACAACACCCGCAGGGCAATCCCGTTGTCGCCGAGCACTTTTTCCACCCGGCGTGCCGTCTCGGTGGCCTCGTCGCGTCCGGTGTGCACCACCAATAGGATGGTGCGGTCCTGGCTCATTGCGGTCCCTCGGCGACGGCGCGTCGCACGGCCCGCTCGAGCTCTTCACCGTGCAACCGATGGTCGGGCCGGGCGCGCAGGTGCAGGAAGTATTCGACATTGCCCGACGGGCCCGGCAGCGGGCTCGCGGTGACGCCGACGGTGTGCCAGTTCAGTTCGGCGGCCCGGCCTGCGACGGCCAGCACCGCGCCGGCGCGCAGGTGCGGGTCGGAGACGACCCCGCCGGCGCCGACATGATCCTTGCCCACCTCGAACTGTGGCTTCACCATGGGAACGATATCGGCGTCGTCGCCCGCGCACGAGATGAGCGCGGGCAACACCGTCGCCAGCGGGATGAACGACAGATCGGCGACCACCAGGTCGACGGGGCCACCGATGGCGTCCGCGGTCAACTCACGCACGTTGGTGCGTTCGGCCACCGTCACTCGCGGATCCGTGCGCAGCGACCACGCCAGCTGCCCGTAGCCGACGTCGACCGCCACGACTTCGCCGGCACCACGGTCCAACAGCACCTCGGTGAATCCGCCCGTCGAAGCGCCGGCATCCAGGCAGCGGGCGGCGGTTGCCGAAATCGCGAAGGCGTCCAGTGCGCCGATCAGCTTGTGGGCGCCGCGCGACACCCAGGAGCGTTCGCCGGAGCCTTCCACCGTGAGCGTGGCGCTCACCGCGATCGCCGTTGCGGGTTTGGCCGCCGGCATGCCGTCGATGCTGACCCGCCCGGCACCGATCAACTCCGCCGCCTGCTGACGCGAACGCGCCAACCCACGGCGCACCAGCTCGGCATCAACACGAGCCCGCCGTGTCATTCGCCCGCCGAACCCTTTTCGACCGATTCCAGCGCGTTCACCAGAAGTTCGTGGGCCTCTTCCAATCGCGCTGCGATGGCGTCGATATCCGCCTCGGCGGAGTCGGCGCTGTCGGTGTCGGGCAGCTGGGCCAGCAACGCCGCGATCTGGGCGCGGATCTGGTCAGGATCGGTACTCATATCGGTGTTCACGCTAGTCGATCGGGCCTGTCAGCAGCGACCAACGCTCCAGCGCCTTACGGGCCGGGTAGTCGCCGGCGGCGACCTGCACGGGTCTCCCGTCGAGGTCGGCACTCCACACCGCGCTGGCGGTGGCACGCACCACCGCCAGCGGGTCCCTCGGCTCGCTGCCCGTCGAATACACCGTCACCGCCCCCGGGCCGATTTCGATGCGCCAGGCCGGATGCGGCGCCACTCGAAGCGCGTCGGCCCGGCTGTACAGCGAGCGCAGGTCGGTGGCGATGTAATTGGGTCGCTCGCCGGCCACGGCGCGCACGGTATCGCGGACGGTACTGACCCCGGTGAGCACCAACAGGCTGGGCAGACCGGCCGCGTTGGCACCCGCGATGTCGGTGTCGAGCCGATCACCGACCACCAGCGGAGTGCGAAAATTGCCGCGGGCCAATGCATCTGTCAGCAGTGTCGGCTGCGGCTTTCCGGCGACCTGCGGCTTGCGGTCGGTGGCCGCTCGCAGCGCCGCGACCATCGAGCCGTTGCCCGGCAGCAGACCTCGTTCGGAGGGCAGCGTGAGATCGACGTTCGCCGCCACCCACAGCGCGCCGCTGCGGATGGCAAGTGCGGCCTCGGCCAGGTCCGGCCATGCGGTCTCCGGTGAATGGCCCTGCACGACCGCGACGGGTTCGTCAAACCACAACCGGACGGGCTTGAGGCCCACGTTTCGGACTTCGGCGGCCAGTGATTCGGTGCCGACGATGAGCACCGGCGCGCCCGGCAGTAACTGCTCCGCCAGCAGATGAGCGGCACTCTGCGCGCTGGTAACGACGTCGTCGGGGGTGGCGGTGAAACCCATGGCGCGCAGGTGCTGGGCGACCTCGCTGGGTCCACGGGAAGCGTTGTTGGTGACGTACAACGTGCGGGCGGTGACGGCCGCCAGCGTCTCGACGGCTCCGGCGGTGGGTTCGTGTCCACGGAAAACGGTGCCGTCGAGGTCGAGGAGCAGGCAATCGTGTTCTTGGGCAAGGGTCGTCACGTCAGCCGAGCTCCGTGATCCGCTCTTCGGCGTCGGTCACGCCCTCGGTGTCCGCGGCGGCCGCGTTGATGAACCACTGCAGCGCCTCTTCCTCCCTGCCCAGTGCAAGCAGCGTTTCAGCGTAGGTGTAGAACAGGCGCGCGGCGGTCTGGCCGGTCCGGGTCGGATCCAGTTGCGGCGTCGAGAGAATCGCCAGAGCCTGCTCGCGCTGTCCTAAGTCGGAGCGGGCGCCTGCCACGACGATGCGTAGTTCGTCGGCGTCGTCGCCGGTGAGCTGCGTGGCCTCGGGGGTGCGGGCCAACTCGATCGCACGCTCGGGACGGCCGACCCCTCGCTCGCAGTCGGCGAGCAGCGGCAGCAGCGGCGACTTGCTGCCCAGCCGGCGGGCCGCACGCAGCTCGGCGAGTGCCTGCGCCCAGTCCCCGCAACGATATGCGGCGATGCCGACGGCCTCGCGGACCGCGGCGATCCGTCCCGACCGGGCCCGGGCCGCCTGGGCATGCTCCAGGGCCGCCTCGGGATCCTCGTCGATCTGCTCGCCGGCGGCAACCAGATGGCGGGCCACGAAATCGGCGGTGGCGCGGTCCAGGGTGGTGAGTTCGCGGCGAACCTCTGGGGAGAGCTGCCGGGCTTCGATATCCGGCGGCAGCACCGGCCCGCTTCGTTCGGGTGATGCGTCCGGTCTTGGCTGAGCGGAACGAGCGCGGTTGGGCCCCGACGACCGCGGCGCCTGGGAACGATTCCCCCGCCATTGCGGACCGCGGGGGCCACTTCCATTGCCGCCGCGAGACTGCCGACGCTCGCCACCTGATCTGTTGTCAACCACTGGAACCTTTCGCCATCAAGACTCGTGTCAGGATACGGCTCGCTGCCAATTGGCCGCTGGACTGCACCATTCGCCATTCTGTGCCCCAGCTGTGTATTTGCTGTTACCGTCCCGGAACGGTCGGCAGCAAACGGCCTACGGCGAGTTGGAGGCGACCAAAGTCCGCTGAAGCCAACGCAATTCACCCGACGCGTTCCACGCCGGCGATATTCCGCTTGCCCCGGCGCAGCACCAGCCAGCGGCCGTGCAGGTAGTCCGACGGCTGTGGCACCCACTCGTCTGTCTCGATCCGAACGTTGTTGACGTAGGCGCCCCCTTCGGCGACGGTGCGCCGCGCGGCCCCTTTGCTCTCGGCCAAACCGCTGGCCACTAGCAGGTCGGTGATTCCGTCTGGGCCGCCCGGCTTCAGTTCGGCCACATGGTGATTGCTGGCCTCGCGCAGCGCCGCCGCCAGCGTCGGCTCGTCCAACTCGGACAACTCGCCCCGGCCGAACAGCGCCTGGCTGGCATGTTCGGCCGCCTTGAGCTGTGCCTCGCCGTGCACCAGCGTGGTGAGCTCTTGGGCCAGCCGGCGCTGCGCGGCCCGCTCGTGCGCCCTGTCGGCGGTGGCCCGCTCCAGTTCGGCCAGCTCGTCGGGCGGCAGGAAGGTGAACCAGCGCAGGTAGTCGACGACATCGGCGTCGGCGGTATTGATGAAGTACTGGTACCAGGCGTACGGGCTGGTCATGTCGGGGTCCAGCCACAGGTTGCCGCCCCCGGTCGATTTTCCGAACTTGTTGCCTTCTGAATCGGTCACCAGCGGTGTGGTGAGCGCGTGTACCGTCGCGCCCTCCTTCTGGCGAACCAGCCGCACGCCGGCGATGATGTTGCCCCATTGATCGGAGCCGCCGATCTGCAGCGTGCACCCGTAGCGGCGGTGCAGTTCAACGTAATCGTTGGCCTGCAGCAGCATGTAGCTGAACTCGGTGTAGGAGATGCCCTCGCCCTCCAGCCGCCGCCTAACCGTGTCGCGGTCGAGCATCACGTTGACCGAGAAGTGCTTGCCGATGTCGCGCAGGTACTCGATCGCCCACATGTCGCTGGTCCACGTCAGGTTGTTCTCGACGATGGCGCCGGATGGTGAGTCGTCGAAGTCGACGAACCGCTCGAGCTGGCCGCGGATCCGGTCGGTCCACTCGGCGACGGTCGTGGCGTTGGTCAAAGTGCGTTCGCCGGTCTCCCGCGGGTCGCCGATCATGCCGGTGGCGCCACCGGCCAGCACGATCGGACGGTGGCCCGCCTGCTGAAAGCGTCTCAGGGTCAGCAGCGGGATCAGGTGCCCCGCATGCAGGCTCGGCGCGGTCGGGTCGAACCCCGAATAGACGGTGATGGGTCCGGCCGCCAGCTGCTCTGCCAGCGCGTCCCGATCGGTGGACTGCGCAATCAGCCCACGCCAGTCCAGCTCGTCGAGGATGGTGGTGGCCTTGGACGTCACGGTGTCGATCTTCCCGCATCAATCGCTTTCACCGGGAGCGGGTGCCCGCGGGCTGCGCCGATACAGCGACACCTCGGGTCGGCCGGCCAGCCAGAACCGCCATGACCGGTCGGCAGCCTGGCTGACGCCGACGCGCGGGCCGTCAGCGCCAGCGTGTACTTCCGCCAGCGTGAGCTGGATCGGGCTGTGGGCATCGAACAGGTCAATCCCGTTGTCGTCCATGGTGATTCCCAGCGCCGCGCACAGATTGCCCGGTCCGCGGGCCAAGGCCGCCGGACGAACCGAATCGCCACGACGAACGCGGGCGACGTCCAAACCCGCCTCCACCGCGGCGGCCCGCAGCAGCACCGCCCCGGCGACGCCGTCATAGCCGCAGACCACGTTCGCGCAGACATGAATGCCGTGGCTGCGATACGTGTACAGCCGGCCGGCAGGCCCGAACATGACGGCGTTGCGCCCGCGCCGACCCCGGAACGAATGCGACGCGGCGTCCGGCCAGGGCCCGTCCGGTGGCCCGCCGTACGCCTCGACCTCCACGATCATCGCGCTCACATCGCGGCCGGTGAGGGCGGCCCCCAGCAGGCGCCCAGCGGCCGCGACCGGTTCGACGGGCAACAGCCTGGGGGTCACCGGGGCGATTCTGCCCGCCGCCCTTGACATGCCGATCAGCGGGGAGCAATATTCACCATATGATGACTTCATCGAGTGATGAATTACTTAGGCGGGGCGTCGAGCCGGTCGTCGTCATCGACCACCTGCGCGTTATCCGCGGTAAGCGGCCGGCCATTCACGACCTATCGGTCCAGATTGCGCGCGGCACCATCACCGGCCTGCTCGGGCCTTCGGGCTGCGGCAAGACCACGTTGATGCGCAGCATCGTCGGCACCCAGATCATCGCCGCGGGCAGTGTCACGGTGCTCGGGCAACCGGCCGGTTCCGCTCCCCTGCGCAGGCGGGTCGGATACTTGCCTCAGGACCCGACCATTTACGACGACCTGCGCATCGTCGACAACGTCCGCTACTTTGCGTCGCTTTATGGCATGGACGCCGGTGCCGCCGATGCCGCCATCAAGGCGGTCGGACTGGAGGATCACCGCACCGCGTACTGCGCCAACCTGTCTGGCGGACAACGCACCCGGGTCTCGTTGGCCTGCGCGCTGGTCTGTCATCCCGATCTGCTGGTGCTGGACGAGCCCACCGTAGGGCTGGACCCCGTGCTGCGCGCCGACCTGTGGGACCAGTTCGATGACTTGGCCCGAGCGGGCACAACGCTTGTGGTGTCCAGCCACGTGATGGACGAAGCCGATCATTGCGGCGATCTGCTGCTGATGCGCGAAGGCCAGATGGTCGCCCACACCACACCGACCCGACTACGAGAGGAAACGGGATGCACGTCACTGGAGGACGCGTTTCTGTCGATCATCCGGCGCAGCACCGAACGCCAAGCCGGATAGGTCTGCAGGCGTATTTCGCGACCACGGCGCGGATCCTGCGCCAGTTGGCCGCCGACCATCGCACCATCGCGATGATGCTGTTGGTGCCGAGCCTCATCATCACGCTGATGTACTTCATGTTCCAGAACGTTCCGACCCGGCCCGGAGCCACGTCGGGCTTCAATAACGCCTGCTTGATCCTGCTGGGCGTGTTCCCCCTGTTGGTGATGTTCCTGATCACCTCGATCACCATGCAGCGCGAACGGGCTTCGGGGACGCTGGAGCGCATCCTGACCACGCCGCTGCGTCGGCTCGACCTACTGGCGGCGTACGGGACCGCGTTCTCGATCGCGGCCGCGGCGCAGGCCACGCTGGCGTGCATAGTGTCGTTCTGGCTCCTTGGCTTCGACACCGCGGGCAGTCCGTTCTGGGTTTTCGTGATTGCCATCGTCAATGCGGTGCTGGGCGTCGGCCTGGGCCTGCTGTGTAGTGCGTTCGCCCGCACCGAATTTCAGGCGGTGCAGTTCATGCCACTGGTGATCGCACCGCAGCTGCTGTTGGCGGGCATCATCGTGCCCCGCGCGGTGATGCCGGAATGGCTGCAGTGGATCAGCAATGTGATGCCGGCCAGCTACGCCCTCGAGGCACTGCAACAGGTGGGCGCTTATCCGGATCTGACCGCAATCGCCACTCGCGACATTGCCGTTGTGGTGGGCTTTGCGGTCATCGCACTCTGCCTCGCCGCGGCGACGCTACGACGAAGGACACCGTAACCACGTTGACCACCAATACCGAACGCAAACGTCCCGGGCGACCGCCCGGAACGTCGGACACCCGCGAGCGGATCCTCACCAGCGCCCGAGAGCTGTTTGCCCGCAACGGGATCGACAAGACATCGATCCGCGCGATCGCGGCCGATGCGGCTGTGGATCCCGCGCTGGTGCATCACTACTTCGGCACCAAGACCCAATTGTTCGCCGCGGCGATCCACATCCCGATCGACCCGATGGCGGTGATCGGTCCGCTGCGGGAAGTTCCTGTCGAACAGATCGGCTACACGCTGCCGTCGATCCTGTTGCCGCTGTGGGATTCCGAGCTGGGCAAGGGATTCATCGCGACCCTGCGATCGATCCTGGCCGGCAACGATGTCTCGCTCATTCGGTCGTTCCTGCAGGAAGTGATCGCCGTCGAGGTGGGCTCGCGTGTCGACAACCCGCCGGGCAGCGGACCGATCCGCGTCCAGTTCGTGGCGTCGCAGTTGGTCGGCGTGGTGATGGCGCGCTACATCCTCGAGCTGGATCCGTTCAAATCGCTTCCGGTGGAGCAGATCGCCGAGACCATCGCACCGAACCTGCAGCGATACCTCACCGGTGACCTGCCCGGTCTCGGTTAGCGGCCGAAGCCGTTGGCCCGGGCGATCGTCCCGTATCGGACGGCGCTCGGCCGTATCCAACGCCGTTGCGTCCTTCGGTCGTTGCCCAACAACCCGAAGTGGCCGCGATATCCGTTGAACCATTCGAAGTTGTCGACCAGCGACCAGTGCAGGTATCCGCGTACGTCGAGTCCCCCGGCGATCGCCGGCCCCAACTCGCGCAGGGTGTCCTCGATCAGGGTGGCCCGCAGACCGTCGTTGGCGTCATCCAGGTCGACGCCGTGCTCGGTGACGAGCACCGGCAGTCCGGTGATCTGTTGCGCCTGACGGCAGGTCGCGGTCAGCGCGGCCGGCACCAGCTCCAGTCCATTGTCGGAGACCTGCCCGGCCGGCGGCTTCAGCCCATCCGGGCCGAAGGCGATGCGGGTGTAGGTCTGCACGCCGACGAAGTCACCGACCGAACCGAGCTCGCGCAGGAAGCGGCGGTTGACGAACTCGTCGGCCACGTCGGCGATCTGCTCGCCACCGGGTTCGGCGGCGACCTCCTGCAGTGACAGCGTGATTCCCACCCGTGCATCCGGCGCCACGGCGTGCACGCTATCCACCGCCGTCCGGTGCGCCTGCCCGACCACCTCGATGGCCTTGTCGTCGCTGGCCGCCGGAAGGAACGGGCAGAACTTGTCCTCCGAAACCCCAAACGCCTTGGCCGCCAGCGCCATCGAGGCAGTCGTGTTGGCGAGCTTCGAGTCGAACAGCGAGCCACTGGCCGCCAGCAGTACCGGCGCGTTGGCCTCATTGATGGTGCACACCCAGGACACCCGATCGCCGAGACGGGCCATCACGACAGCGGCGTAGTCGGCGAATCGGGCAGCTGTGTCCGGGCTGCGCCAACCGCCGTTGTGCCGGATCAGCCACTGCGGACTGGTGAAATGGTGCAGTGTCACCACCGGCTCGATACCATGCCGCAGGCAGGTGTCGACCACCCGCGAGTAGTGGTCCAGCTCCGCGGTGGAGATCTCACCGTTCTCCGGCTCGACGCGCGCCCACTCGACACCGAACCGAAAAGCGTTCAGCCCCAGGGCGGCGATCACCGCGATGTCGTCGGGATACCGGTGATAGAAGTCGGCCGCGTCGCCGCTGGGCTCCCGGTACATGGAGCCGGGCAGCTGCTCCATCAGCCAGGCGTCGCTGGCGACGTTGTTGCCCTCGACCTGGTAAGCGGCCGTCGCCACTCCCCAGAGAAAACCGTCAGGAAACCTGGCCACCGGGGTCTGCCGACTTCGCGCGGTCGAGCAGTCGCTGATGCTCAGCGTCGTCGGTCACCGCGGTGGCTTCGTCGACGAGCAGCACCGGGATGCCGTCCTCGATGCGGTAGGCGCGGCGCAGCCGCGGGTTGTACAGGAACTCATCGCCAATCAGCAGCAGCGGCCCGCGGTCCTGCGGGCAGACCAGAATGTCGAGCAGTTTTTCGTCGAGCACGAAACCGGGTCAGCCGATCGGCTGGTTGATCGTCGATCCGCCGCCCGGTGCGATGAAGATGCCGGAGTTTTCCGGATCGTTCGGGTCGCGCTGTTGCCCCGGCGGCACCTGGTTAATGCCCATGCCCGGCCCCTGGGTGGGCTGCGCTTGCGCGGCCTGCGCCTGAATCTTGCGTTGGTAGGACAGCGTATCTTCGAGCGCCTCGACCAGCGGGGTCTGGTTGGGTCGGTAGTCCAGGGCCTCCTGAATGGCGGCCCGGTTCGCCTTGGACGGCATGAAGCCCTGAGCGCGCAGTGTCATCACGTCATGGATCAGGTTCGCGAGCTGACCGCCGCCCGCACCCACGTCGTAATCCTCGGCGATGATGGCAAGCGCTTCGTCGGCCGTCATCGTCGCCGTCGGCGGGGCCTCGGCCTCCGTGGTCGAGCTGGTGGGTTCGGCGACCGCCGTCGACGCGCCGATACCTATCAGCAGCCCGACAGCGACAGCGCCGCCGACCACCGCGCCCCTGACGCGCGGTGCGAAGCGGTTCTTACCGCTCTGCGATGTCATCAAACCTCCTGCCGCGGGAGCCTAACAGTGCGTCGAGCTCAGGGCACGGCGTCGCTACCCCGCACCCGCGATCTCGGTTCGGGCCGCGACCGTGAGCCGCTTGTACTTATTGCTATCCCGATCGAGGTACCAGGCGTTACGTGACGGCTTGGGTAATCCGGCCGCCCGCAGCGGGCTCGCGACGGGTCGATACGACGCGCTGAGCGTCATGTGTGCCACCACGTGCACGATGTCGGGCGGGGCGCCGGCCGGCAGACCCAACAGCGCCTCGGACACGTCGGCCGCCGAAACGCTGCCGCCCGGACGCAGTTCCAGCGCGGCCACCGCAAGCTGCCGACCACCGGCCTCCAGACCGTAGGTCACCGCCAGGTCGACCGCCTCGATCATGCCGACGCAGTCGTTGACGGTCGAGGCGTAGACCGGGCCGCGGGCGGTGCGGATCACCAGGCCACGGTTGTCCACCATCCAGTAGTCGCCGTCCTCGTCGCGGCGGAACAGGTACTCGGTGGACACCCAGGTGTCGGCCGGGGAGAACACGCCACGCTTGACCGAGGCCGTCGGGTCGATCGGGCCCCGCGGATGAGCCAGCAACACACCCACCTCGTTGGGTTGGGCCATCTGCACGAAGCCCCGGTCATCCTCCAGGATCAGGTCGTCATCGGGGTCGTAGGCGGCCAGCTCGACGTGGCCACCGCCGGGCAGCGGCCGGCCCTTGCTGCCGATCTTGGCGCCGGACACATTGGCGAGCACGGCCTGGCCATCGGTGGTCGCGAAAAACTCGACGACATGCGCGGGTTCGAAGATGTCGACCACGCGCCGCCACAGTCCGGTCGGCATGCCCGAGCCGATGAACAGCCGCACCGGGTGGTTGCCGGTGAGCGAGAACGACGGGTCGTCGATGACCTCCCGCAACATCGCCCAGGTGTACGACACCACCGTCACGCCGTACTGGCGGATCTCCTGCACGAATCGGTCGGACACCAGGCCGCGCGACAGCGCGACCCTGGCGCCGCCGACCACCGCGCCGCCCAGGCTCACCAGCAGTCCGGACGGGTGATGCAGCGGGGTGAGGCAGTACACCGTGTCGCCGCGGCCGAGGTTGGCCGCCGACGCGGTGCCGAACGCGGACAGCGCCCAGCGGAAGTTGGTGATCTGGCGGGCGAGCAATTCCCCGCCGACCGTGGCGAACGCGACGAACGCCAGGTCGCGGGCCAATCCCGGGTTCGGCCGGTACCAGCCGGGCAGATCCACCTGGGCGGGGTCGATCTGCTCCATATCAACGACATCCGCGACGTCGTCAGTTTCCACCAGGTGCAGCTCGCGTGACTCGCCACCACCGAGCACCAGCACCCGCATGGACAGCCCGCGGGCGGCCTCCAGGTGGCTCGGGTCGGCGATGATCTCCGAAACCGCCCCCAGCCGCACCGCGGTCGCGAGGTCACCGTCGGGCGGCATTAGCACGGCGACCGCGCCGAGGCGCGACAGCGCGGCGATCGCCACCAGCGCGCTGGGGCGCGTCTCCATCAGCACACCGACATGTGCGCCCTGCCGCACCCCCACGTCGATCAGGCCGCGCACCACATTATTGATGCGCCGATCAACCGCTTCATAGGTGTGGACACGGCCGTCGAACAGCAGGCATTCGCCGTCCGGCGCGCCGCGGGCCTGCTCCGACATAATCCGGCCGAGCGAAATCCGGGTGTGGTCGTTGATCTGGCCGAGCCGGGCCAGCCTGGGCAACGTGCGGGCCGTCTCCACGGCCAGCGCGCGCGCCGACTTGTTGGCCGCGACCACGGCGTCGGCGGCTGAGCGCGCGAAGGAGAAGGCCATCTCGGTGGCCGCGGTCGCGCCGTGCGCCACCCGGGAGGCCAACGGGACGCCGCTCTCGGCGTGTTCGGTCGGCTGCAGGGCCATCGGCGCGACGCCCTCCGGCAAATCGGCGTCGCCGTCGATCGACTTGACCCACTGCGCCACCGTCGGCCAGGTCTGGGTGGCCGCCTTCGACCCGACGACCAGGCCGAAATGGCCTGCGCGGATCATGAATTCGTACACGTCGGCCTCCGGGGCGGCGCGCTTGATGCCGCGCACCGAGGCTGGTTGGCCGATGTCGTCGACCTCACCGACCACCGCCAGCACCGGGCAGTTGATATCGCTGAGCGTCACCAGATCGCCGCGGATCGCGAAGCCGCCCGTCATCATCCGGTTGTGCGCGATGAACTGCTTGAGCAGTTCCGAGATCGCCGGTCCTGACCAGGCGATCCAACCCTCTGAAGCCAGGAACCGCCGCTGCTGCTCGCGCGGCAGCAGTGCCTCACGATCATGCAGCTGGCGCAGGAACTCCAGGCGTGACTGGGCGGTCTTGATCGGGTCGAGCATCTGGAACCCGGCCCGGGCCAGCCAGCTCGGAATGTCGATGCGGCTGAACACGTGATCGGCCATGAAGTCCGCGGCTCCGGCGGCGAACCCGGCGGGCAGGTTCATCGGCAGGGCGGCCAGCGTGTCGACCGGTGCGCCGAACGCGATGATGCTGGCCAGGTCCTTCGACCGCCGGAACGCCGCGGTCTGGTAGCAGAACATGCCGCCCTGCGAGTAACCGGCCAGGTGGACGTCGCGCCCGGTGGTCTCCTTGACGGCGTCGATGGCTTCGCTCAACGCCACGACGTGGTCGGCCAGATTGCGCTGCATGCCGCCCTCGACCTTGTCGGGTGAACCGAAGTCGATGACCCACGGGTCGATTCCGGCGGCGTGCAGAATGCCGACGGCGCCCTCGTCGCGGGTGACGTCCCACATGTCGGCCGACATCATCATCGGATGCACCATCAGCACCGGCGGTCCGGGTGGTTCCGCGCCGGGACGGGTGTCGGGCGGGAAATACCGCCGCAGCCGGTACATCGGGTCGCTTTCCATGATCTGGAACGGCGAGGGCACCGCTCCGGTCTCCAGCCCGCCGTAACGCAGCACTTCGAGGCCGTTTTGCGCGGTGGCCATCAGCCGGCCCACCGGCCTGGTAATTGCCGAAAGGTCCACCACCGGCGGTTCCCCTTTGTTCACGCCTGTCCCCCAATTGCCGAGGTCATCATGGCACAGCCGCCGCCTATCATCGGCGGCTGATGGCGAACTTGATCAACGTCGAACGCGCGACGGTCGGCTACGGCACCCGCACGCTGCTGGACGGGGTCAGCCTGGGTGTCGACGAGGGTGACGCGATCGGTGTCGTCGGCCGCAACGGCGACGGCAAGACCACCCTGCTGCAGGTCCTCACCGGCATCCGCGGACCCGATGCGGGTCGCACCACCCACACATCCGGATTGTCGGTGGGCTATCTCCGCCAAACCGACGACTTCGCCGCAGCCGCCACCGTACGCGAGGTCGTCTGGGGCGAGCGGAGCGACGGGAAATCGGATGTCGGCGGCCGACCGGACCACATCTGGGCCGCCGAACCCGGCACCCGCTCCGTCGTCGAGCACCTGCTGACAGAAGTGGCTCTCGACACCGACGTCGGCCGCCTCAGCGGCGGTGAGCTGCGCCGGGTGGCACTGGCCGCCGTGCTGCTGGCCGGGCACGACGTCTTGGTGCTCGACGAGCCCACCAACCATCTCGACGTCGAGGTGATCGGTTGGCTGGCCGGCCACCTTTCCGGGCTGCGATCGAAGGCGCTGGTGGTGGTCAGCCACGACCGCTGGTTCCTCGACGCGGTCACCACCAGGACATGGGAGGTGCATGACGGCGCCGTCGACGGGTATGACGGCGGGTACGCCGCCTACGTGCTGGCGCGCGCCGAGCGGATGCGGCTGGCCGCCGGGGCGGAGGCCCGTCGCCGAAACTTGATGCGCAAGGAGCTGGCGTGGTTGCGCCGCGGCCCGCCCGCGCGGACGTCGAAGCCGAAGTTCCGCATCCAGGCCGCCAACGAGCTGATCGCGAACGAGCCGCCGCCGCGCGATTCGCTTGCGCTGCAACGCTTCGCCACCACCCGGCTGGGCAAGGACGTGTTCGACCTGCATCGGCTGCGGCTCGAGGTGGGCGACCGGACCATCCTCGATGGGATCGATTGGTCCATCGGCCCGGGCGCGCGGATCGGATTGGTCGGGGTGAACGGCACCGGCAAGACATCGGTGCTGCGGGTGTTGACGGGTGAATTGCCGCCCGCCGCAGGCACAATCAAGCGCGGCCATACACTGAAGATCGGTTATCTCAGCCAGACGCTGACCGAGCTGACCGGCGCGGACCGCGTCATCGATGCCGTCGAGAACCGTCGTCGCATCAGTCGGCTTGCCGGTGGCCGCGAGATCAGCGCCGACACGCTGCTCAAGGACTTCGGTTTCACCGGGGACAAGCTGACGGCGCGGCTGGCCGATCTGTCCGGCGGCGAGCGACGAAGGCTGCAGTTCCTGCGGATGCTGCTGGACGAGCCGAATGTGCTGCTGCTCGACGAGCCGACGAATGATCTCGACATCGACACGCTCACCGCCATCGAGGACTACCTGGACGACTGGCCCGGGACGCTGATCGTCGTCACCCACGACCGGTACTTCCTCGAACGCGTCACCGACGTCACCTACGCGCTCACCGGTAATGGGCGCTGCGACCTGTTGCCCGGTGGCGTCGAGCAGTATCTGGCCGACCGCGCCGCCGCGGAGCCGGCGTTCACGCGTGCCGAACCGCAGCGCCCGGAATCTGCCGCGGCGCGAGAACGAAGGACCGGCAAGGAGATGGCCCGCATCGAGGGCCAGCTGGACAAACTCGGCGAGCGGATCGCCGCCATGCACGAGACGATGGCCGCCGCCGCACACGATCATGTGCGGCTTGGCGAGCTCAACACCGAACTCGACGAGCTGTTGGCGCGCAAGGAATCGCTTGAGGAGGCGTGGCTAGCGGCCGCCGAAGACTAGAACGATGCATACGATGTGCCGATGCGCTACGTGCTGCGGCCGCTGGCATTGTGGTGGCGCTATTGGCCGCAGCTCGCCGCGCTGTATCTGCTCGGACTGCTGGGGCGCCGCGGCGCCATCGAGCTGGCCGCGTGGGCCGGCTGGGACAACGACGTATGGGCCTCGCTGATCATGCCGTTCGCCGGGCTGGCCCGGCTTGGGTCATATGTGGCGATGTTCCTGGTCCTTCGGTCCGCCATCCCTGCGCTGGCGGCGCTGCCCCGACGTTCGGCGCGAGGCATCGACGTGTTCTCCAACGTCATCGTTCCGTTCTTCGCCATCTATCTGGCATGGAAGCTGTTCGCCGAGGATTGGCTCGCGTTCGAGAACCAGGCACTCGACTACCGGATCGGCGATGCGATGGCGACGCCGGGCCCCACCGAGCTGCATCCCGAGACCCTGCCGGTGAGCACGATCACCTGGGTCCTGATCGTGGCCGCACTGATCGTGCGCTACCTGCTCGGCTGGCTCAAGGACCGCCTGCCGGGGTGGATGGTCGCGATCCGCGTCTACGTCGACGCGTTATGGGTGTTCCTAGTCTTGAGCTTCTCGGCCAGCCAGGGCGTCAAATTCATCATCAATCCGACCGGCTGGATCGCCGAGCGGCGAATCGTGGTGTGGTTCAACGACACTCGGGCCGAGCTATTCTCGCACTTCCAGCCGCTGGAAATGGTATGGGACGTCGCGATGTCGGTGCTGCGGACGGTATTCGGCGGCGCGACGATTCCGCTGTTATGGCTGGCGGTGGCGGGCATCATCTACGGCGTGTCCATGCCGGACTGGCGGAGCGCCGCCCGTCGAGTGACCGGCGGCCGCACCGACAAGGTATTCGACCGGACGGCGTCCACCGAGAAGCGAATCCGCGCACGATGGTCGCGGATTCCCCGTTCGGTGCGCGACAAGGTGCGCGAACGGCTGCTCGCCCAACTGGGCAATTTCCGGCCCATCGCGGATTCGGCGCGGCTCATCCTGCACGGCGGCGTGCTGGCGTTGTCGCTGTACGTGCTGGTCTACCTGGGATTGGCGTGGTTGGACATGGCGGGCGCCTTCTATCGACCCGAGGTGGAAGCCGGGTATCTGTTCCGCGGTGTGGCATGGCTTTTCGGGCCGCATCCGCTGTCGTTCTGGAACGGGGTGGCCGACATCATCACCCTGATCTCGCACCTGATCATCGAGCCCCTGCGGGTGTGCCTGATCGCCACAACCGTGGCGTACTGCCTCGAGCAAGTGCGAACGCGCGAATCTACACCAGCATCCGCACCGTGATCTGGCCGTCGAGCGTGGTGACGTCTATCGCCGTCGGCACCACATCGTGTGGCAGCAGAAAGGTCAACTGAAGCCGACCGGGTTTGTTGCACATGGTGGTGAGCCCGTCGGCCTGCGGCGGGCGGAATCCGCCGACGCCCTCGGCATTCCACCGCCGATCACCATCGGTGATGACGCCGACGCACATTTCGTCGGTTATCGGCCCGGACCGGTCGATTGTGACGACGGTCAGCACCGTGCCGGTAGGTAGTGCCGGGCCGTAGTTCACCGGGCTGCGATTCAGGTGTCGAATCGACCCGAGTTTCCAGTTCTGCCCGCCGGCGGTACCGCTTTGGCCTGCGGGCACCACAGTCTCCGGAACGACGGTGTGACGGTAGGCCGACCACGCCGGTCCAAGACCGGTGACGACGAGGACACCCACGGCCGCGGCCACCACAACGGCCCCGATCACGTTCCGCTGCCACCGGACCAATGGACGCCCTGTCATGAGGCGCTCTCCACCGGGGCCTCCAGCTTGACGGCATCGGCCCTGCTGACCCGCGGGTCGTCGGCGGGAATGCGGATGACCAGTCGCGAATCCAACCGCCCGTCACCCACCCAGACCCGCAGGGTCAACGGTTCGGACGCTCCGGTCGCAAGCAACGCGGAGGCTACGTCGAACACCCAGGCCCCGCGCTGCGCGATTCCTGGATTGATCTCGGCCTTAAGGGTTTTGACGAAGAATCGGTCCGTCGGTATGTAGGTGTTGGGGCCGATGATCAGCTCGCTGTGCGGCAACTCGGTGGTGCGGGTCGCTTCCAGGGTTGTATCGACGACTACCCAAAGCCCGGCGGCCTGGATGGAGTTCACCTGCGGCGCAATGCGAACGCCGGTGACGGTGGCGGTGACGGCCCGGCCGGTGGCGGCTGCGCCGGCCTGCGCGTGCACGTCGAAGGGGCCGTTGATATCGGTTGGCGTCGGCAGGTTCTGCCACACCACGGCGGCCGCCGCGACCACAACAACCACACTCAACGCCGGCAGTGCCGACCGGATTTTCGGCCACAGCCTCATTGTGATACCCCCACCGGAACGACCGTCTCACCGTAGTCGGTGTCGCTGTCGATCCACTCCTTGCCGCCATAGGTCACCAGCAGCTGCGTGTACTTCTTCTTCCACACCCGCAACGTCACCGTCTGTCCCGGGCGCAGCGCGGCCTCCGGGAGGATCCACGTGAACGCCAGCTGCTCGGTGAGGCCCGGGCCGAGGGTCTGGATCGGCGACCCATCGCGGTAGCGCCACACCCCGAAGGACTCCTTGTCCGGCTGGTCCTGCAGATCCAGCTCGTTTCGGAGTCGTCCGGGCACGGTGCCGTCGTTTCGCAGGGTGGCGACCACGCCGAGATAACGCCGGCCGGGCTTGGCCGGGCCGACAACGCCGCGACCACCCGTCAGTTCATTGAGCAACCTCGCCCGTTCGACGGTGACGGTGAACTCGCCGTCGTTGAACTCCTCCCCCGGCTCGAACGGGGTGACTTTGGTGTCGACGGTGTCGAGACCACCGAACACCGCGGTGGCGGCCAATATCACCACGACGACGGTCTGCCTCCACTGGCGGAAACTCAAACCCGCGAACCATCGCCGCATGTTGCTGGATGCTAATGGCAACGGCGACGGCAGCTGTGCATTACCGTCAGCGGCGATGCTCGAGATCATCGACAAAGGACACTGCAGCGCGGCACATCCGGTGCCGCTGCTTTTCGTTCACGGCCCCTGGCACGGCGCGTGGTGCTGGGACGAGCACTTTCTCGACTTCTTCGCCGACAACGGCTTTCGCGCTGTCGCGGTGAGTCTGCGCGCGCACGGGAAAAGCGCGACCTCGCAGCGGCTCCGAACCTGTTCGATCGCCGACTACGTCGACGATGTGAAAACGGCAGCGGACCAACTCGGTAGCGAGCCGGTGGTCGTCGGGCACTCCATGGGTGGCTTTGTCGTGCAGAAGTACCTGGAGGCTCACCATGCGCCGGCCGGCGTGCTGATGACCTCGGCGCCCCCACAAGGCACCGTTCGAGCCTCGCTGCGCCTGATGGCACGCCACCCGTGGGCGGGGTTGATTAAGCCCAACACGTACGGAAACAGCCTCGATGTCGTCAACACACCCAGGCTGGCCCGCGGACACCTATTTTGCGCACAAACACCGGGGCACGTCGTGGCCGATTGCATCGCGCGGCTCCAACCGGAAAGCGGACGCGCGATGTTCGACATGATGTATCGCGATCTGCCGCAGCCGGAACGGATCAGTACCCCGCTCTTGGTGCTTGGCGCCGTCGACGACGGAGCGTTCACGAAGGACGAGGTGAGTGCGACCGCACGCGCGTACGGCACCGACGCGGAGTTCTTCCCCGACATGGGGCACAACATGATGTTGGAACCGGGGTGGGCAGCGGTCGCCGAGCGAATCGTGCAATGGCTCGGCCATCGCGGGCTATAGCCGCGATCGGAACGCGTCGGCGGTGTCGCGGACGACACCGAGTTGCTTGGCCACCTGGATCGGCGCGGTGCCGCCACGGGCGTCGCGCGAGTTCACCGAGCCGTCGATGCTGAGCACCTCGCGAACCTCCGGCGTCAAATCCGGGTGAATACCCGCCAGCTCGGCGTCCTCGAGATCGGCCAACCCGACTCCCCTGGCCTCGGCGGCGCGCACCGCGGCGCCGGCCGCCTCGTGTGCGACGCGGAACGGCACACCCCTGCGCACCAGCCACTCGGCGATGTCGGTGGCCAGCGTGTAGCCGAGTGGCGCCAGCTCGGCCATCCGGTCGACGTCGAAGCGCAGGGTGCCGACCAGCCCGGCCATCGCCGGCAGCAGCAGCTCCAGCTGCGCGACCGAGTCGAATACCGGCTCCTTGTCCTCCTGCAGATCGCGGTTGTAGGCCAGCGGTTGCGCCTTCAGCGTGGCCAGCAGCCCGGTCAGGTTGCCGATCAACCGGCCCGACTTGCCGCGCGCCAGCTCGGCGATGTCGGGGTTCTTTTTCTGCGGCATGATGGAGCTGCCGGTCGACCACGAGTCGTGCAGCTCCACGTAGCCGAACTCCGTTGTGCTCCAGAGGATGATGTCCTCGGCGAGCCGGGACAGGTCGACGCCGATCATGGTGAGCACGAATGCCGCCTCGGCGGCGAAGTCGCGGGCGGCGGTGGCGTCCACCGAGTTGTCGGCGGCGGTGGTGAAGCCGAGTTCCTCGGCGATGGCGTCCGGGTCGAGGCCCAGCGACGAGCCGGCCAGCGCCCCGGCACCGTACGGCGACACCGCGGCCCGCGTGTCGAAATCGATCAGCCGGTCGACGTCGCGCAGCAGCGGGTGCGCGTGCGCCAGCAGGTGGTGGGCCAGCAGGATCGGCTGCGCCGACTGCAGGTGCGTCTTGCCGGGCATGATCGCCGTCGGATGCGCGGCGGCCTGGGTGGCCAGCGCCGACACCACGTCCAGCACGCCCGCGCCGATGCGCCGCACCGCGTCGCGCAGCCAGAGCCGAAACAGCGTGGCCACCTGGTCGTTTCGCGACCGACCGGCCCGCAGCCGGCCGCCGAGGTCTTCGCCGACCCGATCGATCAGCCCACGCTCCAGCGCACCGTGCACGTCCTCGTCGGTGACCACCGGCAGAAAACTGCCGTCGGCCACGTCCTCGCCGAGGCTGTCCAGACCGGCGAGCAGGCCGTCGCGTTGCTCCTCGGTGAGCAGCCCGGCCCGAAACAGCACGCGGGTGTGCGCCTTGGACGCGGTGATGTCGTACGGCGCGAGCACCCAGTCGAAGTGGGTGGACTTGCTCAGCGCCGCCAGTTCGGGCGCCGGGCCTTCGGAAAACCGCCCGCCCCAGAGGGACCCCTCGTTGGTGCTCACGCTGAGTCCCGCGCGAGCGTGCGCAAACTGCCGAATTTCTGCGGCGTGTCGCCGACAGACACGCACTCTCGCGAGAAGACGGTCACGTCAGATCCCGTCGTGCAGCGATCTTGGATGACAGGCCGTGCACGTGTACGAAGCCCTTGGCCGCGGACTGGTCGTAGCTGTCGCCCTCGTCATAGGTGGCGAGGTTGAAGTCGTAGAGCGACTCCGCGCTGCGTCGTCCGTTGACGGCGATGTGCCCACCGTGCAGGACCATCCGGATTTCCCCGGACACGTGTTCCTGGGTCTTGGCGACGAAGGATTCCAGCGCGGTCTTCAGCGGCGAGTACCACAGACCGTCGTAAACCAGTTCGCCCCAACGCTGGTCGGTCTGCCGCTTGAACCTGCCCAGCTCGCGCTCCAGCGTGACGTGTTCGAGCTCGGTGTGCGCGGTGATGAGGACCATCGCGCCGGGTGCTTCGTAGATCTCGCGGCTCTTGATGCCAACGAGGCGGTCCTCGACGACGTCCAGCCGGCCCACGCCTTGCTCACCGCCGCGGCGGTTGAGTTCCTCGATCGCCTGCAGAACCGTCACGGTATTCCCGTCTATCGAAACCGGCACGCCGCGTTCGAATCCGACAATCACCTCGTCCGGCGTGCCCCAGTTGACCGTCGGGTCCTCGGTGTAGTCGTACACGTCCTTGGTGGGGGCGTTCCACAGATGTTCGAGGAACCCGGTCTCCACGGCCCGGCCCCACACGTTCTGGTCGATGGAGAACGGTGAGCGCTTGGTGACATTGATCGGGATGGCGTTCTCCTCGGCGAACGCGATCGCCTTCTCCCGGGTCCAGGCGTAGTCGCGGACCGGTGCCAGCACCTCCAGATCCGGTGCCAGCGAGGCGAACCCGACCTCGAACCGGACCTGGTCGTTGCCCTTGCCGGTGCAGCCGTGCGCGACGATGCTGCCGCCATGCTCGCGGGCCGCGGAAACCAGGTGCTTGGCGATCAGCGGCCGGCTCAGCGCCGACACCAGCGGGTAGCGGTCCATGTACAGCGCATTGGATTGAATGGCGGGCAGGCAGTATTCGTCGGCGAACTCGTCGCGGGCGTCGATCACGACGGCTTCGACCGCGCCGCAGTCCAGCGCTCGCTGCCGCACGACCTCCATGTCCTCGCCGCCCTGCCCGAGGTCGATGGCCACCGCCACCACCTCGCGGCCGGTCTCCTTGCCGATCCAGCTGATCGCCACCGAGGTGTCCAAACCACCGGAATACGCCAAGATGACGCGCTCGGACATTAACCAATCTCCCTTAGTTGGATGCTTTCGAACTTGGCGGCGAGTTCGGCGCCGGTCATCGGCTCGCGGGCCACCACGAAGATGGTGTCGTCGCCGGCAATGGTGCCGATGACGTATGGCAGCGCGGCGCGGTCGATCGCACTAGCCAGATACTGTGCCGCGCCGGGCGGGGTGCGCAGCACCGCGAGGTTGCCGCTGGCGTCCGTTGACACCAGCAGCTCGCCCAGCAGCCGCGACATCCGTTCGGTGCCACCGGAAACGCCGCGCACCGGGCTGCCGTCCTCGGGGACGACGTACACGCCGACCCCGCCGTCGGCGCCGCGCAGCTTGACCGCGCCCAGTTCCTCGAGGTCACGCGACAGCGTGGCCTGGGTGACGTCGATGCCCTCCGCGGCCAGCAGTGCGGCGAGTTCGCTCTGGCTGTGCACCGATTGCGACGCCACCATCGAAACGATCCGAGCCTGACGTCCGGCTCTTGTCGCACTAGTCATCGGGATCGCTCCAACAACCACACCAGCAGCGCCTTCTGGGCGTGCAGCCGATTCTCCGCCTCGTCCCACACCGCGCTGTGCGGGCCGTCGATCACATCGTCGGTGATCTCCTGCCCGCGATGTGCCGGAAGGCAATGCAGCACAACGGCATCCGGATCGGCCAGGCTCAACAGGTCGGCGTTGACCTGGAACGGCTGGAACGGCGCTACCCGGTCCAGCCCGTCGTTCTCCTGTCCCATCGACGTCCAGGTGTCGGTCACCAGCACGTCGGCACCGTCCACTGCCTTCTTCGGATCGGCCGTCAGCGTCACCGTCCCACCGGTCTGCTGGCCGCGCTCCTCGGCGGCGGCAACGAACTCGGGGTGCGGCTCGAAGCCGGACGGCGCGGCGATCGTCACGCGGATGCCCGCGGTGACCCCGCCCAGCATCAGTGAGTGCGCCATGTTGTTGGCGCCGTCACCGAAGTAGGACAACCGCAGGTCCTTCAGCGCGCCCTTGCGTTCGACCAGGGTCTGCAGGTCGGCCAGCACCTGGCAGGGGTGAAACTCGTCGGACAGCGCATTGACGATGGGGACGCTCGCACCGGACGCCATCGCGGTCAGCCGGGCTTGCGCGAAGGTCCGCCACACGATCGCTTCGACATAGCGGGACAACACCTTTCCGGTGTCCTCCAGCGTCTCCTCGCGCCCGAGCTGGGTGCTGCGAGCGTCGACGACAACGGCGTGACCGCCGAGCTGCGCGATCCCAACCTCGAACGAAAACCGGGTGCGGGTGGAGTTCTTGTCGAAGATCACCGCCACCCCGCGGGGCCCGTCGAGCGGCCGATGGGAGAACGGGTCCTTCTTCAGCTCGGCGGCCAACGCCAGGATCTCGGCCTGCTCGTCGGGCGACAGGTCGTCATCGCGCAGAAAATGGCGCGGCGTCATTGGAAAGATTCCTGCGCCTTGTCGAGAATATTTGGCAGCGCGGTGAGGAACACGTCGATCTGACGCTCGGTGATGACCAGCGGCGGGGCCAGCCGGATCACGTCGGGCGCAGCGGCGTTGACGAGGAAGCCGGCATCGCGGGCGGCGGCCTCGATGGCCTTGCCCACCGGTTCGCCCAGCACGATCCCGCGCAGCAGGCCGCGGCCGCGGACGTGGTCGATGAGCGGATGGTGCAGCGCCTCGATGCCGTGGTGCAGCATCTTGCCGAGCATGTCGGCCCGCGAGATCAGGTCGTCGGCGGCCAGCACTCCGAGCACCGCCCGCGCCGCGGCCGCGCAGACCGGGTTGCCCCCGAACGTGCTGCCGTGCAGGCCGGGCGTGAGCAGCTCGGCGGCCTTGCCGACCGCGATGCATGCGCCGATCGGCAGCCCACCGCCGAGACCCTTGGCGAGGGTCACGATGTCGGGCGTGATGCCGTCGTGCTGGTGCGCGAAAAACGCTCCGGTGCGGCCCATCCCGGTCTGCACCTCGTCGAGTACCAGCAGGGCGCCGCGCGTCGTCGCGAGCTCCCGCGCGGCCACCAGGTAGCCGGCCGGCGGGACGACGACGCCGCCCTCCCCCATGATCGGCTCGAGGAAAACGGCCGCGGTCGTGTCGTCGATGGTCTCGGCCAGCGCGGCGACATCGCCGTACGGCACGTGCTGAACGTCGCCGGGCAGCGGGGCGAACGGCTGCTGCTTGGACGGCTGACCGGTCAGCGCCAGTGACCCCATCGTGCGGCCGTGGAAAGCGCCTTGCGCCGCAACGAGTTTGGTGCGGCCGGTGAGCCGGCTGATCTTGAAGGCCACTTCGTTGGCCTCGGTGCCCGAGTTGCAGAAGAACACCCGGGCCGCGGCGTCGGCCCCCAACAAGCCCACCAGCGCCTCGGCCAGCGCGATGCCCGGCTCGGTGACGTACAGGTTCGAGGTGTGGCCCAGGGTGTTCAGCTGGTTGGCCACGGCTTCGATGATCGCGGGATGGCGGTGGCCGAGAATGTTGACCGCGATGCCGCCGAGCAGGTCGATGTAGGACTTGCCGTCGACATCGGTGACCACGGCGCCGTCACCGCTGGCGAGCGCCAGCGGCGGGGTGCCGTAGTTGTTCATCATCACGGCCTCCCAGCGCTGCAGAAGAGTCATGCGCTCACCACCTTGGTGCCGGTCCCCTCGTCGGTGAACAACTCGACCAGCACGCAGTGTTCGACGCGGCCGTCGATGACATGCGCGCTGGGTACCCCACCGGCGACGGCGCGCAGACAGGCCTCGATCTTCGGCACCATGCCGGTCTCCAGCGTCGGCAGCAGTTGCGTCAGTGCGGCGGCGTCGATCTGGCTGACCAGTGACTCCCGGTCGGGCCAGCTGGTGTACAACCCCTCGATGTCGGTCAGCATCAGCAGCTTCTCGGCGCCCAGCGCCTCGGCCAGCGCGGCCGCGGCGGTGTCCGCGTTGATGTTGTGCACCACACCGTCGGCGTCCGGTGCGATGGTGGACACCACCGGAATGCGGCCGGCCCCAATCAGATCCATTACCGCCTCGGTGTTCACCAGCTCCACGTCGCCGACCAGGCCGATGTCGGTGGCCACGCCGTCGACCGTGACGCTGCGCCGGACGGCGGTGAACAGGTGCGCGTCCTCGCCGGTGATGCCGACCGCGTAGGGGCCGTGCGCGTTGATCAGGTTCACCAGTTCGCGGCCGACCTGGCCGAACAGCACCATCCGTGCGACGTCGAGCACCTCGGGTGTGGTGACCCGGAAGCCGCCCCGGAAATCGCCCGCGATGCCGAGGCGTTTCAGCATCGCGCTGATCTGCGGCCCGCCGCCGTGCACCACGACCGGATGGATGCCGCAGTTGCGCAGGAACACCATGTCCGCCGCGAACGCCTGCCGCAGCGTGTCGTCGGTCATCGCGTTGCCGCCGTATTTGACCACGACGATCTTGTCGTGCAGTTGCTTAAGCCACGGCAACGCCGCGGCGAGCACTTGTGCCTTGACCGGTGTGGCGAGCGTCATGAGCTGTAGGCCGAGTTCTCTTCGACGTATCCGTGCGACAGGTCGGTGGTGCGGATGGCCGCGCGTTGGGTGCCGACGCCGAGGTCCACGGTGATGTCGATGTCGGCGCCGGACAGGTCGACCTCCCGCGCACCGGGGGCGCCGAGCCCGTCGACGCAGACCGCAGATCCGTTGAACGACACGCTGATCCGCTCGGGATCGAGTTGCACCGGCGCCATCCCGACAGCGGCCAGCACTCGGCCCCAGTTCGGGTCGGAACCGAATACCGCGGTCTTGACCAGACTGTCGCGTGCCACGATGCGGGCGGCGGTCAGCGCATCGGCCTCGGAAGCCGCGCCGGTCACGGTGACGACAAGCCGCTTGGTGACGCCCTCCGCGTCGGCCTGCAGCTGCGCGCACAGATCGTCGCAGACCCGCAACACCGCGTCGTCGAGATCGGCTTGGCTGGGGGTGATTTCGCTGGCGCCCGATGCCAGCAGCAGCACGGAGTCGTTGGTCGAGCAGCTGCCGTCGATGTCGAGCCGGTCGAATGTCAGCGCGCTGCCACGGCGCAACGCCTGTTCCAGCGCGGCGGCGTCGGCGACGGCGTCGGTGGTGATGACGCTCAACATGGTCGCCAGCGACGGGGCCAGCATGCCGGCGCCCTTTGCCATGCCGCCGACGGTCCAGTTGTTCGGGTGGTGCAGCGCAACCTGTTTGGGCACGGTGTCGGTTGTCATGATGGCCCGGGCAGCCTCCTCACCGCCGGTCAGCCCGCCCGCCATCTCGTGCACGATCTCCTCTATCCCGGCCAGCATCTTGTCCATCGGCAGCCGGTCGCCGATCAATCCGGTGGAGCAGACGGCGATCTCGATGGCCCCGGTCTCGCTGCCCCAGTCCGAGAGGGCGGCGGCGACGGCCTCGGCGGTGGCATGGGTGTCCTGGAAACCACCCGGTCCGGTGCAGGCGTTGGCGCCGCCGGAATTGAGAATCACCGCGCGCAGCCGCCCGGTGGTCAGCACCTGCTGGGTCCACAGCACCGGCGCGGCCTTGACCTGGTTGCGGGTGAACACGCCGGCGGCGGGGTAGTCCGGGCCCTCGTTGAACACCAGCGCCAGGTCCAGTGCACCGGATTCCTTGATACCCGCGGCGATCCCGGTGGCGCGGAATCCCGCGGGTGCGGTGACGCCCTGGGTGCGGACCAGCGGCGTGGTGTCGGTTACATCGGTCATGGCGCCACTCCCACGATCGACAGGCCTTCGGTCTCCGGCCAGCCCAGTGCGAGGTTCATCGACTGAACCGCCGCACCGCCGGTGCCCTTGACCAGGTTGTCGATCGCGGCGATTGCGACGAAAGTTTGAGCGTCCTCGTCGACGGCGACCGCGATCTGCGCGGCGTTACTGCCGATGACCGCGCCGGTCTTCGGCAGCTGGCCCTCGGGCAACAGATAGATGAAGGGCTCGGCATCGTAGGCCTTTTCGTAGGCCGCACGGAGTTGGGACAGCGGGGCGGTGGTACGTGCTGTGCAGGTGGCCAGGATTCCGCGGGAGGTGGGTATCAGCACCGGGATGAACGAGACGGTGACGTCCTTGTCGGTGACCGCCCGCAGTCCCTGGGCGATCTCGGGGGTGTGCCGGTGCGCACCGGCGATGTTGTAGGCGCGGGCCGAACCGATGACCTCCGAGCCCAGCAGGTCCGTTCTTGCGGCCCGTCCGGCGCCGGAGGTGCCGCTGACCGCGACGACGGTCACGGCCGGTTCGACGAGGTCTTCGGCCACCGCTGGCCAGAGCGCGAGCAGTGCGGAGGCGGGATAGCACCCAGGGACGGCGATCCGGGTGGCACCGCGCAGGCGTTCCCGGGCACCGGGCAGTTCGGGCAGCCCGTAGGGCCAGCTGCCGGCATGAGTGGACCCGTAGAACCGCTCCCACGCTTTCGCATCGGTGAGCCGGAAGTCCGCGCCACAGTCGACGATCACGGTGTCCGGACTCAATTGCTCGGCCAGCGTCGCGGAGTGGCCATGCGGCAGCGCGAGGAACACCACGTCGTGCCCGGCCAACACGTCGGCGTCGGTGGCCTCCAGCACCCGGCCGCCCAGCGGCAGCAGATGCGGATGGTGTTCGGCCAGCGTGGTTCCTGCGCTGGCCGAGGCCGTCAGTGCCCCGATGGTCAGCCGCCCGTCGGCATAGGCTGGGTGGCCGAGCAGCAGCCGCAGGATCTCCCCGCCGGCATAACCGCTGGCGCCGGCCACCGCCACAGATGTCATACAGCCGATTCTGCATGGTTATGCAATTAGTTGCAAATTAATTCCCATCAGGCCCGCTGCACGGCGCCGACCAGCTCGGCGGCCCGCGCTACCGCGGCCGCGCGGGCCGCGCTGGCCTCGTCCTCGGTCAGCGTGCGGTCGGGTGCCCGGAACCGCAGCGCCAGGGCGAGCGACTTGCGGCCGTCGCCGATCTGCGGGCCGGTGTAGACGTCGAACAGCCGGACGTCCTCCAGCAGCTCCCCGGCACCCTCGCGGACGGCGTCGACCACGGTTTGGGCGGCCACGTCGGCCTCGACGACCAGGCTGATGTCCTGGAATACCGCCGGAAACGGCGACACCGCCGGCGCCGGCAACGCCTGGGTGATCGGGATGGCGTCGAGGTTGAGCTCGACGGCGCAGGCGCCCTTCGGCAGGGCGGCCCGCTCGATGACGGCCGGGTGCAGTTGGCCGGCGTGGCCGACCACGGTGTCGCCGACGAGCACCTCCGCGCAGCGCCCGGGATGCCAGGGCAGGTACTGCCCGGGCCGAAGCGTCAGCTCGACACCGGCGGCGCGCCCGACGATGCGCACCGCTTCGAACGCGTCGCCGGCCTGGGCGGGCCGGCCGGGCCCCCACGGGCCGGCGGGTTCGCGCAGTCCGGCCAGCACGACGCCGACGTGCTGCGGTTGCTCGGGCAACGAGCGGTCGAGTGTGGCGATCTCGGCGTCGGTGGGCCGGCGATCTGTCGGAATCAGCTCCACCGCCCGGGTTTCGGCGGTCGGCTGCACCACTTGTGCGATGGCGTACAGGGACACGTCGACCGCACCGCGAGAGACATTGCGCGCCAACGCCTCCAGCAGTCCCGGCAGCAGCGTGGTGGCCAGCTGAGGGCGGTCCGACTCCAGCGGGTTCACCACGTCGGTGGTGGACCGCCGAGAATCGTCGGCCGGCAGGCCCCACGCGTCGAACACCCCGGCGGGCAAAAACGGCGTCGGCAACACCTCGACATAGCCGTTGAGCGCCAGCGACTTTCCGATCGCACGGCGTCGCTGCTGGATCGGCGTCAATCCGCGCCCGGGCGGTGCCAGCGGCAGCACGGACGGGATGATCTCGAAGTCCTCCAGCCGCAGCACCTCCTCGACCAGGTCGGCGGGCTGCACCAGGTCGGGGCGCCAGCTCGGCGGCGTCACCGTTAACCGTTCGTCGCCGGTCACCTCGGCGCCGATCTGGGTCAGCCGTCGCCGCGAGGTTCCCTCGGGGTACTGGACGCCGGCCGTGTGGTCGGGCAGGTCGGCGGGCATCTCTATCGGGGAGTGCGACCAGTCGTCGCGCGGCGGGTCCCCCCGCCAGTCGGTGAGCTTCGGCTCGATCGTGCCACCGGCGATGTCCGCCAGCAGCATCGACGCCCGGTCCAGTGCGGCGACCGAGATGGCCGGGTCGACCGCACGCTCGTAGCGCCGGCCCGACTCGCTGGTCAGGTGCAGGCGGCGCTGGGTGCGGGACACCGCTGCGGGATCCCACACCGCGGCCTCCAGCAGCACATCGGTGGTGTCGTCGCGCATTTCGGTTGTGCCCGCGCCCATGATGCCGCCGATGGCCGCCGTGGCCACGTCGTCGACGATGAGGACGTCGCGCGGGTCCAGCTTGCGTTCGATGTCATCCAGCGTGACGACGGTCTCCCCCGGGTTAGCCAACCGCACGTCGAACCCGCCGCTGATACGGCTGCGATCGTGGGCGTGCATGGGATGGCCGAGCTCGAGCATGACGTAGTTGGTGACGTCGACGGCAGGCGAGATCGCCCGGATGCCGCTCAGCAGCAGTCGGCGCTGCATCCACCACGGCGACACCGCGGCCGGGTCGATACCCGACACCGGCCGCAGCGTGAACCGCTGGACCCCGGTGCCCGGCTGTACGGTCAGCGGCCAGGCGTCGCCCTCGGCGGGCAGCGTCGGCACATTGGCGGGGTCGACGAAGTCAAGGTCATAGGCGCAGGCGATTTCGCGGGCCAAGCCGCGCACCGACAGGCAGTAGCCGCGGTCCGGCGTGATGGCCATATGGAACACCACATCGTCCAGGCCGAGCACCGCGGCGGCGTCATCGCCGGGCTCGGCGGTGCCACGCGGCAGCACCAGGATACCGGAATGGTCTGTGCCCAAATGGAGTTCGGCCGCCGAGCAGATCATGCCCTCGGAAGTTCGGCCGTACGTCTTGCGTGAGGTGATGGTGTAATCGCCGGGCAGCGTGGTGCCGGGAAGCGCGAGCACCACATGGTCGCCGACGGCGAAGTTCGTTGCACCGCAGACGATGTCGCGGGGCTCCGCTTCGCCGATGTCGATCTTGACCGCGCGGATCGGCTTCTTGAACTCGGTGAGCTCCTCGATCTCGAGCACGTGGGCGATGGTCAGCGGGCCGCTCACCGGCCCCACGGGAATGACCTCCTCGACCTCGTGGCCGATGCGGATCAGCGTCTGCTCGAGCTCGTCGGCGGAGGATTCCCACTCCGGCGCGCCGGCGGCGACGACTTCGCGCAGCCAGCTGTACGGAACCCGCATCAGGCCTCTACCCCGAACGGCAGGGAGAACCGCACGTCGCCCTCGACCATGTCGCGCATATCCGGGATCCCGTTGCGGAACTGCAGGGTGCGCTCCAGCCCCATGCCGAATGCGAAACCAGAATAGACCTCGGGATCGATACCGCAGGCGCGCAACACATTTGGGTTGACCATGCCACAGCCGCCCCATTCCACCCAGCCGGGGCCGCCCTTCTTGTTGGCGAACCACACGTCGACCTCGGCCGACGGCTCGGTGAACGGGAAGAAGTGGGGACGGAACCGAGTGCGCCCCTGCGGCCCGAACTCGGAACGCGCGAACGCGTCCAGGGTGCCGCGCAGGTGCGCCATCGTCAGGCCGCGGTCCACCGCCAGGCCCTCGACCTGATGGAAGACCGGGGTGTGGGTGGCGTCCAGCTCGTCGGTGCGGAACGTGCGGCCGATCGACACGACGTACACCGGAAGCTCGCGCTCCAGCAGCGCGCGGATCTGCACGGGCGAGGTGTGCGTGCGCAGCACCTGCCGCGATCCGTCCGGCGCGATCTGGAAGGTGTCCTGCTCGCTGCGCGCCGGATGGTCGGGCGGGAAGTTCAACGCGTCGAAGTTGAACTGCTCGGTCTCGACCTCGGGTCCCTCCGCGAGCTCCCAGCCCATCGCGACGAACGTGTCGGCCACATGCTCGGCCAGGATCGTGATCGGGTGGCGGGCGCCGATCGGCTGCCGCGTCGACGGCAGTGTCACATCGATGCGCTCGGCCACCAGCACCGCGGCGTCGCGCTCGGCCCGCAGCACCTCGAGGCGCTCGTCGTAGCCGCGCTGCGCCGCGGCGCGGGCGAGGTTCACCCGCCGTCCGGCGTCGGCGCGGTCGGCCTTCGGTAACGATCCCAGCGCCTGGCGGGCCAGCGCGACCGGCGAGCGGTCGCCGAGATGCTCGGTCTTGGCGCGGGCCAACGCGTCGAGGTCTCCGGCCAGATCGAAGGCATGCCGGGCCGCGCTGACCACCTTGGCCAGCGTTTCCTCCGACAGATCTACCGGCTGATCAGCCACCCGGCGATCATAGGTGATCGGCAGGTGACTTCGACGTCAAGCGGTACATCGCCAGATCCGCGGGCACCCCGTCTTGCTTGGGCGTAAACACTTGCTTGCGTACCCGTTTGGCGGTGACCCCCAACTGCTCGAAGTCCTCATCGGAGATCCGGTCGAGGGTGGCCTGGGACACGATAAGCCCGCCCCTGGTGGCGCGCTCCATCACCCGCGCGGCGATGTTGACGTCGACGCCGAGCCAGTCCGAGCCGATCCGCTGCGGCCGGCCGGTATGCACGCCAACCCGCATTCGTGGCGTATAGCCATCCACCTCAATGCCTTTCACCGCATCGAGGCCCATTCGTATGGCACGCACAGCGGTGGCTGGGTCGGCGAATACCGCCATGGTGCCGTCACCCATCCGCTTGACGATTTGCCCACCGGCCTCCAGCAGTGGCGGCTCGACGACCTGGGCCACCCGGCGCAGCAGCTTCAGCGTGGCGTCGTCTCCGGCCTTCAGTGCCCACGACGAAAACCCGACCAGATCCGTGAAGACCAGCGTCACCTCGCGATTCGCCGGCTTCCCGGAAACCCGTTCAGTCAGCGCCTGCCAGATCTGCAGCCCGGCCAGGCTCACTTCACGTGAAGCGGCATCGCGCTCCAGCAGCCGGTCGGCCGCGCGGGCGGCGGCGCTCGGACCGCCAACACCGGTCGCGGACAACGGATCTCCGAACTCGGGGTCGCCGGGCAGGGCTCGACGGGCGCGCCGGATCAACTTGACGACAGCCGGCCTGTGATTGGTAGTGCGCAGCCACTCCAACGGCCCCGATGAACGTTTCTGCAGCTCCGGTCGATCCGGTAGCTGCTCCATTTCTCCGATACGGCCGGATCGTTCGTCGAACGATTCGCCATCCACAGCGCAAGACTAGATGTCCGTCGTCAGGAGGCCGCGACGCGCCCCCGAAATAATGGACAACGCGCGTTGTCAATATTATTGTGAAGAATGTGACCAGTAGCCGGCCCACCGATTCGGCCGATCCGCTCGGCCCCGACTCCCTGACCTGGAAATACTTCGGTGATCTGCGTACCGGAATGATGGGTGTCTGGATCGGTGCGCTGCAGAACATGTATCCCGAGCTCGGCGCCGGCGTGCAGGAGCACTCCATCCTGCTGCGCGAGCCGCTGCAGCGGGTAGCCCGCTCGGTATACCCGATCATGGGCGTTGTCTACGACGGCGAACGGGCCGCGCACACCGGCCAGCAAATCAAGGGCTACCACGCCACCATCAAGGGAGTCGACGCCGACGGGCGGCGCTATCACGCGCTGAACCCCGAGACGTTCTATTGGGCGCACGCCACGTTCTTCATGCTCGTCATCAAGACCGCCGAGTACTTTTGCGGCGGGTTGACCGAGGCGGAGAAGCGTCAGCTCTTCGACGAGCATGTGCACTGGTACGCGATGTACGGCATGAGCATGCGACCGGTGCCGAAGACCTGGGAGGAATTTCAGGAGTACTGGGACCGGGTGTGCAGCGAGGAGCTCGAAATCAACCGCGCCACGCTGGACATCTTCTCGATCCGGATTCCCAAGCCGTGGTTCGTGCTGATGCCGACCCCGATCTGGGATCAGCTGTTCAAACCGATGGTCGCCGGGCAACGCTGGATCGCGGCCGGGCTGTTCGACCCCGCGGTCCGCGAGAAGACCGGCATGCGCTGGACCGCCGGCGACGAGGTCCTGCTGCGGCTGTTCGGCAAGTTGGTGGAACTGGCCTTCGTGGCGGTCCCCGACGAAATTCGGCTGCATCCGCGCGCGCTGGCCGCCTATCGCCGCGCATCCGGACGTGTTGCGGACGACGCTCCGCTGGTCGAGGCGCCCGCGTTCATGGCGCCGCCGCGGGACCGGCACGGACTGCCCATGCACTATGTGCCGCCGCGCAAGACGCTGCTGGATCGCGCCGGCTCGTTGGTGCACACCACCTTCTCGCTCGCCGGCCTACGCCCGGCGCGGGGCCGCAGCACCGCAGCATAGGCTGTGGTCATGCTCGATTGGTCTGATGTCGACGTAGCAGTACGCGACGCGGTACGGCAGTTCGTGGACAAAGAGGTCCGCCCACATGTGGATGCCCTGGAAAGCGGCGAGATGGAGCCGTACCCCATCATTCGCAAGTTGTTCGTCACCTTCGGCATCGACGCGATAGCGCGCGAGTCACTGGAGAAGCGGCTGGCCCGGATGCGCGAAGGCACCGCGAAGTCCGATTCCGACGGCTCTGGCGGCATGTTCGGCGGCGATGCCGCCCAGGCCGGCATGGGCTTCGTCGTGGTCAGCGAACTGTGCCGGGTGTGCATGGGTGTCGTGACCGGGATGGGCGTCAGCCTCGGCCTGACGGTGCCGACCATCGCCGGCCGCGGCACGCTGGCCCAGCAGGAGCGCTGGCTGCCGGGCTTGGTGACCTACGAGAAGGTCGGCGCCTGGGCGATCACCGAGCCCGACTCCGGCTCGGACGCGTTCGGCGGCATGAAGTCCTACGTGGTGCGCGACGGTGACGACTACGTCCTCAACGGGCAGAAGACGTTCATCACGAACGGCCCCGACGCCGATGTGGTGGTGGTCTACGCCAAGCTGGACGAGGGCGACCCGACGATCGACAAGCGCGACCGCAAGGTGCTGACATTCGTGCTGGATCGCGGGATGGAGGGCTTCGTCCAGTCAAAGCCGTTCCGCAAGATGGGCATTCACAGCTCACGCACCGGCGAGTTGTTCTTCAACAATGTCCGGCTGGGCCGGGACCGGCTGTTGGGCGAGACCGAGGACAACAAGGTCGGCGATGGCCGTGACAGCGCGCGCTCGAACTTCTCCACCGAGCGGATCGGGGTGGCCGCGATGGCGCTGGGCGTCATCGAGGAGTGCCTGAAACTGTCTGTGGACTACGCCAAGAACCGCAAGCTGTGGGGCCAGGAGATCGGCCAGTTCCAGTTGATCCAACTCAAGCTGGCCAGCATGGAAGTGGCCCGAATGAACGTGCGCAACATGCTCTTCCGCGTCATCGAGGCGGCACAGACCGGTGCCGAGTTATCACTTGCCGAGGCGTCGGCGATCAAGTGGTACTGCTCCCAGGCGGCCACCGACGTGGCGATGGACGCCGTGCAGTTGTTCGGCGGCAACGGCTACATGACCGAGTACCGGGTGGAACAGCTCGCTCGCGACGCCAAGTCGTTGATGATCTACGCGGGCAGTAACGAGGTGCAGATCACCCACGTCGCCCGCGGACTGCTCAGCGGCTAGTTTCCTGCGCGAGCAGACGTAAAAGTCCCCGGTTCACGGCGTGTCGCGGGACCTTTGCGTCTGCTGGCCACGATGTGCCCGTGCGCTCTGATACAGGCAGATCGCGGCGGCGGCGGCCACATTGAGGCTCTCCGCGCCACCCGGCATCGGTATGTTCACGCGGTGCGCCGCCATGCCCGCCAATTCGGTTGGCAGTCCATGGGCTTCGGGCCCGAACAACCACGCCGTCGGCTGCGACAGGTCGGCGTCATCGAGGCTGGTTTCGCCGTCGACGGTGGTCGCCAGCACCTGCAGGCCGGCGTCGCGCAGCGCGCCAACCGCCCGTCCGGCGTCTTGGTCGGAAACCACCGGGATCGAGAAGATGCTGCCCGCCGAGGCGCGCAGGCACTTGCCGTTGTAGGGGTCGACGCTGTGGCCGGCCAGTACCACCGCGTCCGCGCCCATCGCGTCGGCGATGCGAATGAGCGTGCCGGCGTTGCCCGGCTCCGAGATCTCCACCGCGACCGCGACCAGTCGCGGTGCATCGGCGAGCACGTCCTGCAGGTCGGTGGTCGGCACATCACAGACGGCGACAAGGCCGACCGGCGTGATGGTGTCCGACAACGTTTTTGCGGCGCGCTCGGTGACCAGATGGACCGGCACGTCGCCCAGGATCGGCGCAAACCGCTGCGCTGCGGCCTCGGTGGCGAACGCCTCGACCACCAGATCGCGCCGCAGTGCCGCCTCGACCAGGTTGGGCCCCTCGGCGAGGAAGCGGCCGGCACGGCGCCGTCCGACGTGGCGATGCAGCTTGACTGCGGCCGCCACCCGGGCGGAGCGCTCGGTGAGCGTCAGGCGGCCTCGCCGGCGTCTGATGTCGCCGGCCGAGCGGCTCCGGAAGGCGCGTTGACGTCTTCGGGCAGCGCACCCTTGGCGACCTCGACCAGCGCGGTGAACGCGGCCGGGTCGCTGACGGCGATCTCGGCGAGGTTCTTGCGGTCCACCTCGACACCGGCGGCCTTCAGGCCCTGGATCAGCCGGTTGTAGGTGATGTCGTTGGCGCGGGCTGCTGCGTTGATTCGGGAGATCCACAGCTTGCGGAACTCACCCTTGCGGGCACGCCGGTCGCGGTAGGCATACGTCAGTGAATGCAGCTGCTGCTCTTTGGCTTTGCGGTACAGCCGTGACCGCTGACCCCGGTATCCCTTCGAGGCCTTGAGTATGGTGCGCCGCTTCTTATGGGCGTTGACTGCGCGCTTTACGCGTGCCATGAGGTGTTCCTATTCTCGTTCGGGCCAAAAGGCCGGTGCGTCTTGCGAATCAGCCGCTGAGCAGCTTCTTGATGCGCCGCTTGTCCTTCGCCGACACCTCGGTGCGCCCCTCGAGGCGGCGGGTGCGGGTGCTCGGCTTGTACTCCAGCAGGTGCCTGCGGTTGGCTTTCTGGCGCACGATCTTTCCGGTTCCGGTGCGCCGGAACCGCTTGGCAGCGCCGCTATGGGTCTTCGCCTTGGGCATATTTTCTAGTCCTCAGTTCTGTGCTACGTCGGAGCCTTGGGGTTCAGGTTCAGCTGTCTCGGGAGCATGCTCGGCCTGTTGCGCCGCCCTGGCGCGAGTCTTCGCGCCGCGGTGCGGTGCCAGCACCATCGTCATGTTGCGTCCGTCCTGCTTGGCCGACGTCTCGACGAAGCCGTAGTCGGCGACGTCGGCGCCCAGCCGCTGCAGCAGCCGGTAGCCCAGCTCGGGCCGCGACTGCTCGCGTCCGCGGAACATGATGGTGACCTTGACCTTGGACCCGGCTTCCAGGAAGCGCACCACGTGACCCTTCTTGGTCTGGTAGTCGTGGTCGTCGATCTTGGGTCGCAATTTCTGTTCCTTGACGACGGTCTGCTGCTGGTTCTTGCGAGACTCGCGTGCCTTCTGCGCCGTTTCGTACTTGTACTTGCCGTAGTCCATGATCTTGCAGACCGGAGGTCTGGCGTTCGGGGCTACTTCGACAAGGTCGAGATCGGCGTCCACGGCGACGCGGAGTGCGTCTTCGATGCGCACGATGCCTACCTGCTCACCACCTGGTCCGATCAGGCGGACTTCGGGTACCCGAATGCGCTCGTTGACGCGGGTCTCAGTGCTGATGGGGCCTCCTATGTTGTCCTCTTCGAGGAGCCCACGCCATCAGCACCCTGCTCATCAGAACAGAAAAGCCCTGCACGAAGCAGGGCCCAATACCGACCAGGACAGCCACCACGCAGGTGGCTGTGACCGGACCGCTGAGCCGGATTGGCCAGCGGTGGGAGTGGGACTCCACTTGCTGTCCTGGCGTACGCCGGGACGGTCGCGCATGTCAGTCTATCAGGCATGACCGGTGACCCGAACATCCGTGAGCTGGCCGAAATTCCCGCGGTCGAAGTGATCACCCGGGCGGCGGTGATGCTGATGAGCGCCGCGGCGGAGAAGCTCGGGCTGTCGTCGGAAAGCCCTGACGACAGCGCGCATCGCGATCTCGACGAGGCGCGCCGGCTGATCACCGCGTTGGCCGGTCTGGTGACCGGCTCAGCGGAATACCTCGGGCCGCACGCCGGACCGGTCCGCGATGGATTGCGCAGCCTGCAGTTGGCGTTCCGTGAATCCAGCGCCGTCCCAGATGAACCGGGACACGGTCCGGGCGAGAAATACACCGGCCCGGTCTGATACGGAATATCCTCGCGGCCTATGACCCTGACTAGCCCGCCGAGGGCGCGGCCGACGTCCCGATACTCGTGGGTCCCTGCGGCGGCCGGCTGGACCGTCGGCGTCATCGCCACTCTCTCGCTGCTCGCGAGCATCTCGCCGCTGATCCGATGGATCATCAAGGTGCCGCGGGAGTTCGTCAACGACTACATCTTCAACTTCCCCGACACCAGCTTCGCCTGGGCCTTCGTGCTGGCCCTGCTGGCGGCGGCCCTGGCGGCCCGCAAGCGCCTCGCGTGGTTGATCCTGGTGGGATACATGATCGCCGCGATCGGCTGGAACGTCGGCGACCTGATCGCCGGCGACGAAACGATCGTCGAAGACATCGGCGAGGTCATCGGTCTGGTCTTCCATGTCGCCGCCATCGCCTTCCTGGTTCTTGCCCGCAAGGAGTTCTGGGCGAAGGTTCGCCGGGGGGCACTGCTGAAGGCGGCGGCGGTTCTGGTCGCCGGCATGGCGATCGGCACTCTCGTCGGGTGGGGACTGTTGGAGCTCTTCCCGGGCACCCTGGCCCGCGAAGACCGATTCTGGTACGCGCTGAACAGGGTTGGCGCCTTCGCGGGCGCCGCCTCTGATTCGTTCTCCGGCCATCCTCACGTATTCGTCAACGCACTGCTGGGCCTGTTCGGCGCGCTGGCGCTGATGGTCGCGGCGATCGTGCTGTTCCGATCGCAGCGTGCCGAGAACGCGCTGACCGGCGAGGACGAATCCGCCATCCGCGGACTGCTGGAGGTGTTCGGCAAGAACGACTCACTGGGTTACTTCGCCACCCGCCGCGACAAGGCGGTGGTGTTCGCGCCCAACGGCCGTGCCGCCATCGCCTATCGCGTCGAGGTCGGCGTCTGTCTGGCCAGTGGCGACCCGGTGGGTGATCCGAAGGCCTGGCCGCAGGCCATCGAGGCGTGGCTGCGGCTGTGCCAGGAATACGGCTGGGCGCCCGGCGTGATGGGCGCCAGTTCCGCTGCGGCCGAAGCCTTCCGAGAAGCCGGGCTGAACGCCCTGCAACTCGGCGACGAAGCGATCCTGCACCCGGACAGCTTCCGGCTGTCCGGGCCCGACATGCGCGCCGTCCGCCAGGCGGTGACCCGGGCGCGGCGGGCCGGGCTGACGGTGCGGACCCGTCGGCATCGCGACATCACCGCCGAAGAGATGGCCGAGGTGATCAGGCGGGCCGACGCCTGGCGTGACACCGAGACCGAGCGGGGTTTCTCGATGGCGTTGGGCCGGCTCGGCGATGCCGCGGACAGCGACTGCCTGCTGGTCGAGGCCGTACAGAATGACCAGAACGTCCTCGCAATGCTGTCACTGGTGCCGTGGGGCAACAATGGCGTTTCGCTGGATCTGATGCGCCGCTCGCCGCAATCGCCCAACGGCACGATCGAATTGATGGTCAGCGAGCTGTGTATGCAGTCCGAAGGTATTGGGGTGACGAGGATCTCGCTGAACTTCGCGATGTTCCGATCGGCGTTCGAGCAGGGCGCCCAGCTAGGGGCCGGTCCGGTGGCGCGGCTCTGGCGCTGGCTGTTGGTGTTCTTCTCCCGCTGGTGGCAGCTCGAGACGCTGTACCGGTCGAACATGAAGTACCAACCCGAATGGGTGCCGCGGTACGCCTGCTATGAGGACGCAAGGCTCGTTCCCCGGGTCGGTGTCGCGTCGGTGATCGCCGAAGGCTTTCTGGTGCTGCCGTTTTCGCGCCGCAACACCCAACCCCACACCGGCCATCACATATCCGCACCAGAAAATCTGGTGGCAACCGGGTTGCTGCACCACGACGGCAGCGCGCCCGATCTCGGGGAGCTGCAGGCCGACCTGCCCGATGACGAGGACCAGCAACGGCTGCCCGAACAGGTTCGGGTCCGGATGGCCAAGCTCAAGGCATTGCAGGACGACGGCGTCGACGCCTACCCCGTCGGCCAGGAACCCAGTCACACCATCGCGCAGGCGCTCGAGGCCGACGACGACGCAGGCGTGACGGTGGCCGGGCGGGTGCTGCGGATCCGCGACTACGGCGGCGTGCTGTTCGCTCAGCTGCGCGACTGGTCCGGCGAAGTCCAACTGCTGCTCGATAATTCGCGGCTGGAAAAGGGAACGACCGTCGATTTCACCCATGCCATTGATCTGGGCGACCTGATCGAGGTGACCGGCACCATGGGCCACAGCAAGTCGGGCACGCCATCACTGATGGCACACGGCTGGCGACTGACCGGCAAGTGCCTGCGCCCGCTGCCCGACAAGTGGAAGGGCCTGACCGATCAGGAGGCGCGGGTCCGCGCCCGATATGTCGACCTGGCCATCAACACCGATGCTCGTGACCTCATTCGCGCCCGCAGCGGAGTTCTGCATGCGATCCGCGAAACCCTGGTCGGTAAGGGGTTTTTGGAGGTCGAGACCCCGATCCTGCAGCAGATCCACGGTGGCGCCAATGCGCGGCCATTCCTCACCTACATCAACGCCTACGACCTGGACCTGTATCTGCGCATCGCGCCCGAGCTGTACCTGAAGCGATTGTGCGTCGGCGGTGTCGAGCGGGTCTTCGAGCTGGGCCGGGCGTTCCGCAACGAGGGCGTGGACTTCAGTCACAACCCGGAGTTCACGCTGCTGGAGGCCTACCAGGCGCATGCCGACTACAACGTGTGGATCGACGGCTGTCGCGAGCTGATCCAGAACGCCGCGCTGGCCGCCAACGGCGAGCACGTGTTTCTGCGTCCGCGCCCAAACAGCACAGACGGCGCGCTGGAACCCGTCGACATCTCGGGCAGGTGGGCGGTCAAGACGGTGCACAGCGCGGTGTCCGAGGCGCTCGGCGAACAGATCGGGCCCGACACCGACCTGGCGACGCTGCGCAAGCTGTGCGACGCCGCCGACATCCCCTACCTGACCCATTGGGACGCCGGCGCGGTGGTGCTCGAACTCTACGAGCGGCTGGTCGAGGACCGCACCGAGGAGCCCACCTTTTACAAGGATTTCCCGACGTCCGTGTCGCCGTTGACCAGGCCGCACCGCAGCGTCCCCGGCATCGCCGAACGCTGGGACCTGGTGGCCTGGGGGGTCGAGCTGGGCACCGCCTACAGCGAGCTGACCGATCCGGTCGAACAGCGCAGGCGGCTACAGGAGCAGTCGCTGCTGGCCGCGGGCGGCGATCCCGAGGCGATGGAGCTCGACGAGGACTTCCTGCAAGCCATGGAGTACGCGATGCCGCCCACCGGCGGGCTCGGCATGGGGGTGGACCGGGTCGTCATGCTGATCACCGGCCGCAGCATCCGCGAGACACTGCCGTTCCCGTTGGCCAAACCGCGCTAGGCCGCGGAGTACGGTGACGGCATGCCCGATGAACCGAAACCCGAGCCTGCCCCGGCTGACTCGGAGGAGCAGGCCGCGCCGGCGCCGCCTGAAGATACCGGCTATACGCCCGGCGGCGTGCCGACGTTCGAGTCGGTGCGGGAGAAGATCGATACGCGGTACGGCACCGCCATCGGCGCCACCGAGCTGGCCGCGGAGACTCCCGAAGGCCAAACGGTCGAGGAGCAGTACGAAGAGCGCCAGCGGGCCGCCGCCGAGCGCCTGGAGCAGATCCGCGAGTCGATGCGCGACGACTCCGAGCAGCGCGACAATTCCTGAGCGGTGCGGTCTTTCGATCCCGCCGAACGGCGGGCGCGATTGGCACGCCGGCATTACCTGACACCCGACCGGGCGGCCGAACCGATAACGACGATCACCGGCGCGCTCGTCGGGCTGCATGCCACCGACCCCGCCACGCCCTACCTCTCACTGTGGGCCCGCGTGCCGGGTTTCACCGTCGCCGACCTTGACGCCGAGTTGTACCAGCACCGCACGCTGGCCAAACATCTCGCGATGCGCCGCACGTTGTGGGTGGTACGCGTCGAGGACCTGCCCGTCGTCCAGGCCGCGGCCAGTGACCGGGTGGCCGACAACGAACGGCGACGGTTGGTCGCCGACGTGCAGAAGGCGGGCGTGGCGGCCGACGGAGACCGGTGGCTGGACCGGGCGTGCGAGGCGGTGCTGGCGCATCTGACCGACCATGGTCCGACCAGCGCCAGGCAATTGCGGGAAGCCCTGCCCGAGCTGGCGGGCAGCTATGACCCGGCGCCCGGAAAGCGTTGGGGCGGAGACACTCCGCTGTCCCCGCGGGTGCTGACCGTGCTGTCGGTGCGCGGCGACATCGTCCGCGGCCCGAACGACGGCGCCTGGACGGTATCGCGGCCGCGGTGGGCCGCCGCGTCACATTGGCTGAGCCCGAGCGCCGAAGCCGCGGCAATCGAATCGGCCCGCGCGAAATTGGTCTGCGCCTGGCTGCGGGCGTTCGGACCGGCCACCGTCACCGACATCAAGTGGTGGTTCGGCAACACGTTGACCTGGGCGCGGCACGCGCTGCGCGACATCGACGCGGTCGAGGTCGACCTGGACGGCACGCCGGGTTACGCGCTGCACCACGATCTGGACCCCGAACCGGAGCCCGAACCCTGGGGCGCGCTGCTGCCGGGCCTGGATGTCAGCACGATGGGCTGGTACGACCGCGACTGGTATCTCGGCGCCCATCGCGGCCAGGTGTTCGACACCAACGGCAACGCCGGCCCCACGGCCTGGTGGAACGGGCGAGTGGTCGGCGGCTGGGGCCAGGACGCCGACGGGCGGGTGCAGGTGCGGCTGCTGGAGGACGTCGGACGGGACGCCCAGCAGGCCCTGGCGCGGCGGGCGGACGAACTGACGGATTGGCTCGGCGGCGTGCGGATCAGCCCGCGCTTCCCCTCGCCGGTGTCAAGAGCCGGTGGCTGACGGGCGGGCGGGCGCACCCCGCGCCACCACGACCGGCATCGCCGTCGCGGCGTCGGTCCGCAGGACCGTGTGCACCACCTCGACCAGATCCTCGACCGGCATCAACTGGCCGGGCATGCACCCCCGCGCCAACCAAATCGGATAGTTCTCGGCTGCGAGCTCCCGATCCCAGTCGACGTTGAATCCCGTTCGCGAGTCACCCTCGCCGCCTTGGCATTCCCCGACGATGAGGGACGTGAACCCGATATCGGGGTGTTCGGCGCGCCACGCCTCGATAAGTCTCTCCAGCGCGGCCTTGCTGACGCCGTAGGCGCCGAGGCCAGGCCATGGCGGAGCGAAACTGCCGGCGTCCGAGGACAGATAGACCACCTTGCCCGCCGATGCCGTCAGGTGCGGAATGGCTGCCGCCGTCGTCAGGGCCGCACCGGTGACATTGGTCGCGAACACGCGCCCCCATGTTTCGGCGTCGGTATCGACCAACCGGACCAGCGGACCGATGGCGGGTGCGTAGACCACGTTGTCGATGCCACCCAGTGAGTCCGCGGCCTCACCGATGGCCGAACGGCACGAGGCCTGGTCGGTGACGTCGCACTCGATTCCGATCGCTCCCGGCCCCGCCTCCTTCGCCGCAGCCTCTATTCGGTCACGGCGCCGGGCGAGCAGAGCCACCTGATCGCCGCGCTGTGCCAGTCCGACACCAATGCAGCGCCCGAGCCCACTCGACGCGCCGACCACTACTGTTCTCGACATACTCTCCTCGCCGATCTCGGTAACGGCATTCTCAGCCGAGGAGAACATACCTCACGCGCTGACCTTGCGGCGCCGCCGTGCCGGCGCCGGAGCGGGGACCGAGGCGCCCACCACGTCGGAGAGGAACTTGCCGGTATAGCTCTGCGGGATCGCCGCGACATCTTCCGGCGTGCCCTCCGCGATCACGGTGCCGCCGGCGGCACCGCCCTCCGGGCCGAGGTCGACGATCCAGTCGGACGTCTTGATCACATCGAGATTGTGCTCGATGACGATGACCGTATTGCCTTTGTCCACAAGGCCGTTGAGGACCGCGAGCAGCTTGCGAATGTCCTCGAAGTGCAGACCGGTGGTGGGCTCGTCGAGGATGTAGACCGTGCGGCCGGTCGAGCGCTTCTGGAGTTCGGCGGACAGCTTCACCCGCTGCGCCTCCCCGCCGGACAGCGTCGGGGCGGGCTGCCCGAGCCGCACGTAGCCCAGTCCCACGTCGACCAGCGTCTGCAGATACCGGTGAATGGACGTGATCGGCGCGAAAAACTCGGCCGCGTCCTCGATCGACATGTCCAGGACCTCCGAGATGGTCTTGCCCTTGTAGTGCACCTCGAGGGTTTCCCGGTTGTAACGCGCGCCGTGACACACCTCGCAGGGCACATACACGTCGGGCAGGAAGTTCATCTCGATCTTGATGGTGCCGTCGCCCGAGCACGCCTCGCAGCGGCCACCCTTGACGTTGAACGAGAACCGGCCCGGTTGATAGCCGCGGACCTTGGCCTCTGTGGTCGCGGCGAACAGCGAGCGGATCTTGTCGAACACCCCGGTATAGGTGGCCGGGTTGGACCGCGGCGTCCGGCCGATCGGTGACTGGTCCACCCGGACCAGCTTGTCCACGTTGTCGAGGCCGTTGACCCGGGTGTGCCGCCCCGGCACCAGTCGCGCCCCGTTGAGCTTGTTGGCCAGCACGGACGCCAGGATGTCGTTCACCAAGGTCGACTTCCCCGAGCCCGACACGCCCGTGACCGAGGTCAGCACACCGAGTGGGAAAGACACGTCGATCTCGCGCAGGTTGTGCTCCCGGGCACCCACCACGGTGAGTTGCCGCCGGCGGTCGAACGGCCGGCGGATGACGGGTATCTCGATGCTCTCCTTGCCGGAAAGGTAAGCACCGGTAAGCGAATCGCGGTTGCGCAACAGCTCGTCGTACGGGCCGCTGTGCACGATCCGCCCGCCGTGCTCCCCCGCCATCGGGCCGATGTCCACTACCCAGTCGGCGTGCGCGATGGTGTCCAGGTCGTGCTCGACGACGATCAACGTGTTGCCCAGATCCCTCAGCCGCAACAGGGTTTCGATCAACCGGCGGTTGTCACGCTGATGCAGACCGATCGACGGCTCGTCGAGCACATACAGGACGCCGACGAGTCCGGAACCGATCTGGGTGGCGAGCCGAATGCGTTGCGCCTCACCGCCGGACAGCGTCGCCGCCGCGCGCGACAGGGAGAGATACTCCAGGCCGACGTCGAGCAGGAAGCCGAGTCGCGACTGGATCTCCTTGAGCACCTGTCCGGCGATCGCCTGCTCACGCTTCCCGAGGGTGAGTGCATTGAGGAAGTCAGCACAGTCGGCGATCGAGAGCTCGGCGACTTCGGCGATCGACTTCTTGCCACGCTTCCCTGCCGACAACGTGACGGCCAGGATCTCCGGCTTCAGCCGGGTGCCGTCGCACTCCGGGCACGGAACGTCGCGCATGAAGCCCTCGTAGCGCTCCTTCATCTGCTCGGAGTCGGTCTGCTCCATGCGCCGCTGCAGAAACGCCATCACGCCCTCGAAATCGGCGTAGTACGACCGGGTTCGGCCGTAACGGTTCCGGTACCGCACGTGCACCTGCTCGTCGCAGCCCTCCAGAATCGCGGTGCGCGCCTTGGCCGGCAGCTTGCGCCACGGAGTGTCCACGTCGAAGCCCAGCGAGTCACCCAGCCCGGCCAACATGCGGGTGAAGTACTCGGCGGTCTGGCCCATGGACCACGGCGCCACCGCGCCCTCGGCCAGCGTGAGCTCCGGATCCGGGATGACGAGGTCGGGGTCGACCTCCTTGCGGATGCCCAGGCCGGTGCACTCCGGGCAGGCCCCGTAGGGCGAGTTGAACGAGAACGACCGCGGCTCGAGATCGTCGACGGCCAGCGGGTGCCCGTTCGGGCAGGCCAGTTTCTCGGAAAACCGCTGCTCACGATGCGGGTGGTCGTCGTCGCGGTCGACGAACTCCAGCACCACGATGCCATCGGCCAGCTTGAGCGCCGTCTCGACCGAATCGGTCAGCCGCTGCTTGGCGGACGCCTTGACCGTGAGCCGGTCCACGACCACCTCGATATCGTGTTTCTCCTGCTTTTTCAGCGTCGGCGGGTCGGTCAGCGGATACACCACGCCGTCGACCCGAACGCGGCTGTATCCCTGGGTGTTCAGCTTGTCGAACAGGTCGACGAACTCGCCCTTGCGGGTCCGCACCACCGGCGCGAGCACCTGAAACCGCAGGCCCTCGTCCATTGCGAGCACCTGGTCGACGATCTGCTGGGGCGTCTGGCGAGCGATCCGCTCATCGCACACCGGGCAATGCGGTGTCCCGGCCCGCGCGTACAACAACCGCAGATAGTCGTAGACCTCGGTGATGGTTCCCACCGTCGACCGCGGGTTGCGGTTAGTGGACTTCTGGTCGATGGAGACCGCGGGCGACAGGCCCTCGATGAAGTCGACGTCGGGCTTGTCCATCTGGCCGAGGAACTGCCGGGCATACGCCGACAGCGACTCGACGTAGCGCCGCTGGCCCTCGGCGAAGATGGTGTCAAAGGCCAGTGACGACTTGCCGGACCCGGACAGCCCGGTGAAGACGATCAGCGCATCCCGAGGTAGGTCGAGGTCGATGCTTCGAAGGTTGTGCTCCCGCGCACCCTTGATGATCAGGCGCTCAGACAACTGTGTCCTTTCTCAGACTCCTTGCTCTTCGCGCAAGCGCTCATCGCGGTCCCTCCCGCACGACAGAGTTCATGCCCATGCTATGTGGCGCCACCGACAAGGCGGAGTCGGCCAGCTCATAACTATGGGCCGTCTTCGGAGAGGTCATGCCGAGAAATCTTTCCGCTCGCGGTGAGCGGCAGCGACGAGCGCACGTGGACGCGGGCGGGGATTTTGTAGCCGGCGATACGCTCGCGCAGGAAGGCGACCAGATCGTCCGCCGGCGGCGCCGCGCCGGGTCGCGGCACCACGAACGCCACCGGCACCTGGCCCTCGTCGGCATCGGGGGCGCCGATGACGGCCGCCATCGCGACGTCCGGATGCTGATCCAACGCGGCCTCGATCTCCCCCGGGGTGATCTTCGACGTGCGCCGCACAATCACGTCCTTGATCCGGCCGGTGAACCACCACACGCCATCGGCATCCTGCTGCCCGAGATCGCCGGTATGAAGCCACCCGTTTCTCAGCGTGTCGGCGGTGCGCGCGTCTTCGTCCCAGTACCTCAGCATCACCATCGGGCCGGCGACCAAGAGTTCGCCCGTCGCGTCGTCGAGCCGCAGCCGGACGTCTCGCACCGGTCGTCCGATGCAGCCGTCGCGGTCGGTGCGCGGCTCGCGTTGCACCGTGAGCCAGATCGCTTCGGTCATCCCGTAGCCGACTCCGATCGGCAAGCCGGTGACCTCGACAAACTCCCGCTGCAGCGCAGCCGGCACGGTGTCGCCGCCGGTGTACACGCCACGCAGAGAGGAGAACCAGTCCCGGCACACCCCGGGTGCGCGCAGCAGTTGCGCCAACACGTCAACGTGTGTGCACACCAGGGTCGGACGGTGCTCGATCAGCGCCCGAACGTAGGCGTCGATGTCGAATCCGTCGTTGAGGACGACGGTGCCGCCGGCCAGCAATGCGGAGAAGGTTGCGATGAAGCCGCTGACATGCACTTGTGGTTCGAAGACCTGAATCACGTCGTCGGACCGGACGTCGCCGAGCGCCTCCGACGTGCTGGTCAGCATCGCCAGCGTGGAGGCGTGACTGTGCACGACCGCCTTGGGCTGTCCCGTCGACCCCGAGGTGAAGAACATGACGGCCGGGGCGTCGGGCGCGACGGGCGGCCGCGGTGCCGAGTTGCGGTCCACCAGCAATGCGGAGTAATCCTCGTGCGGCACAGGTGAATTCGCGTTGCCGGCGACGATCACCCGAATGTCGGCCAGCACCGCGTCGTCGACCTGTCCTAGCGCGTGCAGCCGATCTGCGTGCACGACGAGCCACCGGGGGCGCGCCCTGCGCAGCGCCGCCTCGATCTCGGGCGGGGCGTAGCGGCGGTTGAGCGGCGCCGCGACGGCACCGGCGGCGAAACACGCGAGGTAGGTGGTCACCAGTTCCGGGCTGTTCGGCAGCATCAGCGCGACCCGTTCGCCGGCCAGCCGGTCGGCATCCATCGCTTCGGCGAGTGCATCCGCGGCGGCGGCGAGTTCTCGATACGTCCACCGGCGACCGTTGTGCACGAGCGCGGTTGCCTCGCCGGCGTGATGCGATATCAGTCGACCTAATGCGGGCATACGCTCCAGTCTCGCGGCGACTACGGTGACGACATGACTGTTGTCGACGATAACTACACCGGGCACGTCGATCCCGGGACGGGCGCCCGGCGCACCATTCCGGGCGCGTCCATCGTCAAGGTTTCGGTGGGCCCGATGGACAACAACGCATACCTGGTCACCTGTTCCCAAACCGGCGAAACACTACTCATCGATGCCGCGAACGACGGCGACATCCTGCTCGAACTCATCGAGCGATACGCCCCCAAGCTGTCGCTCATCGTGACCAGTCACCAGCACTTCGACCACTGGCAGGCGCTGTCGGCGGTCGCCGGGGCCACCGGCGCACCGACGGCCACCCACCAACTGGACGCCGAGCCCCTCCCCGTCAAACCCGACCGGCTACTGGCCAACGGGGACACGATTCAGATCGGCGAGCTGTCGTTCGATGTCATCCATCTGCAGGGCCACACACCGGGGTCGGTCGCGCTGGCACTGGACGGAGCGGACCCGGAAACTGGGGCGACCCACCTGTTCACCGGTGACTGTCTGTTCCCCGGCGGCGTGGGCAAGACGTGGAAAAAAGGCGACTTCGAGAAGCTTCTCGACGACGTGACCAACCGGGTGTTCAACGTCTACGGCGACTCGACGGTCGTCTATCCGGGTCACGGCGACGACACCACGCTGGGTACCGAGCGCCCCAATCTCGCCGAGTGGAGAGAACGCGGCTGGTGACGGTGACACGATATCGGCGTGGACGACACACGCTGCGGGCTGTGCGGCACTGCGGTAGGCGCGACAGCCAAGTTCTGTAGCGAGTGTGGCACCCCGGTCGGGGGCGCCACGCAATCGGCGGCCGAGTACAAGCAGGTCACGGTCCTGTTCGCCGATGTCGTCCGCTCGATGGACATCGCAGCGGCCGTCGGCCCCGAGCGGTTGCGCGAGATCATGGCCGAACTGGTCGATATTGCGATCTCGGTGGTGCAGCGTTACGACGGCACCGTGGACAAGTTCACCGGCGACGGCATCATGGCGGTGTTCGGCGCGCCGGTGGCATTGGAGGATCACTCGGTGCGAGCGTGTTTGGCCGCACTGGGGATTCAGCAAGAAGCGGAGGCCCTAGCCGTCGAAGTCAAGCGGCAAGACGGCGTAGATCTTCAGCTGCGGGTGGGCCTCAACTCGGGCCAGGTAATTGCCGGTGAAATCGGTTCTGGCGCCCTGGGATACACGGCCGTCGGTGAGCACGTCGGGATGGCACAGCGGATGGAGTCGGCCGCCCCGCCGGGCGGCGTCATGCTGAGCGCGTCCACCGCGCGACTCGTGGATGCGGTGGCGACTTTGGGTACGCCGGAGTTGGCTCAGATCAAGGGCGCCGACGAACCCGTCCCCGCCTGTCGCCTGCTCGGCATCGGCCGGGAACGCGCTGTCGTCCGCACCGAATCGACCCTCGTCGGCCGGCGGTGGGAGATGTCGGCACTTGAGGGACTCTTGGACAGGGCAATAGACGGCCAAGGCGCCATCGTCGGGGTGTCCGGGCCTGCCGGCATCGGCAAGAGCCGACTTGCGCGCGAACTTGCGGCGATGGCCAGCGAACGTGGCGTGGATGTATTCACCACGTTCTGCGAATCGCACACCAGTCACGTCCCATTCCATGTCGTCAAGAGGCTGTTCAGGGCAGCGACGGGAGTCGAGGGCCTCGACGGGGCGAGCGCTCGCGCACTCGTCGGGGCGCAGCCAAGCGACGTCGACGCCGAGGACTTGGCCTTGTTCGAGGATCTGCTGGGCATCGGTGATCCCGATGCTCAGCTGCCCCAAATCGACCCAGACGCCCGTCGGCGGCGACTGACCGCGATGGTGAATGCTGCGACGCTGGCCACGCAGGCCCCGGCGGTCTACGTCATAGAAGATGCGCATTGGATGGACGAGGCCAGTGAGTCGATGTTCGCCGACTTCCTCGCCGTGGTCCCCCAAACGCCCTTGCTGACGCTGATCACCTACCGTCCCGAGTACCGCGGCGCGATGGCACAGGTGCCGGGGGCACACACGTTCGCCCTCGCGCCGCTTAGCGATCCCGAGACCGCGGCGCTCGTTTCGGATCTGCTCGGAACCGACCCCTCTGTCGGTACGCTGGGCGAGGCGATCATCGAAAGGTCCGCAGGCACACCGTTCTTCGCCGAAGAAATCGTTCTCGAGCTGGCGGAACGTGGTGTGCTGCAAGGTAAACCACGCTCGTACGTGGCCGCCGCAGAGGCAGCGGAGGTCAGTGTGCCTGCGACGTTGCAGGCGACCATCGCTTCACGCATCGATCGACTCGACCCGAAGGCTAAACGAACGTTGAGCGCAGCTGCGGTAGTCGGGTCACGGTTCGGCGCTGACCTGTTGACGGCGCTTGGCATCGACCCTGTGGTCGACGACCTGCTGGCGGCTCAACTCATCGATCAGGTCACGTTCACTCGACAGCCCGAGTATGTGTTTCACCAACCCCTTATCCGCAGCGTCGCATACGAGACGCAGCTCAGATCCGATCGGG
>NZ_JBOGDB010000136.1:0-21718 GCF_050701515.1 Mycobacterium sp. | reverse complement strand
GGGCGCCCGCGGGTGGGCGACGTGATCGTCGGCGCCGAAGCCGACGGCGTGCTGCATGCGGGCACCGCGCGACGCGATGACGGGAACATCGTCTCGTCCGGAGGGCGGGTGCTGTCCGTGGTCGGGACGGGCGCCGACATCGCAGCGGCCCGCGACGCGGCCACTAGCCTGATCAAGTCGATTCTGTTGCCGGGCAGCCCTATCCGGACTGACATCGGCTTGGCCGCCGCCGAGGGACAGATAAAGATCTAGGCCGTCAGGAGCGGGGCGATCCAGCTCAGCTCTGCCGGCAGTTGTGAACTCCAGAAGCCGCCGTCGTGTCCGCCGGGCGAGAAGCCACCCGCGGGCGGGTTGGGCAGCTGCGCGATGAACTGTTGCGTCGCGGAATAGAACGGATCGCTGTTGCCGCAGTCGATTCGGATCGGTATGGACGCCAGCTCCGGCAGTCCGTAGACGGTGTTGGCCGCGTAGTCGTCTGCGCCGTCGAATGCCCCGGGAGCGGCCGCGCCGGATGACCTCCACAACGCCGGGCTGACCGCACAAATCGCGGCGGTACGGGCCGGGCCGAGCCGACCGCCGAGCAACAGCGCGCCATAGCCGCCCATCGACCAGCCGAGGAAGGCCACCCGTGAGGTGTCCAGGCCCTGAGAGCTCAGCATCGGGATCAGTTCGTCGAGCACCATCGCACCGGAGTCCTCACCGGATGCGCGCTTGTGCCAATAGCTTCCACCGCCGTCGACGGCGACCACCGCGAACGGCGGCAGGCCGACGGCAACGGCCTGGGTCAGACCCTGTTCGACGCCGCCGGCCATCACCTGGGCCGCGTCGGCACCCTTGCCGTGCAGGGCGATGACGGGGCGCAGTGCCGTGGTCTGGCCCGGCGGCCGCGCGATGGCCCAATTGGTGTCGACGCCGCCGCGTGCGGCGGAGACGAAGGAGCCGTTGACGAACGTCGGCGCCGCGGTCGGCGCGGGCTCCAATGGCGCCTGCGGGGCCAATGGTGCGAATGGGGTTCCGGCACTTGCCATCGACACCGGCGATTCTGCGATGAACGAAACCGTTTCGGGAAGCCTGCCAAGTGCGAAAGCGCCGACGGCACCGGCGGCCGCGCCGATACCGAGGCGAATCATCGCCCGACGGCTCAGCTCTGGCATGCGGGCCATCATGCCATTTGCGGCTGGCTTACCGTCGGGCGGGATTTCGGCAATGCATCCAAATCGATCGATGGCCCGACTTCCTGTGTAAAGGCTTAGCTTTAGCCGAAAGAGCCATTTCGGCCTCGGGCGGCTGGCAGCATGCTAATGGTGACGGCAGCGATGACTCCCAAGGGAGTACGTCGGCAGTACGCGTTGGTAAGCGCCGCCGCCGATCTGCTGTGCGAAGGCGGCTTCGACGCGGTGCGCCATCGCGCCGTTGCGCGCCGTGCCGGCCTGCCACTGGCGTCGACCACCTACTACTTCACCTCGCTCGACGATCTGATTGTCAAGGCCGTCGAACACGTCGGCACCCTCGAGATGCAGCGGCTGCGCGAAAGGGTTGCCGAGCTATCGCGGCGACGCCGGGGCGCCGAGGCGACGGCCGATCTGTTGGTAGACCTGCTCGTCGGCGAGGACCCCGAAACACCGGTGAGTGAGCAGCTGATTTCGCGGTACGAACGCTACATCGCGTGTGCGCGCCAGCCGGCGCTACGCGCGGCGCAGCGGCGGATTTTGCAGCAGCGCACAAACGCAGTCGTCGAGGTGATCGAGCGGTCCGGCCGGTCGGTCCATCCCGAGCTGCTCACCGCACTCGCCTGCGCCGTCGACGGCGCGGTGGTGGCTGCGTTGGTGGACGACGGCGACGGTCCCCGCGCCACCGCACGCGCGACGCTGATCGAGGTCATCGACGTGCTGGCGCCGTTCACTGAGCTCTAAGCACGGTTCGGCTCCTCTTTTGCGCCATTGCCGGTGCAGCGCGGCCGGCGCTGGCCGATGATGGTACTCGCAACCGTCAAGGAGGAAACATGACTCACTCCGACACCGTCGAGCAACAGCCGGAACTCCGGCGAGTTATGGGCCCGGGACTGCTGCTGCTGTTCGTTGTCGGCGACATCCTCGGCACCGGCGTTTACGCGCTCACCGGTGACGTGGCCGCCGAAGTCGGTGGGGCAGCGTGGATTCCGTTCCTGGTGGCATTCCTGATCGCCACCGTCACCGCGTTCAGCTATCTCGAGCTGGTCACCAAGTACCCCCAAGCGGCCGGTGCAGCGCTATACACGCACAAGGCATTCGGCATCCAGTTCGTGACCTTCCTGGTGGCTTTCGTGGTGATGTGTTCGGGCATCACGTCGGCGTCGACGGCATCGCGGTTCTTCGGTTCGAATTTTGTCGAGGCCTTCGGTATGGATTGGGGCAAGGCCGGAATCGTCATCATCGCTCTGCTCTTCATGGCCATGCTGGCAGCGGTCAACCTGCGCGGCGTCGGCGAGAGCGTCAAACTCAATGTGTTCCTGACGATAATCGAGGCGACCGGTCTGATGCTTGTGCTGTTCGTTGGACTGTGGGCGTTCACCCGGGGTAGCGATATCGACTTTGCGCGAGTGGTGGCATTCGACACCGAAACGGACAAGAACGCCTTCATGGCGGTGACCGCCGCCACGTCACTGGCGTTCTTCGCGATGGTCGGATTCGAGGACTCGGTCAACATGGCCGAGGAAACCAAGGACCCCGTGAAGACGTTTCCCAAAGTGCTGCTGTCCGGCCTGGCCATCGCCGGGTTCATCTACGTACTGGTGGCGATCGTTGCGGTTGCGCTGGTGCCGGTGGGCACCCTGGCCGAGAGCGAAACCCCGCTCGTCGAGGTGGTGAAGGCGGGCGCACCGACCTTGCCGATCGAGGACATCTTCCCGTTCATCTCGATGTTCGCGGTGTCCAACACCGCGCTGATCAACATGCTGATGGCCAGCCGATTGATCTACGGCATGGCACGTCAGCACGTACTGCCTCCGGTGCTGGGCCGGGTGCATCCCGCCCGCCGGACGCCGTGGGTGGCAATCCTGTTCACGACCCTGATCGCGTTCGGCTTGATCTTCTACGTCAGCGCGTTCGCCAGCAGCAATGCGATCTCGGTGCTCGGCGGCACCACGTCGCTGTTGCTGCTGGCCGTGTTCGCGGTGGTCAACATCGCGGTGCTGGCGTTGCGGCGCGACGTTAAGGAGGCAGGCGGAAATTTCAAGACGCCGACCGCGTTGCCGATCATCGGGTTTATCACTTCGCTGTATCTCGTCACGCCGCTGTCCGGCCGGCCGGGGCAGCAATACGTGCTGGCAACGATTCTCATTGCGATCGGCATCCTGCTGTTCCTAATAACCATGGCGATCAACCGGCAGCTCGGAATCCGCGGTGAAGGCATCACCGACCCGACGCATCTGGCCGACGCGCCTGACTAGCTCACAACCGGTACAGCCGTTCACGGATCACGTTCAACTCCTGCTGCGCCTCCGACAGAAGCGCCGCGATGTGCGTGAGTCGCTCATGCAGTTCGTCCGTGGGCGGCGGCACCGCTCGTCGGCGGGGCGTGGGCGTCAGATCGGGTGGAAGACTCGGGGTGACGATGTAGCCGGTCTCGAAGTCGCCGTAGATGGTCACATCTTCTGGTCGGTGATACCAATACAGCGCAACGTATGCACACAGCACCGCGTCGACCGGATCTTCGTCCCGGTCGAGCTGTACCTGTCGGGTGGCGGCGGCGACCCTCTTGCGCAGTTCGACCCAGGCCACATTGTGGTTTACCCGGAGCCGCGGTGACGCCTCGTTGAGTCCCTCGATCAGCGTCATCAACCGCAGCAGCTCACGCTGACGATCCTCGACAGCACCCCTCTTGTACTTGAGGGTCTTGTCGAGTTCGAACAGCACGACGGTCGCCGAGTGTGGATAGACCTCGATGGCCCGCCGGCTCCCGCTCGATGCGGGATCCATGTCAAGACCGAGCGCCGTCGCCACGCGCGCACCGCGCGGGTTCTTGAATTCCGGCTTGTCGGTGAACGCGGGCCGCGCCCCCGCTTCGAACTGTTGAAAATCGCGGTTCAGTTCGGTTTCACATTGTCTGATCCCGGTCGGGTTCTTCACGATCAGCGGCGCATCGATGGCCACCAGGCATTCGTCGGTGACGTATGAAGCCACCGCCTCGGCGATGCTGGCGTCATCGTTCGCGGTACCGACATGGAGCAGTCGGCCATCGGCGTCGATGACCGCGACACCGGTCTGGTTCTTCTCGCCCCATGCGAGGTCCAATCCAACGAAGTACATGGGGCTACTGTGCCCTATGTCCGCCTCCCCGCCCCCGTAAGCTGTGTGTTTGTGACGATCCCGAACGTGCTGGCCAGCCGTTATGCCAGCGACGAGATGGTGGCGATCTGGTCACCCGAGGCCAAGATCGTCGCCGAACGCCGGTTGTGGCTGGCGGTGCTGCGGGCGCAGGCCGAGCTGGGCATCGAAGGCGCAGCCGTGCCGTCCTCAGTTCTCTCCGATTACGAGCGGGTGATCGAGGATGTCGACCCGGCCTCGATCGCCGAGCGCGAGCGGGTGCTGCGCCACGACGTCAAGGCCCGGATCGAGGAATTCAACGCGCTGGCCGGACACGAACACGTGCACAAGGGCATGACCAGTCGGGACCTGACGGAAAACGTTGAGCAACTGCAGATCCGACGATCGCTGGAACTTGTGCACGCCCATGGTGTGGCGGTGGTTGCGCGGTTGGCCGAGCGGGCGATGAGCTACCGCGACCTGGTGATGGCCGGGCGTAGTCACAATGTCGCCGCGCAGGCGACCACCCTGGGCAAGCGGTTCGCGTCGGCGGCCGAGGAGATGCTGATCGCGTTGGCACGGTTGCGCCAGCTGATCGACCGCTATCCGCTGCGCGGAATCAAGGGTCCGATGGGCACCGCGCAGGACATGCTCGACCTGTTCGACGGCGACACCGCCCGGCTGGCCGAGCTCGAGCGCCGGGTCGCCGAGTTTCTGGGCTTCACCGAGATCCTGACCAGCGTCGGGCAGGTCTACCCGCGGTCGCTGGACCACGAAGTGGTCTCTGCGCTCGTGCAGGTCGGGGCCGGGCCGTCGTCGCTGGCGCACACCATCCGGCTGATGGCCGGACACGAGCTGGTCACCGAGGGCTTCGCGCCCGGTCAGGTGGGGTCGTCGGCGATGCCGCACAAGATGAACACGCGTTCGTGTGAGCGGGTCAACGGGTTGCAGGTGGTGCTGCGCGGCTACGCGTCGATGGCCGCCGAACTCGCAGGGGCGCAATGGAACGAGGGTGACGTGTTCTGCTCGGTGGTGCGCCGGGTGGCGCTGCCCGATGCGTTCTTCGCCATCGACGGGCAGACCGAGACGTTCTTGACGGTGCTCGACGAGTTCGGCGCGTATCCCGCGGTGATCCAGCGTGAACTCGACCGTTATCTGCCGTTCCTGGCGACCACCCGGATCCTGATCGCGGCCGTGCGTGCCGGGATGGGTCGCGAGGCGGCGCACGAAGTCATCAGGGAGAACGCCGTCGCGGTGGCGCTGGCGATGCGGGAACGCGGCGCCGAACCGGACTTGCTGGACCGACTGGCCGCCGACCGCCGGCTGCCGCTGGACCGGCCCGCACTCGACGCCGCTTTGGCCGACAAGCAAGCCTTCACCGGGGCGGCCGGAAGTCAGATCGACGCCGTCGTCGCGGCCGTCGACGAACTGGTCAGCCGCTATCCCGAGGCGGCCAAGTACACCTCGGGTGCGATTCTGTGACGCTCGCCGGGATCGATTTCACCGACCTGGACAACTTCGCCGGCGGTTTTCCACACGATCTGTTCGACATTCATCGCCGCGAAGCGCCGGTGTACTGGCATCAGCCGACCGCCAACACCCCCGACGGCGAAGGCTTCTGGTCCGTCGCCACCTATGCCGAAACCCTTGCGGTGCTGCGCGATCCGGAGACGTACTCGTCGGTGACCGGCGGTGAGCGACCCTACGGTGGCACGCTGCTGCAGGACCTGGGGATCGCGGGCCAGGTGCTGAACATGATGGACGACCCGCGACATTCCCATATCCGGCGGCTGGTCAGCTCCGGCCTGACACCGCGGATGATCACCCGGGTGGAAGACGACCTGCGGTCGCGGGCCCGGCGTCTGCTCGACGGGATCGAACCCGCGGCGCCGTTCGACTTTGTGGTCGACGTGGCCGCCGAACTGCCCATGCAGATGATCTGCATCCTGCTCGGAGTGCCGGAGTCCGAACGACATTGGCTGTTCGAGGCCATCGAGCCCAGCTTCGATTTCGGGGGCTCCCGCAAGGCGTCGATCACCCGGCTGTCGATCGAGGAGGCCGGGTCGCGGATGTACACCTACGGCCAGGAGCTCATCGCCGGTAAGCGCGCCGAGCCCTCCGACGACATGTTGTCGGTCGTCGCCAACGCCAGCTTGGATACCCCGATCAGTGACGTCGAGGTCTACCTGTTCTTCAATCTGCTGTTCAGCGCGGGCGCGGAAACCACCCGCAACGCGGTGGCGGGTGGCCTGCTGGCACTGGTCGACCATCCCGACCAGTTCCGTGCGCTGCGTGAGGATCTCGACCTGTTGCCGACCGCGATCGAGGAGATGGTCCGGTGGACCTCGCCGTCGCCGTCGAAGCGACGTACCGCCACCCGCGTCGCCGAGCTGGGCGGGCACCGGGTCGAACCGGGCCAGAAGGTGCTGGTGTGGGAGGGCTCGGCCAACCGTGACGGCTTGGTGTTCGACGACCCCGACACCTTCGACATCTCCCGGAAGCCCAACCCGCACTTGGGTTTCGGCCAAGGCGTTCACTACTGCCTGGGCGCCAATCTCGCCCGCTTGGAACTGCGAGTGCTGTTCGAGGAACTGCTCGGCAGGTTTTCGGCCGCCCGGGTGGTCAAGCCGGTGGAATGGACGCGAAGCAACAGGCACACCGGCATACGTCATCTGATCGTCGAACTGAACACGTGAGCTTCGAGCGGCGGGTTTCCGAGCTGGGGCTGCAGCTGCCGCCGGACCCGTTCGGGCGGGTGCCGAGCGAGGTGTCGTTGGAGGAAGCTCAGCTGTCCGCTCGCGCCGCCGTGCTGGCCATGCTCGGCGCGCTGCGCGCCAGGCTCGGGTCTCTCGTGAATCTGCCCGTGGTGATGTCGGCCGAACTGCTCATCGCCGGCCCGCCGTGAGGCCGGATGCGTTCGCGGCGGTGATGGCGACCGGCATCGTCTCGATCGCCGCCGAGGATCACGGCTATCACGTCATCAGTGACGTGCTCGATGGGCTGGCCGTCGCCGGGTTGGCCGTGCTGGTCGTGGTGGCCGCGGTCGGCTGGCGCCGGGACCCACTGGACTTCGCCGACCCCGACGTCCCGATCCGGCTGTTCACGTTCGTCGCGGCGTGCGCGGTGCTCGGTGCCCGCCTTGCGGATCATCGCCCGGTGCTGTGGGTGCTCGGCGCGACGGCGCTGGCGGCCTGGCTGCTGCTGGCGCCGCTGGTGGCCCACCGGATGTGGTCGCACCGATGGACCGGGCTGCGCGATCGCGCGCATGGCGCCTGGGAATTGGCGAGCGTGGCGACGTCGGGATTGGCGATCGTTGCCGCCGACCTCGCGCTGCTGGGGGTGGCCGTCGGCTTCTGGGTGCTGGCCATCGCGGTGTACCTCGTGATGACGGGGCTGATCCTGTGGCGCGCCGCGCATGATCCAACTGCGCCAGAGGGTTTCGAGCCGGACAACTGGATCCTGATGGGCGGCGTGGCCATCGCGACGTTGGCCGGCGACCACATTCACCACGCCGGCGTCGACGAGGTTCGCGATGTCACAATCGGGACCTGGATACTGGCCACGCTGTGGATCCCGCCGCTGATCTACCTCGGCCTGCGGCGCATCAACCGGCGTGCCGGAGCCCTGTCGTTCGACGGGGTCTGGTGGGCCGCGGTTTTCCCGCTCGGGATGTACTCGGCGGCAACCTACGCGATGGCCGTCGAAACGGGCTGGCAGCCGCTGACGACGATCTCGCTGGTGTTCTTCTGGATCGCCTTTACTGCCTGGACGATCGTCGCCATCGCCGGCCTCCTGCGATTTCGGCGCGCTACCGTGCGCTGAGCGCCGGTCAGCCTGCGATTTCGGCGTGAAAACCTGCGGTGAGCGCTGGAAATCACGCCGAAATCGCGAATCGGATCTCGGCGAGCACCCGTTGCGGGTACTCCGTCAGGTCGAGCCAGGTGAAGCGCAGCACCTGCCAGCCGAGCAGCGCGATGTTGTTCTGGCGTTCACGGTCGAGCTGGAAGTCCTCCTGATCGCTGTGAAAGGCCCAGCCGTCGACTTCGATCGCGACCTTCTGCTTGGGGAACGCGACGTCGATCCGGTAACCGGCCAGCGGGTAGTTCGCCCGCCAGCCGGTGATCTTCGCCGCCCTGAGGATTCGGATCAGCAGTCGCTCGGCTTGCGAGCGGGCACCGTCGTCTGCGGCTTGGAGTAACCGGCGTGCGGCGGGCGAGCCGTAGCGGCCCTTGTTACGCAAGTGCGCTCGCCACAGGCCACGCAACTCGACGCGATGCTGCAACGCCGAGTCCATCAGCCAGGCGTTGCCGCCGGGCCGAACCGCGGCCTCGACAACCGTCAGCCCCAACTCCGTGACGCGCAGTCCCTTTTGCTCCACTACGTCGACTGGCTTGAGGTCTCGCCGCCGTACTCTTGAGCCGCCGCGGCATCGGCCGTTGCTATCTCGTGGCACTGTCACCTCGACAATCTCGGGTGCAAACTTGGTCAGACCGTGCCACCACGCCGCCGCAAGTCCACTCGCGGCAGCTCGGACACCGTAGCTCCAAACTGCCGCACGAATACGCGCCGCGTCGGTGTAGGGGCGGTCGTCGACGAAATAGACGCCAGGCCCACATCGGCGCCAGCTCCCCGAGCGTTGACGCCGCAATACGGCGTGCTCGCTGAGGCCGGCGCGTTTGGCCTGGGCAAGGGTAAGGACGCCGTCTTGTTGACGCAGAAACTCGTCGAGCACACACGAGAGACGGCGACTTGGCGCTCACGGGTTCCCTCCTCTGCGATTTCGGCGTGAAAACCTGCAGTGAGCGCTGGAAATCACGCCGAAATCGCTAATTACGGGCAGGGCTGCGGCGGGCGATGCCGGCGGCGCGCAGTTCGAGTGCGGCCAGGCCGCTGATGGCGACGGCGTCTTCCCGTCGCCAGGCGCCGACGGGATCAGCGTTGATCGACGCGAGCTTGGCCAGCGGCCGGTTGGCCAGCGCACGCAGCGCGAGCAGCTGTTCACCGGCGGGGGTCGCGGCCAGCGTGAGCGCCACCCACTTGCGCCGGAAGAACCGCAGCCGCAGCACCAGCCAGGGCATCGCGATCGCCAGGATCGGCGGGGCCGCGACGGCGAGCGCCAGCAGCCACGCCAGCCAGCTCGCCGTGGTGTTCAGCTGTTGGCCCGCGCCGGCGATGTCGCGGGCGAATCCACCCGCGCCGGTCAGCGGGCTGCTCAGCGCATCGCCGATCAGCGGCACCTTGCCTGCGTTCTCCCCGGCGGAATCGAGATTGCCGGCGATCCCGTTGGCGCCGCTCTCGACGTCTCTGCCGAATTCGGCGATGGTCGACACGGCCGCGTGTACGGCCATCCCGACCAGCACCCAGATGGCGGTCCAGGCGGCGACGACGATGTCGCTGATCAACTGCGCGAGCAGCCGGGCGGGCGCGGTGGCGTAGGGCACATACCTCGATCTCATGGCGTCGATCCCAACACAGATCGACCGTTAGGCTGGCCCGATGCGCCCCGCTTTGTCCGACTACCAGCATCTGGCCAGCGGCAAGGTTCGTGAGCTCTACCGCGTCGACGACAACCACCTGCTGTTCGTCGCCAGCGATCGCATCTCGGCGTTCGACTACATCCTGGAAAACGAGATACCCGACAAGGGCCGCATCCTGACCGCTATGAGCGTGTTCTTCTTCGACTACGTGGCGGCGCCCAATCACCTCGCCGGTCCTCCCGACGAACCGCGCATCCCCGCCGACGTGCTCGGCCGCGCGCTGGTGGTACGCAAGCTCGACATGGTGCCGGTGGAGTGTGTGGCCCGCGGCTATCTGACCGGCTCCGGGCTGCTGGACTATCAGAAGACCGGCGAGGTCAGCGGCATCACCCTGCCGGCGGGCCTGACCGAGGCCAGCAAGTTCGACACCCCGCTGTTCACCCCCGCGACCAAGGCCGAACTCGGCCAGCACGACGAGAACATCTCGTTCGCCGACGTGATCGACATGGTTGGAGCCGAGCGAGCCGACGAATTGCGCGATCGCACGCTACAGACCTATGTGCAGGCCGCTGACCACGCCCTGACGAAAGGAATCATCATCGCCGACACCAAATTCGAGTTCGGGGTCGACGAGCACGGCAACCTCGTGCTTGCCGACGAGATCTTCACCCCGGACTCGTCGCGGTACTGGGCAGTCGAGACGTACCAGGAGGGTGTCGTCCAGCCCAGCTTCGACAAGCAGTTCGTCCGCAACTGGCTGACAAGCCCGGAATCAGGCTGGGACCGCTACGGCGACAAGCCGCCGCCACCGTTGCCGCCGACCATCGTGGATGCCACGCGAGAGCGCTATATCAATGCATACGAGCGCATTTCGGGTCTGCGGTTCGCCGATTGGATCGGCTCGCCAGCGTGAGCGAAACCGCCGTCCCACCCACACCGAAGCGGGTCGAGCACCGCCGCGAGTATCACGGCGACGTCTTCATCGACCCGTATGAATGGCTGCGCGACAAGTCCGATCCCGCGGTGATCGAACACCTGGAGGCGGAGAACACCTACATCCAGCAGGTCACCGGCGATCTGGCCCCGCTGCGGCAGAAGATCTTCGACGAGATCAAGGCGCGCACCAAGGAGACCGACCTGTCGGTGCCGACCCGCCGCGGCGGCTGGTGGTACTACGGTCGGAGCTTCGAAGGCAAGCAGTACGGCGTCCATTGCCGTTGCCCGGTAACCGATCCCGACGACTGGACACCGCCGAAGCTCGACGAGCACACCGAGATCCCAGGCGAACAGGTGCTTCTCGACGAGAACATCGAGGCCGACGGGCATGACTACTTCTCGCTCGGTGCCGGGGCGGTCAGCCTCGACGGCAACATATTGGCATACTCCGTCGACGTCCTCGGCGATGAGCGATACACGTTGCGCTTCAAGGACTTGCGGACCAATCAGCTTTACGACGACGAGATCGTCGGCATCGCTGCGGGAGCGACCTGGGCCGCCGACAACCGCACCATCTACTACACCACCGTCGACGATGCGTGGCGGCCCGACACCGTGTGGCGCCACCGCTTGGCCGCCGGCCTGCCTGCCGAGAAGGTCTATCACGAACCCGACGAAAGATTCTTCCTCGCGGTGGGCCGCAGCCGCAGCAACGCCTACATGATGATCGCGGCGGGCAGCGCGGTCACTTCGGAGGTGCGCTACGCCGACGCGGCCGACCCGGAGGCCGAGTTCGTCCCGGTGTGGCCGCGCCGGGAGCTCGTCGAGTACTCCGTCGAGCATGCCGTCGTTGGCGGCGAAGACCGATTCCTGATCCTGCACAACGACGGCGCGGAGAACTTCACCCTGGTCGAGGTGCCGGTGAGCGATCCGACCGCAACCCGCACGCTCATCGAGCACCGCGACGACGTTCGCCTCGACGCCGTCGACGCGTTTGGCGGGCACCTGGTGGTCAGCTACCGCCGTGAAGCACTGCCGCGGATCCAGCTGTGGCCGGTCGAAGGCGACTACGGTCGCCCGGAGGAAATCCAGTTCGACTCCGAGCTGATGTCGGCGGGGTTGAGCGCCAACCCCAACTGGGACGCGCCGAAGCTGCGGATTGGCACCACCTCGTTCGTCATCCCGACCCGGGTCTACGACGTCGACCTCGCCACCGGCGAGCGGACATTGTTGCGCGAGCAGCCGGTGCTCGGCGACTACCGCCCCCAGGACTACGTGGAGCGCCGCGATTGGGCGATCGCCGACGACGGGGCGCGTATACCGGTGTCCATCATTCACCGAGTCGGCCTGCAATTCCCCGCGCCCGCGCTGCTCTACGGCTACGGTGCCTACGAGTCGTGCGAGGACCCACGGTTCTCCATCGCGAGGCTGTCGCTGCTGGACCGTGGCATGGTCTTCGTCATCGCGCATGTGCGGGGCGGCGGCGAACTCGGTCGGCCGTGGTACGAGCACGGCAAGCTATTGGAGAAGGAGAACACCTTCACCGACTTCATCACCGTCGCAAGACATCTGATCGCCACCGACGTGACGAGACCCGAGAACCTCGTCGCTTTCGGCGGCAGCGCCGGTGGGCTGTTGATAGGCGCGGTGGCCAACATGGCGCCGGAGTTGTTCGCCGGCGTTCTGGCCGCGGTGCCCTTTGTCGATCCGCTGACCACGATCCTGGACCCGTCGCTGCCACTGACCGTGACCGAATGGGACGAGTGGGGAAACCCGGTGGCCGACAAAGACGTCTATTTCTACATGAAGTCCTACTCGCCGTACGAGAACGTCGAAGCCAAGCACTACCCGCCCATCCTGGCCATGACATCGCTCAACGACACCCGCGTGCACTACGTTGAACCCGCGAAATGGGTTGCGGCGCTGCGGCACACCAAGGCCGACGGCCATCCGGTCTTGCTGAAGACCGAGATGAACGCCGGCCACGGTGGCATCAGCGGACGGTACGAACGCTGGAAAGAAGCCGCCTTCCAGTACGCGTGGCTACTGGATGCCGCCAAGGCAAATCACGACACCGGTCCCTGGTAACCACTTCACCGACCGCCGCGGCCTGTTCACCGCGCTGGCCGCCGAAGGCTGGCGGATGCTCGCCGATGCGCTTGGCGGCGTCCGGCCCGACTTCCTTGACGCTGCACTGGCCTACGTACGGTTTGCGCTCGACCACCCGGGCAACTATGCGGTGATGTTCGATCGCTCGCTGATCAACTCCGACGACCCCGAATTGGTTGCGGCCCAGGCGGCGGTGGGAACCGAACTGGCCGGCGGCGTCGGAACCCTCGACGACCCGCGGGCCAAAGCCGACCCGCAAGCCGCCGCGCTGGCTGCCTGGGCGCTGGTCCATGGGTTTGCGATGCTTTGGCTCAACCAGGCCATCGATACCGGCGCAGACCCGATCGCCACCGTCGAGCGGGTGGCGAACATGCTCTACCACCGCTAGGTAATGTGCGGGCCATGACGGACACGCCCCTGACCGACATCGCCCTGACCACGCTCGACGGCGAGCCCACCTCGCTGGCCGAACTCGCCGACGGTGCCGCACTGGTGGTGAACGTCGCCTCGAAATGCGGACTGACACCGCAATACAGCGCACTGGAGAAGCTCGCTCAGGACTACCGCGATCGAGGGTTGACGGTGATCGGCGTGCCGTGCAACCAGTTCATGAGTCAGGAGCCGGGCAGCGCCGAGGAGATCCAGACGTTCTGCTCCACCACCTATGGCGTGACCTTTCCGCTAATGGCCAAGACCGATGTCAACGGCCCGGACCGTCATCCGCTCTACGCCGCGCTGACGCAGACTCCCGACGCCACGGGTGAGGCCGGTGACGTGCAGTGGAACTTCGAAAAGTTCCTGCTCGCACCGGGCGGTGTGGTGGTCAATCGGTTTCGTCCGCGCACCGTCCCCGATGCGCCGGAGGTGCTAGCCGCGATCGACGCGATCTTGCCGCGATAGCCGAATAGACAACTGCTGCCCACGTGTTGGAAACCGTTGGGACACCTGGAGTTGTCACACTGGGCGGGTGGCTGGACAACTGATCGTCTCGATCTCCGGGATCAGCGAGCAGACGCTGCCCGACGTCGCGGCATTCTGTACACAGCTGGACGCGCGGGCGGTACCGTCCTCATTCCTGGTGGCGCCCCGGCTGAAGGGCGGTTACCGGCTCGACCGGGATGCCTCGACGGTCGACTGGCTGGCCGCGCGGCGCGGCGGCGGGGACGCCATCGTTCTGCACGGTTTCGACGAGGCCGCCACCAAGAAGCGTCGCGGCGAGTTCGCCAGCCTGCCGGCGCACGAGGCGAACCTGCGGCTGATGGGTGCCGATCGGGTCCTCGAGCATCTCGGGTTGCGCACCCGGATCTTCGCCGCGCCGGGCTGGTCAGTTTCGGACGGGACGGTGACGGCCCTGCCGCGCAACGGGTTTCGGTTGCTCGCCGGGCTGAGCGGGATCACTGATCTGGTCCGCCGGACCACCGCGCGGGCGCGGGTGCTCGGCATCGGCGAGGGCTTCCTGACCGAGCCGTGGTGGTGTCGCACGCTGGTGCTCTCCGCCGAGCGCACTGCCCGCCGCGCGGGCATTGTGCGGGTCGCGGTGGCGGCCCGTCACCTGCATAGACCCGGACCGCGGCAGGCCATGCTCGACGCCGTCGACCTGGCCTTGATGCATCAGTGCGTGCCGGCGGTGTACCAGTGGCGGCCCTACCCCGCATTGACCGACGCCGCGTGACCCGCGCCGGTCGAAACGCTCAGAACTCCGAGGCGTTCTCGGCCTCCAGCACCTGAAAGTCGGTGTCGGTCATCTCGGACAGCCGGCCGTAGTAGATGCCGCGGGCATTCGGCTCGATGATCGCCTGGTGGATCGGCACCGCACGGGTCGGCGCGACCGCGCGCAGATAGTCCACGGCCTCCGAGATTTTCATCCACGGCGCCGCCGCCGGCGTCGCCAACACGTCGACCGGCTCGTCGGGAACAAACAACGCGTCACCGGGATGCATCAGCCGGGCCGGGTGGTTGTCGTGGCCGATGAGGTAGGAAATGTTGTCGATTACCGGGATTTCGGGGTGAATCACCGCGTGCCGGCCACCGACACCGCGGACGGACAACGAGCCGATGGTGATTTCGTCGCCGACGTGTACGGCTCGCCACGGCTCGCCCAGTTGCGCGGCGGTTTGCGGGTCGGCGTACAACGCCGCCTGGGGATTGCCATCGACCAGCGCGGGGAGCCGCTCGGTGTCGGCGTGGTCGGGGTGCTGATGGGTGATCAGGATCGCCGATAGCCCGGTAATGCCCTCGAACCCGTGCGAAAAGATGCCGGGATCAAGCAGCACGGTTGTCTCGCCACCGGAGTCGTCTGCAAAGCCGGCGAGTAGGCAGGAATGGCCGAAATGCGTCAATTGCATCCCTATATTGTGGCGCGCAGGGGTGGTGCGCGATATGCGAATGGTGCTGGCGGCAGTCTTGGCGACCTGCGGGTTGGCCACCGGCTGGCCTGCGCAGGCGTTCCCGGTCGACTGCCCGCCCAACTGTGATCGCATCCCGGATTCGGCGTGGCTCGAACCGACCGCAATTCCGCTGTTTCCGGTGTATCACTGGCCACGGCTGGCCGGAGTTGCGGTCACCGCAACCGACCCGCGCTTCCGATTCGAGGAGGCCTGCGGGACCCCACCGATCGCCGGCGACGCCCGCCGGTTCGCGGTGGCGGCACGGGCCGCCGTCCCTCAGCCCGATGGCCAGTGGCAGCTGCAGGTGCAGGTCATGCACTGGCGCGGTGAGACCTGGCGCGGCGGGGCGACGGCACTGGCGGCATTCGATGCCGCGGTCGCGGCGTTGCGCGCCTGCCAGCTGACGGCCCCGCTGACCTCGCCGTCGATCACCACCGACACCCCCGACCGGATGGCCGCGGTGATCAGCGGGTCGATTCCCGGTCAGCCGGTGCTGCACGAGTACCTGCTGGCCCACCCCCGCAGCAGCACCGTGACGGAGGTGGCGATGTGGGCGCTGACACCGCCGCTGGTGAACTGGCCGGCGGTGCCCGACGTGCAGGTCCTCGACGCGATGATGGCCCCGCTGTGCCGGGCGTATATCGACTCGTGCCGGTGAGACGCTCGGGCCGTTGCCGCCGGTAGAGTGATCGCCGTGGCAAGGGTGGTGGTGCACGTGATGCCCAAGGCCGAGATCCTCGACCCGCAGGGTCAGGCGATCGTCGGCGCGCTGGGTCGTCTCGGCTTTGATGGCGTCTCAGATGTACGGCAAGGCAAGCGATTTGAGCTCGAAGTCGACGACAGAATCGACGACGACCAGGTCGCCGAGATCGCCGAATCGCTGTTGGCGAACACGGTCATCGAGGACTGGTCGGTGAGCAGGGAGCAACAATGACGGCCCGGGTGGGCGTGATCACATTTCCCGGCACGCTCGACGACGTTGATGCGGCTCGGGCGGTCCGGCTGGCGGGCGCCGAGGTGGTCAACCTCTGGCATGCCGACGCCGACCTGAAGGGCGTGGACGCGGTTGTGGTGCCTGGCGGCTTCTCCTACGGCGACTATCTCCGTGCGGGCGCGATCGCGAAGTTCGCGCCGGTGATGGGTGAGGTCATCGCGGCAGCAGGCCGCGGCATGCCGGTGTTGGGGATTTGCAACGGTTTTCAGGTGCTGTGTGAGGCGGGACTGTTGCCGGGTGCGTTGACCCGCAACGCCGGCCTGCATTTCGTCTGCCGCGATCTGTGGTTGGAGGTGGCGTCGAACTCGACGGTGTGGACGTCGCGCTATGAACTGGGTGCCGATCTCCTGGTGCCGCTGAAGTCGGGCGAGGGCCGCTATGTGGCCAGCGAAAAGGTGCTCGACAAGCTCGAGGGTGAGGGCCGGGTGGTGTTCCGCTATCGGGACAACCCGAACGGCTCGATGCGCGACATCGCGGGCATCGCGTCGGCCAACGGCCGGGTGGTCGGGTTGATGCCGCACCCGGAGCATGCCACCGAGGCGCTCACCGGCCCGTCCGACGACGGGCTCGGCCTGTTCTACTCCGCGCTGGACAGCGTGCTGGCGGCCTAGTGCCGGACTACGGGGTCAGCGCCACCGACGCCTCGGCCGTGTAGCACAGGAACGTCAGCGTCTCCTGGAGGTACAGCTGCACGGTGTCGGCATCGTGGGACAAGTAGCCGATCGACACATCGGTGCCCAGCTGCAGGTCGAAATCGCCGCCGCGGGTGGACAATACGAACGCGCCGTCGATGGCGGGTGCCCAGATGATGTCCCCGTCGACGAGCCGGTTGAGGTGCTCGCGGATCGGATAGCCGTGCTCGGTGGTCTCGCTGACCTTGGTGTAGGCATCGGCCGACAGCAGCACCGAGTATGGCCCGTCGACGCCGGCCAGCCGCAACTCGGACAACGCCTGGGAGACGACGTCGGCGTATTCGCGGGCATCGTCGGGCAGCGCAAGGGCCGGGTTGGAGCTGCAGTTTCGGATGCCCTCGATCGACCCGGCCGCATACCCCTCGAAGATCGCCCGGTCCTCGACGAACGCCAGCTTCTTGGCGGCCTCCTTGACCGGGTCCCAATCGGAATCCTGCGATCCGCGCTCGACATCGTCAATGTCGGTGCGCGACACCGTGAACGGCACCCGCAACCGCACCAGGGGCTTGCTGTCCCGCAGGTGCGCCACCACACCGTCACCCGGTGCGTCGACATCGACCAGGTGCCCGGTGCTGATGGCCGCGGTCACCGCTCCGCCCGGCTCGCTGACATCGACGATTCGCCGGCCGGCGATGTTCCGTTTGAAGGTGCGAGACGCTTCCAATTCGATTTCGGCCCAAGCCACTTCGGTGATCGGAGCCAGATCGCGATATAGGTTGTTCATCGGGTAGTTCCTTTCAGGCTGCCGATGCCGAGTGATCCGTCGTGGCTGACGGGGATGACGGTGAGGGCCGACTGATCCTGTTCGGGCGCCGAATCCGGTAGTGGCGGTGGATCATCGAGGAAGTCGACCGTCGGCGTGAAGAACATACTTCCGGTCAGGGCGGTCGAGAAGTCCAGGATGCGGTCGGTATTGCCCGGCGGGTCACCGATGAACATGTTGGTCAGCATGCGTTCGGTCACCGCGGGCGTGCGCGAGTAGCCGATGAAATAGGTGCCGAACTCGCCCTTGCCGACCTCACCGAACGGCATGTTGTGGCGCACGATCTTCAGCTCGGTGCCGTCGTCGTCCTCGATCACGTTGAGGGCGAGATGCGAGTCCGCCGGCTTCACCGCGTCGTCCAGTTCGATGTCATCGAGCTTGGTGCGCCCGATCACCCGCTCCTGCTCCTCTGTTGACAATGAGTTCCAGGAGCTGAGGTCGTGGACGTACTTCTGAACGTGCACATAGCAGCCGCCCGCGAACTCGGGATCTTCGTCGCCGATCTGGGTGGCGCTCAAGGCGATTGGGCCGTCCGGGTTCTCGGTACCATCCACGAATCCCATCAGGTCGCGGTTGTCGAAGAACCTGAAGCCGTGCACCTCGTCGACCACGGTGATCGCCCCGTCCAGCGCGTCGGCCAGCTTGCCGGCCAGCTCGAAGCAGACATCCATCGATTCGGCCCGGATGTGGAACAGCAGGTCGCCCGGCGTCGTCGGAGCGTGGTGGCGGGGGCCGGCCAGTTCGATGAACGGCTGCAGTTCGGCCGGGCGCGGACCGGAGAACAACCGGTCCCAAGCGTCGGAGCCGATCGACGTCACCACCGACAGCCGCTTGGCCGGATCGCGGAAACCTATCGCGCGCACCAAACCCGAGATGTCGGGCAGTCCGTCGTGAACGGTCTGGACGCCACCCTCGTCGATCGTCGCCACCAGGAAGATGGCCGCGGGCGTCAACGGCGCCAAAACCGGTTGCGGCTGCACTGGAGGCACCGTCTGACCTTAGCGTTTAGACCGTCGGCCATGATGGTGAACCATGTCCGCGAGTGCGCACGGGTTGTGCGAATTCATCGACGCGTCGCCGTCGCCGTTCCACGTCTGCCTGACGGTTGCTCAGCGACTGAGTGCCGAGGGGTTCACCGAGCTGTCCGAACGTGATGCGTGGCCGGGAACGGGCCGGTACTTCATCGTGCGGGCCGGGTCGCTGATCGCCTGGCAGACACCCGAGCAGACCGGCGGCGCATTCCGCATCGTCGGCGCCCATACCGACAGCCCCAACCTGCGGGTCAAGCAGCATCCCGACCGGTTCGTGTCGGCCTGGCAGGTGGTGGCCCTGCAGCCGTATGGCGGGGCCTGGCTGAACTCGTGGCTGGACCGCGACCTCGGCCTCAGTGGCCGGCTGTCGGTGCGCACCGGCGACACCATCGACCACCGCCTGGTGCGCATCGACGAGCCGATCCTGCGGGTGCCGCAGCTGGCCATTCACCTTGCCGAGGACCGCAAGTCGGTGTCGCTTGACCCGCAGCGGCACGTCAACGCGGTGTGGGGCGTGGGCACCGGTACGCGGTCGTTTCTGGGCTATGTCGCCGAGCGAACCGGGGTAGACGCGGCCGACGTGCTCGGCGCCGACCTGATGACCCACGACCTGACGCCGTCGACGTTGGCCGGGGTGGATGGGGAACTGGTCAGCGCGCCGCGGCTGGACAACCAGTGCAGCTGCTACGCGGGCCTCGAGGCGTTCCTGGCGGCCGGGCCGCGAGACTATTTACCGGTGCTGGCCCTGTTCGACCACGAGGAGGTGGGCTCGCAGTCAGATCACGGCGCCCTGTCCGAGTTCTTGCCAACGGTGCTCGAGCGCATCACGCTGGCCGCCGGCGGTGGCCGGGAAGACTTTCTGCGCAGGTTGCCGGGCTCGATGGTGGCGTCGGGCGACATGGCGCACGCCACCCACCCGAACTACCCGGAACGCCACGAGCCGGGTCATCTCATCGAGGTCAACGGGGGGCCAGTGCTCAAGGTGCAGCCGAACCTGCGCTACGCCACCGACGGTCGCACCGCGGCGGCGTTCGCGTTGGCCTGCCAGCAGGCGGGGGTGCCGTTGCAGCGCTACGAGCACCGGGCCGACCTGCCGTGCGGGTCGACGATCGGGCCGATGACATCGGCGCGTACCGGCATCCCGACCCTCGATGTGGGCGCGGCACAGCTGGCCATGCACTCGGCGCGCGAGCTGATGGGCGCCGACGACGTCGCCGCCTACTCGGCGGCACTTCAGGCATTCTTGTCACCGGCCTGACTTATGGTCAGGCGCATGACGCTGACTGTGGAGATGATCACGTTCGACTGCGCTGCCCCGGACCGGCTGGCCGACTGGTGGGCCAACGCCATCGGCGGCAAGGTACACCCGTTGGAGCCTGGGGAGTTTGTGGTGGTATCCCGCGAGAAAGGGCCCCAGCTTGGCTTTCAGCGGGTCGACGATCCCACGCCGGGCAAGAATCGGGTGCACATCGATTTCGGCGCCGCCGATATGGACGCAGAGGTCAAGCGCCTGGTGGAGCTGGGTGCCACCGAGCAGGGCCGGCACGAGTTCGGCCCCGAGTTCCAGTGGGTGGTGCTGACCGACCCCGACGGGAACGCGTTCTGCGTGGGGGCGGCGGCGCAGTAGGGCGCTACAGCCGCGACTTGAGCAGCCCTTTGGCCACTTCGGCACCTTTGCGGCTGTCGGCCTGGGCCTTGCGGAACAGATCGGCGACTTCGTTGTCCCCATCCTGCTCGGCGTCCTGGATATAGGTCTCCAGCCGCAGCGCGTTATCGAGGCATTTCTCGGTGTACCAGATCAGGTTGTAGGACGTGTCCTTGGTGCCGGTGACTTGGCCGGTCTCGCTGGTGGTGGTCATGTTAAATCTTCCTTCCGTTGCGTCACTTACGCCTGATACAGGCGGCCTACCCCCCGCTCAGTGCTTGCAAACCGCTTCGGCCGCTTCGGTCTTCGCGGTTTCGCCGTTGGATAGGTGCGGCTGGCAGGGCCGACCCGTTCCAACGGTGCGACCACCCCGGGGCGCGCCCGCGTGTCGCCACCGGCCCGGCGAGCGGGCTGCTCAAACTAGACTGGCTGCGTGACGTCCGGGCGCACCCACGAGGTCGACACCGTCGAGCGCGCCGCCGCCACTCCCGACCAGCCGCAACCGTTCCGAGAGCTCGGCCTCAAGGACGACGAGTATCAGCGCATCCGCGAGATTCTGGGTCGACGACCGACCGACGCCGAACTGGCCATGTACTCGGTGATGTGGAGCGAGCACTGCTCCTACAAGTCCTCCAAGGTGCACCTGCGCTATTTCGGTGAGACCACAACCGAGAAGATGCGCTCCGCGATGCTGGCGGGCATCGGCGAGAACGCCGGCGTCGTCGACATCGGCGACGGCTGGGCGGTCACCTTCAAGGTCGAGTCGCACAACCACCCGTCTTACGTCGAGCCGTATCAGGGCGCCGCGACTGGAGTCGGCGGAATCGTCCGCGACATCATGGCGATGGGAGCCCGGCCGGTCGCGGTGATGGACCAGTTGCGTTTCGGCGCCGCCGATGCGCCCGACACCCGCCGCGTCGTCGACGGGGTGGTCCGCGGCATCGGCGGGTACGGCAATTCCCTCGGACTGCCCAACATCGGCGGCGAAACCGTGTTCGACGCCTCCTACGCCGGCAATCCGCTGGTGAACGCGCTGTGCGTGGGGGTGTTGCGCAAGGAGGATCTCCACCTGGCGTTCGCGTCGGGCACCGGCAACAAGATCATTCTGTTCGGCGCGCGTACCGGTCTGGACGGCATCGGCGGGGTGTCCGTGCTGGCGTCGGAGACGTTCGGAGGACCTGAAGGAAGCCGGACCGACACATCGCTCGATCCCGCAAGCGGATCTCGGAAGAAGCTGCCCTCGGTTCAGGTCGGCGACCCGTTCATGGAGAAGGTGCTCATCGAGTGCTGCCTCGAGCTGTTCGCCGCCGACACCGTTGTCGGCATCCAGGACCTCGGCGGTGCGGGGCTGTCCTGCGCGACCAGCGAGCTCGCGTCCAACGGTGACGGCGGGATGCAGGT